>CAZSVH010000011.1:0-19417 GCA_964610235.1 uncultured Methanospirillum sp. | reverse complement strand
GTCCTGGGCCCGCTGTGGGGAGTCTTCATTGCACGACTCACCTGCAATATCTATGATAACCGGCCCTGAACAAAAAAGAACTTATTTTTTCGGTTTCATAACAAGGACCGGAACCCGGCTCTGATGCACCACCCCGGTGCTCACGCTGCCGAGGATCAGCCGGTCTGCCATCCCTTTTCCGCTCGACCCGACCACGACCAGGTCAGTCCCGTGTGATGTACTGAACTCGACCAGACCCTCAACCGCATCACCAACCCGGGTATGGATGGTGACCTCATACCCTTCATCGGCAGATATCTTCCTGATAGCCTCGGTAAGATCATTCTCCTCCTTCTGCAGCATGCTGATCCGCTGATCGGTCCCGTCCGGCTGCCTGACCATAACCTCGCGTTCAGCAAACTGGCTGTATATCTGGGGAGGGATGACAAAGAGAACATCAACAGAGGCATTCAGAGCCTTTGCAAGCGAAATCGTCTCGCGGAGTGCCTGCATACTCTCGGTGGAACCATCCACCCCGGCAAGTATCTTCCGGTACATACGATTCCTTCTCCATACTACCATTAATACCTGATCGTTTTCCATTCCCGCGGGAAGGCGCACGGAACCAGACCGGTTCAGTTCAGCAAAGGATAGATAGATGCAGGGGAATGGTAATACATGCACATTTCATCTGCAATACCGTGTATTCTCATCATCCTCGCCCTCATCACCGGCAGTGTGGCTGCACCGGCCGGAGGACCCGGTGAGGATCTCCTGGATACCGTCAGCAGATCACTCCTCTCCTCACTGGATACCATCGATCAGAATATGACCACGATCGCCCGGGAGTACAGTGAGACGGACGGGGCGGATGCCCCCGAATCAGTGGTCTCCCCCGGCCAGATCAATCAGCCAGGCTGGGGAGGCGTGATCCTGACGACCGGTGACCGGACCGACACCATGCTCAACCCCTCTGTCATCACCGGCCCGCTCAGTTCCACCATCCTCGAAGATCCTGCCATCCAGGACTCGATCCGGTACATCAGGCCGAAGATGGGGATGGTGCGGGACATATCCGCGGTCGACCAGGGAGTGACCATTGTCCGCCCGGCCGTGGTGAAGGACCGGATCGGGGCGGCGGTCGCCCTCATCATCCCCTGGTCCCTCGGAGAATCGGTCATCAGACCAGTCGTGAACGGTACCGCGAACCTGAGCATCGTGATGCAGAGTGACGGAACCATCCTGTACACCACCCACCCGACAGAACTGACAAAAGTGCCCCCTGAAAATTTCCTCACCGAGTTCGCGACCTTCCATGATATCAGGAATGCCATGATTCAGGAGAAGGAGGGGACCATGATCTATGAACTCTGGCGTGCCGAACCGGGTGATCCCCGTTCACGGAACGCATCCTGGAAGACCATTGACCTGCACGGAACAGAATGGAGAGTGATGATCGCTGATGCGATCACCTGAATTTCCATCCCTTAGGAAAGCCTGAGTAACGCGTCCTTTCCACTCATGCCCAGGGTGATGCCGGCAGCCTGGGCATACTGATTGACCACCACGATCTCCCCTGAGAGGAGTTCGGCGATCGAACTGACCGACGGGGTTGAGACGGGCCTGACCTTTGCTGCCGGAATCTGAAACTTCTCAAGGGCGATAACATCAATCGCCCCGCAGCCGACGAGTCCGTGCTCTGCGGATGCAAATACCAGACTGACCGGGCCGATAGGGATGACATACCCTTCAAATTTCTTCCCATTGAGCGTAAACGGCTCACTTGTCATACCTATACTTCAGAATACCGCTATAAAGCGCTCCCGGTCTGGCCCTGTCCATTGCGGGTGAGATGATCCTCACGGTGACCGATACCAGGCACTGATCTCTGCCGCAATTCGATCCCAGTCATGGGAGGTTGCGTACGAGGCGAGCGCATCAGGATCGAACCCGCCCGCAAGGCAGGATCGCACCCCCTCTGCCAGTGTGTGCGGGTCCATCCGGGTGACGGATCCGCATCCGGGGATGACATGCGCAGATGCCGCATTCCGGGGATGATCGATGGTTACCAGGGGCAGACCACAGGCCATTGCTTCAAGGGCAGCTATCCCGAACCCCTCCCGTTCACTGGGCAGGATAAAGACACGGGATGCCTTCATCAGCGCCATGATCTCCGCATGATCCGCGATAAACCCGGTGCAGGTGATATGCTCTGAAAGGCCCTCACTGACGATCATCTCCCTGACCTCGCCGGCGAGCGGCCCGTCACCAATCATGATGCACCTGATGTCTGGAATGGTCTTCCTCAGTTCCCTGACCGTCTCCACGACGAGCCCGGGATGTTTCTCAGGGATGAACCGGCCGGCAAAGACCAGATCGCTCCGGGCCTGAGAAGGAGGGACTGACCTGATGTATACGAGATCGATCCCGTTCGGGATGATCCGGGGCTGATCCCGGTATCCGGCCCGGGCCATCAGTTCTGCGGTATGAGGCGAGACCGCAGCAGCCCTCCCGCTGCACCAGAGGGCAATCCTCTCGGCACCGAGCCCGAGCAGACCTGCCGGACCGAGGTATTCGTACCAGTACCTTCCCCAGAACTCATGCCAGGTGACCAGAAACACCTGCCCCTTCAGCCGGGCTGCCAGACAGGCGACGGGCACGGTCAGATAGGGAAAGTTCTGGCAGTCGATGATCTCCGCGTCAGAATGGAGGAGATGAGGGATGAGCGCAAGAGTATACCGGATCGCCTGCATGATCGAACGCCGTCCCTGCGTATACAGGGATACGGCGGGGCATACCCCGTGGATGATCAGCCCGTCACGGGTGACGGTATCAGGGCCGGGTCCGTATTTCATTCCATAGAGATGAACCTCGTGCCCCATCCCTGCCAGCCGGATTCCTATCTCATGAATCCGTTTCTCCACTCCCCCGATCGTCTCAGGATAGATCACATCATACACATACGCTATCTTCATCGCTCATCTCATCTGCAGGGACGTCAGTATCGAACAGATTTTATTCCTCCAGGTATATGAAAGGAGATGCGCTGTATATCATGTATCGGGCCGGCGGATCAGGGGGAGATGAGGTTCTGTCGCGATGACCAGTGCGTGGTTACCAGCCTGGTGCATGAGGCAGTATGGAGACTCTGGCAGCCGGATGAGATGATCCTGGTGATCCGGGACCCCCGGGAGGCACATATCGCATCAGCGTGTGAAAGCCGGGGCATCCAGGTTCAGAAACTCTGGATTCCGGAAGGAACCGGACGGGATGATCTCTGGGAGACCTTCACCCTCCTCGGAGAGGTGGCAAAGCCGGGTGAGGAGATCCTCTTTGATATCACCGGCGGATGCCATGCGATCCCGTTCATCATCGCCCATGCGGCAGTCTATCTGAAAGAGGTCCGGAAGGTCAGGATTTCAGGAATCATCTATGCCACCGTCCCGGATGAACACGGACTGCGCCACTTTGCCGATCTCCTTCCCCTGACCGGGGTGAATGACTGGATATCCGGAGTGAAATCCCTGAACGAGAGTGCTGACGCAGCCCCGCTCGGTATCCTCATGAACGGGCTGCAGCGACACATTCACCGGGATCCAGCAGAACCTGACCCTCCCACCCGGCTGAGCAGCTGGTCAAGCCTGCTGGGTACGTTCATGGCTGCGGTCAGGCTGAGCCGGCCGGTGGATGCCCTGTATGCAGGATGGGGGATCATCAGGGATCTCCCCGGGGTCAGGGAAGAGATCCACCGGTTTGCCCCGGCCCTCTCGCCGATCATCGATACCATTGAACCGATCCGGGCGATGGCTGCTCCCCCTCCGAAGGAGGGATTGTCCCCCGGATACCTCCTGAAACAGCTCATCCTGGTCAGGTACCAGATTGAGAAAGGGCTTGACTTCCAGGCTGCATCCCTCTCACGGGAGTGGCTCATCTCGTGCACCATCCTCCTCGTAGGTGCCGGGGAGGAGTGGCTGGACGCCGGTACCCGGCATACCGCCTCGCGGACCCTGACCGGTATCGTACTGACCATGCAGGATAAGCCCGCTGATACGACAATGTACACCCCGGTCCTCCAGTCCAGGGAAGGAATCCGTGAAATGGCAGCGATCTGGGAGCGGGTCTCGGCTCTGCGCAATGACCTCGCCCATTGTGGAATGAACCAGCGGGAGGAGACCATCAGATCGATCAGGAGACGTTCTGACGGTCTTCCTGACGACCTGATCCGGTTCAGCATCCTCTCCGGAGTAATCACGACCGAGGAGGCCGGCATCTCTGTTCGGGATGAGCCCTGATCAGGGAAAAAAAGGGGAATGCAGGTTACTTCTTCTGGAACTGGGGCATCATCGCCCGTATCTCGGCACCAACCTCTTCAATCTGGTGCTCCTCATCTGCCCGTGTCAGAGCGGTGAAGACCGGCCGGTTGACCATATTCTCCAGGATCCACTCCTTGGCAAAAGAGCCGTTCTGGATCTCTTCGAGGATCTCCTGCATGGCAAGGTAGGATTCCGGACCAATGACCCGGGGACCGCGGGTCAGATCACCAAACTGAGCCGTGTTCGAGATGGCACTCCGCATCTTCGTAAATCCGCCCTCATAGATGAGATCCACGATCAGCTTCGTCTCATGGAGCACCTCAAGGTACGCCATCTCGGGGGCATAGCCGGCCTCGACCAGGGTCTCGAACCCTGCCCGGATAAGGGAGGTGATCCCACCGCATAAGACCGCCTGTTCCCCGAAGAGATCGGTCTCGGTCTCTTCACTGAATGAGGTCTCAAGAACCACGGCTCGGGTCGCCCCGATCCCCTGGGCATACGCAAGGGCTACCTTCCGCCCGTTCCCTGACACATCCTGATGGATGGCGATCAGGGCAGGGACGCCCATCCCCTCGGTATAGGTCCGGCGGACCATATGACCCGGGCCTTTGGGCGCCACCATGACCACATCCACGTTGGTGGGAGGGACGATCTGGCCATAATGAATATTGAACCCGTGCGAGAACATGAGGACCGATCCTGCCCGCAGGTTCGGTCCGATAGAGGACCGGTATACCCCGGCCTGGTGTTCGTCCGGGATCAGGATCTGGATGATGTCAGCCTTCCTGACAGCCTCAGCCACCTCGAATACCTCGAATCCCTCGCTCTTCGCGAGATCCCAGCTCTTCCCCGGTCGCAGCCCGATGATCACGTTCAGACCGCTGTCTTTCAGGTTCAGAGCCTGCCCTCTCCCCTGGGAACCGTACCCGATCACCGCGATCGTCTTTTTCGCGATCGCCTGCGGATCGACATCCTTGTCATAGTACTTCTGGATCATTGATGACCTCGGTTTTCTCCGTAATCAATGAGATATGCAGGGAGGGGATATCACTTTTCCTTCTCCGGTCCCCCTTCCCGGCAGTCTCCGGATGGGGAGACGTGAGTTGGTGCACTCACGCGCACACCGTGGTGCATCTCTGGAGGAGCAAAACCATCCCGCCGGGAGGTAACCCTATCTCCCCGGAGTGCATGATCGGTAGTGAAGGAGAGACGACATGGAGTATGAGATCAAGTACCGGCCAGGGTACGGGTACCTGGTAGTGAACCTGAGGCAGGGAGAGTCGATCACCGCAGAGGCCGGGGCCATGACCTACATGCAGCCGTCGATAGCGGTGCATACACGGAAGAGAAAGCAGGGACTCCTCTCCACCATAGGAATGAGTCTCCTCGGCGGCCAGTCATTCTTCGTCAATGACTTCACGGCAGAGTCCGGACCCGGGGAGGCAGGATTCTCATCCGCCCCGCTCGGGGATGTGGAGGTCCTGACCGTCAGGCCCGGACAGGGATTCATCGTCCAGAAGTCGGCCTATATCGCATCAGAGCAGGGAGTATCCCTTGATGTCGAATGGCAGGGGTTTTCACGGGGGATCTTCGGCCAGGGACTCTTTATGATTAAGGTATCAGGGGAAGGGCTCCTCTTCATCAACACCTTTGGTGCGATCGACCGGCATCAACTGGCAGCAGGGGAACGGCTGGTGGTGGACAACTTCCACCTTGCCGCGTTCAGTGACACCTGCCAGTATGAGGAGAAGAAGTTTGGCGGGTGGAAAGAGACACTCCTCTCGGGAGAATTCCTGGTGACCGAGATCACCGGTCCCGGAGAGGTCTTCATCCAGACGAAGAACATCAGGGAACTCGCTGACCTGATATGGACGCTCATCGAACCGCGGGTCCAGGTCAAGGCCCGGTAAGGAGCGAATGGTGCGCTCCGGATGAAAAAAGGATGGAAGTGCACCATATTATACCCCCCAAAAGAACCAGTTTAAAAATCCCCCCTCTTTTCCGGCACATGTTTAATTAGAGAAAACCTCCCACATACTCATGGGAGTGAATCCTATGAGTGATTGCTTTATTGTCCGATAAAAAGTTCCGCTTTTTCGATACAACACTCCGAGACGGTGAACAGACACCCGGAGTCTCGCTGACCCCTGCTGAAAAACTTGAGATTGCTGTCGCTATTTCAGATATCGGCGTGCATATCGTCGAGGCAGGATCTGCAGTTGCATCGGAGGGCGAAAGGGAAGCGATCCGCCTGATCGCTGATGCCGGCCTGACCGCCGAATGTTGCACCTATGTCCGGGCACTCCCGCAGGATATCGACTGTGCTGCAGAAGCGGGTGCTGACTCGGTTCACCTCGTGGTCCCGGTCTCTGATCTGCATATCACCCGCAAGCTGCAGAAGAGCCGGGAAGAGGTCCATGAGATGGCGATGACCGCAGTGGCCTATGCAAAGGACCGCGGACTGATCGTCGAACTCTCCGGAGAGGATGCATCCCGGGCAGACATGGAGTTTCTCGGGGCGCTGTACCGGGACGGGGTATCGCATGGTGCGGACCGGCTCTGTTTCTGCGATACCGTCGGACTCCTCACCCCGGAACGGGCTGCAGAGATCATCCCTCCGCTCTGCTATGCCCCCCTGAGCATCCACTGTCACAACGATCTCGGACTTGCCCTCGCCACCACCATCTCGGCACTGCGGGCAGGGGCAGACTGTGCCCATGTCACGGTCAACGGTCTGGGTGAACGGGCAGGAAACACCCCGTTTGAGGAGGTGGTCATGTCGCTGGAGATGCTCTACGGGTACCGGACCGGGATCGATACCCGGAAGATCTACCCGCTCTCTGCCCTGGTCTCACGGCTGACCGGTGTCCCCTTCGCCACCAACAAGCCGATCGTGGGGACCATGGCATTTACCCACGAGAGCGGGATCCATGCTCACGGCCTCTTCCGCGACACGCGGACCTATGAGCCGATGGCCCCGGAGACGGTCGGCCGTACCCGGCGGATCGTCCTTGGAAAACACTCGGGTTCGGCATCGGTCAAGGCCGCTCTGACTGAGCTCGGGTATAATCCCAACCCCCGGCAGCTGGAGGAGATCGTAAAACGGGTCAAGGCACTCGGTGACGAGGGGAGACGGGTCAGTGATACCGACGTCATGGCGATCAGTGACGCAGTCATGCTCCTCGAATGCAAACCGATCCTCAGCGTCAAACAGTTTACCGTGGTCAGCGGTTCTGCGATCCTTCCCACCGCCTCAGTCACCATGGTGATCAACGGGAAGGAGGTGACCGGAGCCGCGACAGGAGACGGGCCGGTGGATGCCGCCCTGCGGGTCCTGCGGGAGTCAGTCTCCGGGTACGGCGACATCAGGCTGGAAGAGTACCATGTGGATGCGATCACCGGCGGAACCGACGCGATGGTCGAAGTCATGGTGAAACTGAACAAGAACGGCAAAACCATCACCTCATGCGGGGCCAGGACTGACATCATCCAGGCGAGTGTCGAGGCGGTGGTTACCGGAATGAACCGGCTATTACGGGAGAGAGATGAAGAGCGGCGCACAGATTCTGATTGAAGGGCTGAAAGAACAGGGAGTGGAGACGATATTCGGATACCCCGGTGGTGTCGTCCTTCCCATCTACGACGAGCTCTACGACTCAGATATCAGACATATCCTCGTCAGACATGAACAGGCAGCGATCCATGCTGCAGACGGATATGCGCGGGCCAGCGGGAAGACCGGGGTCTGCCTCGCCACCTCCGGGCCGGGTGCCTGTAACCTGGTGACCGGGCTTGCGACCGCATACATGGACTCGGTCCCGGTCGTCGCCCTTACCGGCCAGGTCCCGACCAGCCTGCTCGGGAATGATGCCTTCCAGGAGTCTGACATCACCGGGATCACCATGCCGGTCACCAAGCATAACTTCCTGGTCCAGCGTCCCCAGGACCTGAAACGGATCATCAGGGAGGCCTTTTATATCGCCTCAACCGGAAGAAAAGGGCCGGTCCTCATCGATATCCCCAAGGATGTCAGTACCACAAAGATAGTGGACGTGGACGGACCTGAACAGCAGATCCGGCTCAGGGGGTACAGACCCACCTACCAGGGTCATGGCAAACAGATCCAGCGGGCCGTCGAGCTGCTCGAGGAAGCGAAGCGACCGATTGTTTATGCCGGCGGGGGAGTCATCTCCTCGGACGCATCCGCAGAACTGGTCGTTTTTGCCGAGCGGATGTGCATGCCGGTCACCACGACCCTCATGGGTCTCGGCTGCATTCCGGCGGATCATCCCCTCAACCTGGGGATGCTCGGGATGCACGGGACCGAGTATGCCAATTACGCGATCACCGGGTGTGATCTCCTCTTCTCCATCGGGGTGAGGTTCGATGACCGGGTCACCGGTAACATTGCGACCTTTGCGCCTGATGCAAAAGTGATTCACATCGACATCGACCCGGCTGAGATCGGGAAGAACAAACCCGTGGATGTCCCGATCGTCGGGGATGCAAAGAGTGTTCTGACCGATCTGCTGAAACGGATACAGGGCGTCTGCCCCCACCCCGGATGGTCAGAACAGGTCCAGAACTGGAAAGCCCGTCACCCGCTCAGGTTCAGGGAGGATGGATGTCTCAGGCCCCAGCTGGTCATCCGGACCCTGACCGGGATCCTCGGTACCCGGGGAGTCATCGTGAGCGAGGTCGGTCAGAACCAGATGTGGACAGCACAGTACTTCCGGTTCTCCCGTCCCCGACAGTGGATCACTTCAGGCGGGCTGGGAACGATGGGGTACGGGTTTCCGGCAGCAATGGGGGCACAGTTTGCCTGTCCTGATGAACCGGTCGTGGTCATCGCCGGCGACGGCAGTTTCCAGATGAACATCCAGGAGCTCGGGACTATCGCCCAGTACCAGATTCCGGTCAAGGTGATCATCCTGAATAACCGGTTCCTGGGGATGGTCCGGCAGTGGCAGGAGCTCTTCTATGAACGGAGGTACTCCTACACCGAACTCCCGGAGATCGGGTTTGCTCAGATTGCGGGAGCATACGGGATCCGTGCCGAGACAGTGACCGAAACCGCAGATGTGGAACCGGCAATCCGGCGGGCTCTGGATCATACCGGCCCGTATCTCCTTGATGTCAGGGTGGAACGGGAGGAGAACGTCTTCCCGATGGTCCCGGCAGGAGCTGGGATCAGTGAGATGATCGTCGGGCATCACACCGATCACGAGGAGGAATGAGATGAACCCGCATATCTTCAGTGTCCTGGTCGAGGACAGCCCGGGTGTCCTCTCACGGGTAACCGGCCTCTTCTCACGCCGGGGATTTAATATCGAGAGTCTGGCGGTCGGGGCGAGCGAACAGCCCGAGACGAGCAGGATCACCATCGTTGTCTCCGGGAACGACGTCCAGATCGAGCAGGTGAAGAAACAGCTGAACAAGCTGATCGAGGTCATCAGGGTCCTGGACATCACCACTGCGGAGCATGTGGAACGGGAACTTGCCCTCATCAAGGTGAAGGCAGAACCCGGTGATGCACGCTCAGAGGTGATGCAGATCGCCGGCATCTTCAGGGCCAAGATCATCGATGTCGGGACCGGATCCCTGATGATTGAGGTGACCGGTGACTCAGGGAAGATCGCGGCCATCGAAGAACTCTTCAAACCCTACGGAATACTGGAGACGGTCAGAACCGGGAAAATCGCCCTCCAGAGGGGCGGATAACCCCCGCACCCCGCCCGGTATACCTTCATATGCCCGCCGGTCAAATGTGATGTATTATCACACGGAAGGATACGACAGATCCGGTTCCGGACAATGAGGTGGGTGGAATTGAAAACCGTTCTCATAATCGATGATGATCCTGCTGATCAGAAGATGATGGCGGATATCCTGCACCAGGAAGGGTATCAGACACGCTCTGCCGGGATTGGCCCGGAAGGAATCTCCTCAGCACGAAAGCAGCCTCCGGACCTGATCATTCTGGACCTGGTGATGCCGGACATGAACGGAATAGAGGCACTGCGGGAGTTCAGGAAGGAGTTACCCGCAGTGCCGGTCGTCATGTGTTCCCGTGCCGGTCTCGAACAGGTGGTTGCCCTGGCCCTGCGGGTCGGTGCTGCCGGGTATATCATCAAACCCTATAACCGCGAGCTGGTGATTCGGACAATCAACAGCGAGATCGGATCATAACCCGGACTCATATGCCGGCATTCTTCTGCTGAAGGTACCGCATCCGGCGGGAGAGGAGGAGCCCGACCGAACTGTCACCCCCCAGGGAGAAGGCACGTTCATGGGCCTGTGCCGCCTCTTCAAACCGGCCCAGATTCTGCAGGGAATCCCCTTTTAAGAACCACACTTTTGCATTCTCCTCGTCAGCCGCAAGAACCTCTCCGAACAGGGTGACCGCACCCGCATGATCACCGGTCAGCCAGAGTATTTCAGCGAGGAGTTCACTGGCAGAGACCAGTTCCGGGGCGACCTCCCTGACCCGGGTGAGCGTACGCTCTGCCTCATCAAATGCCCCGTTCTCATACAGGGTCTTTGCATGTGAGAGAAGGAGACCGGGATCCTGCGGAAACTGCCTGAGTGCCTCTTCAACCGCGTGTGCGGCATGGTCAGGTCTGCCACATGCTGACTCAGCCTCAGCCTTCAGCCGCCAGGCAACCGGGTCATCCGGCCTGAGGAAGAGCAGGGCATCCAGGGGGATGAGGGACTCTTCGAACCGTCCTGCTGAAACAAGGCTCTTTGCGTACCTGAGGAGCAGGTCAGGGTTCTCTGGATCAAGTTCATATGCCCGTGCAAACGCATCAGCAGAGAGATCATACTCGCCCATCCGGGAGAGGATCTTCCCCTTCCTGCCAAGCACCTCTGCATCATCAGGCACACCCGCAAGGTACCGGTTCAGACATTCGAGGGCAGGTTCGCATCTTCCGGCATAATACAGCATCTCACCCTGTTTCTTCTCAAGACTGACATCACCGGGGATGAGACCGGCCGCCTGCCGGAAAGCCTCGGCTGCCGGGAGATACTTCTTCAGATGTTCAAGGGCTGCCCCTTTCCGCTTCCAGAGTTCCCCGTTTCCGGGCTCGACTGAGAGTGCCTTCTCAAGGCAGGGGATCGCCTCCCGGTACCGGCCGGATTCATAGAGAACGACCCCCAGGATCCCGGGGATCTTCATATCTGATGGCGCATACCGGTATGCCTCCTGCAGGGACCGGGCGGCATCATCAAAGAGACGGAGGGACTGTTCAATATCCGCCTTCAGCCGCCAGAGATCCGCATCCTTCTCATTCCTGGTGACAAGATGCTGCACCCGGTCATATGCCTCCCTATATGAACCTGAATGATAGAGTGCAGTGGCATACTGGTACAGGAGATCACGGGAGCTGGCAGCGGGTCCGCTTATCCGGGCATAGATCTGTGATGCCTCCAGGAAGGATCCTTCCCTCATCAGGATCCCGCCCAGCAGAATCAGCCCCTGGGTGTGGGACGGGTCCAGGGCCACGGCACGGGTGGCTGACTGCCGGGCATCGGATATCCGGTTCAGCTCAATCTGAATGGTGGCGAGCAGGAGCCAGGATTCGGCCTCCGTGTCTGATATCTGCAGGGAGTGTTTCAGGATAAACTCAGCCTTCTGGTACTCCTTCTGTGCGGTGAGGGCTTTTGCGTGGAAATACCAGGCCTGGTAATCATCAGGCTGATGATCCTCGACCTCCTCAAAAGCCGAGATGGTATCCTCGTACCGGTCAAGGGCCAGAAGGGTCAGACCGTACCAGTACCGTGCCTCGATATTGTGCGGGTCGCGGGAGAGGGCATCAGAGAACTGGACGATTGCCGTCAGATACTGCCCCTGTTTGTAGAGTGAAACCCCGAGGAGGAAGGAGACCTCGTCGTCAGGACCAAACCGTTCCAGGAACCGCTCTGCAACCCTGATAAGTTTCTGATGCTCATTCTGGTACGCCAGGGCATTGAGGTATATCCGCCAGCTGTCTGCAGGGATCGGACCGATCTTACAGGCTTTCTCAAACGAGGTGATGGTATTGCCATACTCACCGAGTTCAAAACAGGTCACCGCATGGTTGATCAGGGGATCCGGTTTGTCCGTCCCCCTGCTCGATGCGAATTCAAAGGAAGCAAGTGCATCAGCACTGCTCCCGAGAGCACGCTGCACGATCCCCCGCTGATTCCAGGCCACCGGATTCTCAGGCTCCAGTTCCAGCGCCCGGTCATACGAGGTGATCGCCTCCCGGCAGAGCCCCCGCTCAAACTGGGCATCACCGAGCATGATCCAGACAGCAGCCTTCTTCGGGTTCCGGGTGACGGCCTGGGTGAATGCACTGACCGCCCGTGCATAATCATACATCCGGGAAGCAACCATGCCGAGACCGATCCATGAATTTACATTCCCTGAACTGATGCTGAGCGCTTTCCTGAATGATTTGACGGCATCCTTGTACCGCCTCAGATGAAAGAGGGCCGCCCCGTGATTGTGCCAGTATGAGGTGTTGCCCGGGTCCATCCGGACCGCATGATCAAACGCCTGAATAGCACTCTCATACTTCTTCAGGTGGAGGAGGGCGAGACCATGGGCATTGTAATACGCCGGGGTCTCCTGCCCCTCACTGATGATCTGGTTCAGGACCTCGGTCACTCCCTGCGGATCTCCGGAGAGTTCTGCCCTGATGATCGCATGGGTGAACCTCACCTCAATATTCCAGGGCTGTAATTTCAGCACCTGCTCATACGCGGCAATGGCAGTCTCCGGCTCACCGGTGTCTGCACTCAGATCCCCCAGCATACTCCATGCATCGGCAAATTCAGGATCAATCTTCAGTGCCGCCCGCAGGGCCTCTTCTGCCTGCCCGGTCTCTCCAATCTGAATCAGGGAGCCGGCAAGGCCGAAGAAGGGCATGGGATCATCAGGGGCGATCTCTGTCGCGGTCAGGTATGCATCAATCGACTCCTGGTGATTCCCGAGTTGTTCATAGCAGTACCCCTGGAGCACCCAGATCTCAACCTGGCTCAGGCCACAGTCAATCGCCTCCTGAAGATCCGCAAGAGCCTGGTCAAAGAGCCCCCGGGCAGTCAGACAGGAACCCCGGTATAACCATGCCAGACAGGTCCCGGGCTGGTCTGCCAGGAGGGGAGTGAGGACCGAGATCCCCTCCTTGTACATCCCGGCCTCATGAAAGGATATTCCCAGCTGCAGCCGGGCATTCTGGTTCCCGGGTGCATACCTGAGGGTGTTACGGAACATCCTGATGGCATCCCGGTGTCGTTCCTGCCGGGAGAGGACGATGCCAATCTGGTACCATAACTCGGCATTCTCAGGATCGATCCGCAATCCTTCCTTGAACGCATGGAACGCCTTATCGTACTGCTCTTTCTTAAGAAACGAGGCCCCGATCGAGTGCCATTTATGAACCTGATCCAAGGGTTCGGAAATTTTTGACACGATGCTGCTCCGACGGGGTCCTGCAGGATAGAACTATACCTGATATTGCTGCCTGCTATCAGAAAAGGATTGTGGGATTCCGCAGCCTGATCATCACCATCGTAAAGACGGCCCCAGAACGGAGCGGGACCAGGGCAGCACCAGATCGGAGTGCCTTTACCCTCAGGGAAGAAGAGAAGATATATGAACCCACGAGCAGGAACCGTGCTGCTGGTCTGCATGCTCCTCCTCTTCAGCCCTGCCTGGGCAGATACAGGAGAGGATTCCGGAGATCTGCACCTGCAGGAGATGAAGGAGGTCATCAGCGTCGTATCTGCCAGACTGGCAGAGGAGTTTGACACGCTGGATTCCCTGAACGGGGAGAGTGCCCGGTTGCTGGCAGATACTGATCTCTCCCAGGAAGCGGCATCTCTGATCCTGAATGCAAAGATCGAGGAGACCTCATTCGGCCATTCATCCCTGGTCATCACCCCTGAGGGCCGGGTAACCGCTGCGGGACCGGCCCTCTATGAGAATCTGGTTGGTGAGGATCTGAGCAGCCAGGAGATTGTCAGGTATGCAAACGAGGTTAAGGAGCCCGTTATCAGTGATATCTTCCTCCTTCAGGAGGGATTTTACGGAATATCATTCAGCCATCCGATAACCGGGATTGCGGGTGAGTACCGCGGATATACTGACATTACCCTGAAACCTGCTGAGTTTGTCCGCCCCATCGTCATCCCGGTCGTGGAAGAGAACGGGTATGATATGATGATCCTCCAGACGGACGGAGTCACGATCTATGACACCGATGAGGAGGAGATCGGCAGGAATGTCCTGGATGACCCGTTGTATACCGATCCCGAAGTTTCAGCAGCTGCCCGTGCCATCACCTCAGAGCCGTCCGGGAGGATCGAGTATCATTTCTGGAACCGGAACTGGGATACGATCCTGCTCCGCACCGCTGTCTGGGACACCTTCTCCTCCCGTGACCAGGAATGGAGGATCGTTGTGATCCATGACCGCAATCCGGATGCACCCGTCACAACGCGGGAAACACCCGCAGAGCCGGATCAGGACCTGAACTCCTCGATCCCATCGCTCGCCGCATTCGTTGATGACGCGGTATCATTCGCCCGCACGGAAGGGAGGGAGCAGGCGCTCGCCGCTTTCAATAACCTCTCCGGGAACTTTGTTTCTGGAGATCGGTACATCTTCGCCTATGACATGAATGGAACAACCCTCGCCCTTCCCTACCAGACCGGTCTCATCGGGAGGAACCGGACCGCGATGACCGACATCAACGGCCTGGAGATCATGCCGGCACTCATCAGTCTCGCTTCCGGAGGGGGAGGAAACATGTATTATGTCTATCCGAACCCTGATGCCGGGTATAAGCCCCAGCTGAAACTGGTAACGGTCGCACCAGTCGACGAGGACTGGTTCATCGGATCAGGCCTGTATCTTCCTGATGTCAGGACCACTGTGGACCCGGACGTGCTGCAGCAGCTCAGGGAACGGGTTCTCGATGCCGTCATCCATGCCGGTGAAGCAGGAAAAGAGGCAGCACTTGAGGACTTCAATAACCTGAGCCTGAAGTATGCAGACGGGGGGTCATACATCTTCGCCTATGACACCCGGGGAACAACCCTGGCCCTGCCGCATCAGCCTGAATACATCGGGACCAGCCGGCTGGATCTCCTCGACACCTACCGCAGCCCGATCATCAGGCTGGAGATCGATGCAGCCATGAGAGGAGGGGGGTATGTGTATGTCGTCTATTATAACCCTGATACCGGTGCTGACGACCTGAAACTCTGCTATGTCTCTCCTGCCGGGGATGACTGGCTGGTCGGATCAGGGGTATACCTGGGCCAGAACCTGACCGGGTCCCGGATCACCTGATACCCCTTTTCACCTCCTCATCTGACTCAGGCCGGTGAAAAAGTAAGGATCAGTGTCCCTTGGTCAGGAAATACGATCCGATACAGAGTGAGAGGATCGCAACCGCAAGGAGAAGGCCGTCAATCATGGTGATCATCTTCATCGAGATGACATTCTTGAAGAAGGCGACCATCAGGATGATGATGATGACCTTGATGATCTTACTCTTCAGCTCATCAAGGGATGAGATCTGAAGCAACGGATGATCCACGTCATCGCAGGAATCATGGGCGACATCAATCTTCGAGATGATGAGTTCATACAGGCCGAAACTGAAGATCAGGAAGAAGACCGCGATAAGGTAGAGGTCCAGTGCCCCGATGAAACTCTTCAGGATATTCTCATTCTCCAGGTGTTCAGGATGGGTGACCAGGTCCGGGGTGCTGAAGAGGATATCACGGACCGGGCCGATGATCTCCAGGGAACCCATGATAAAGAGAGCAACCGAGGCAAAGGCACAGAAAAATACGGCGAGCATTGAGACATAGCGGAATTTCCAGAGCCAGTACTCGATCGGATTTAAGATCCTGCATTCAAATGAGTCCTCTGCCTTCTGGTTCAACTTTCTGAGCATATCTTCCTACACTCAGAAGGCCGGGAACAAATAGTTACTGCATACGAGCCAGCCATCTCCCGATGAGAAGAGACCAGGTGGTCCCATATCTGCAGTTCAGAAACCGGGAGGAGATCTGCTCCTCAATCATCCGCAAATTCAGATCAGCGGAATAGAACCGAGAAGTAATTTTTCTCCGTTCATTCTCTATTCTCTTCAATGAGCCTCTGGAATTGATTTATTTCGTTTTAAATATAAAATTCGCAGATACTTTCACCTCCCTTCTCATACCACTATATAGGAGATCACCGGATGCTATGGAGGCAGGTTCAGGCACCCCCTGATACCAGCCGGCAGAGGTTATGATGATTACATACCACTCAGTCGTGCTCATCTGTGCGGATATTGAAAAAAGCCGGAAATTTTACGAGGACCTGTTCGGACTTGAGACTGAACTCGTCATCGACGGACTCGTCAACTTCCGGGAGGGTATCTCCCTGTGGAGGAAGAAGATCGCCTCTGACCTGATGTATCAGGGGACGGATCCCTCTCCTCCGGTGAAGAAGCCCGGTCAGGAGATATACTTCGAGACCGATGACATTGACGGGTTTTTCGCGATGATTCAGCAGAAGGGGACGGAACTGCTTCACCCGGTTGAAAAAACCCCGTGGCAGCAGCGTACCGTCCGGTTCTTTGATCCTGATGGGCATCTCATTGAGGTCGGTGAATCGATGGAAGAGGTGATCCGGGGCCTGGGAAGGCAGGGAAAGCCGGCAGAAGAGGTTGCCGCGATGACCTGTATGCCGGTTGAGATCATCAGGGCGGTCTTATCAGGTGAGCAGAAGCACTGAGAGCGGGAATAATTGAGAGGATGAAACCATGAGTCAGAAACCAGGAGTATGCCAGAGTTGCGGAATGCCCATGCATGCCGCAGCAGATTTCGGAACTGAGGAAGACGGAAGACCATCAGAGATGTACTGTCAGTTCTGCTATCAGAAGGGGGTATTCACCAGTCCGGATATCACCCTGGATCAGATGACAGAACAGGTCGCCCCGTTCATGGAACAGGCATTCGGGATGTCACGGGAACATGCAACCCCTTTCCTCCGGGAACAACTGATCCACCTGTACCGCTGGAGCGGGAGGGTCATTCCGGCATGTGAGAGCTGCGGGATGCCTATCGCAACAGATGCGGATGCAGGAACTGAGAAGGATGGATCGCTCTCCACCCGGTACTGCAGATACTGCTACCAGAACGGTGCTTATACCGAGCCCGATCTGACCTTTGAGGCGATGATCGAGAAAGGGGCAGCAATGATGGCACCTCAGCTCGGGATCACCGTGGAGAAGGCCACCGAGATGGCGCGGAGTTTTTCGGCGACCCTTCCCCGGTGGAGATAACCGTCCCCCTCCATCCCCCGGTACCGGGGAAGACCGGCCCGGGGGTTACGAATATCGTTATAGAGGGGATCGGGATGCGGAAGAACCTCCTTTTTTAACTGCGGATCTTCTCTGCCATGGCTTTCCCTGCATCAAACGCCTGGATAAGCTCATCTTCATCGGGAACAAAGACCACTTCCCGGGTATCCTCCACAGTGAAACCGACAGAACTGAGCTCTTCTGCAACCATCTGCGGAGCACCTCCCCGACCTCCCATGGATCCGAAGGTCAGGGCATACCGCTGACCCGTCCGGTTAAACCTCAGCCCCTTCAGGTAGAGGAGGATGTCTCCAATACTCGGGTACGGGACATCATTGATCGTCGGTACACCGACCATGATGGCACGGGAGTCAAGAATATGTTTTACTATCTCTGAACGTTCGTCTGAATGCAAATTAAATACCACGACCTCGCATCCCCCTGCCATCACCCCTTCGGCGAGAGCATGGGCGAGCATCCGGGTGGATCCATGCATAGTGTCATAGATGATCGTCACCTTCCCTTTCATTCCTTCCCCGGTCGCCCAACCGGCGTATGCATCCAGAATCTTCATGGGATCGGTCCAGATCTGCCCGTGGGATGGTGCAATGGTCCGGACCCGGCTGATCAGATCACGGTCTGCCAGCTCTTTGGCCTTCTTCAGGAAGAGCGGAGCGAGCGGGGTGATGAGGTTTGCAAAGAACTTCTGCGCCGCATCCATCAGGACCGATGATGGGATATCCGAATCCAGTCTCCGGGGAAGGCAGAGATGCTGCCCGAACGCATCGTTTGAGAAGAGTATCCCGTCTTCCTGGCAGAGGGTGAACATGGAATCAGGCCAGTGCAGGAGGGGAGCTTCGACAAACGCAAGGGTCTTGCCCCCGATATCCAGCGTTTCCCCCGTCTTCACGACATGGAAATTCATGCTCTTCAGGGAGGGATAATGACGGAGCAGTCCGGTCCGGCACACTTCGGTGCAGAAGACCGGAGCAGCAGGAAAGCGCCGGTGCACCTCGGAGAGGGCCCCGGAGTGATCCTTCTCTGCGTGATTCTGGATGATATAGTCGATCTGCAGGTCCCGCCCCTCGCGGGCGCAGGCATCCGCGATCCGGCCCCACATCTGGGCTGCCTGTCCGGGATACACATTATCTATCAGGACCGTCTTCTCTCCAAAGAGAAGGTACGCATTGTAGGAGGTCCCGTCAAGGGTGTACCCATGGTATGACCGGATATCCCAGTCAAGGGTTCCAACCCAGTATACCCCGTTCATTATCTGATATGCTTCTGCCTTCATGGTCAATCACATTGTTCGTTTATTTACGAACATTAACTAGGAAGCGAACAAATATGAACATTCCGATCCCATACGATCATGTGCGGCAGAGAACAGGGGAGACCAGACGGGAGAAGCAGGGAGATTTTGCCCTCTTTTCGACTGATGAACGGGTCTTTGCCATCGAAAGCCCGATAAAACGACTCATTCTGGGAATGATCGGTGACAGAGGGACCAGTTTCGAAAAGATCGTCAATATTACCGGAAAGGCAAAATCAACCATATCAGTCCATCTCCGGGACCTGGAGGAGGCCGGACTGATCCGGTCAGACCCGGATCCCTCTGACCAGCGGAAACGCATCCTGACCCTGGTCTCTGATCCGGTCGGGAGGCTGACCAGCCGCGATCGCAGTATGGTCAGGCGTCAGTCTCCTGACCAGGAAGAGGTATGGCAACCAGAGAGCAGAACCGCAGTACTCTACCAGCAGATACTCAGGGAGATC
>CAZSVH010000010.1:0-20551 GCA_964610235.1 uncultured Methanospirillum sp. | reverse complement strand
TCCCGCGGCTGTCGCGGTTCACGGGGCCGGCTGGGCCGTCCCCCAGGATCATACCCGGGTGCATGAACTCCTCCGCCAGCTCCAGTTCCCCCCGTACGAGACATACGGGAAACCCACCATCAGGGAGGTGATAAACCAGTACTGGCAGACGATCCTCGGCATCATCGCCGGGATACTCATCCTCTCATTCCTGCTTGCCTATACCTGGAGGACAAAACGGACCCTTTCCCATGCCCTCATCAGGATCACCGAGAGCGAGGCGGCACTCAGAAGATCTGCGGCAGAACTGGAGGAACTTAATGGGACACTCTCCCGCACGCAGGAACGGATCACGGACTCCATCAGGTATGCCCGGATGATCCAGCAGTCCATCCTCCCTCTCCCATCGGATCTCACGAAGAACCTGGCCGGTTCATTCACCCATCTCCAGCCCCTTGATATCGTGGGAGGAGATTACTACTTCCTGGAAGAGACAGAGGACGGTTTTTTCATCGGAACCGTCGACTGTACCGGCCACGGGGTCCCGGGGGCACTGATGACCATGATGTCTGCGGCTCTTATCAGCAGGAGCATTGAGGCAGCCCCGGATATCACCCCGGCAGCACTCCTCCACACCCTTCACTCCCAGGTCCAGGGGATTCTCAGAACAGATACCGGGAGCGGATTCCCGGAGAACGGACTTGATATCGCTCTCTGCAGGGTGTACCCGGCAGAGGGCCGCCTCATCTTCGCCGGAGCCGGTCTGCCCCTGATCATCTCCCGGAACAGGGAGATAACCTGGGTACCGGGTGACCGGGTCCATCTCGGATTCTCCTCTGTACGAAGGGAGATCGTCTTCACGGATCATGCGGTTGAAACCGGCAGGGAAGACCGGGTATACCTGATCACCGACGGGATACTGGATCTCCCGGGAGGAGAGCAGGGATACGGGCTGGGAAGAACCGGACTGCTGGATCTGCTCACACAGACTGCCCGGCTTCCCCTGCAGGAACAGAAAGAAGAACTACTCAGTCAGCTCACGGTATATCAGGGTCAGTGGCCATCGCGTGATGACCTGACGATCATCGGATTTGTCATCAGGAGAGAGTAAATGGAAAGACTCTTGAAGATCCATCAGGAATTCTCAAACCAGGGAATCCTGATCAGCTTTAACGGATCGCTCTCGAACAGTATCATCGAAGAGATAGGAGACGCCATCAAGGGGTACCTGGTTGAAGAGAAGAAGGGGAAAGGGGTCGTCACTGATATCTTCTCTGCCTACATCGAGCAGACTCAGAATATCAGGACGTATATCAGGGAACATGATATCGGGGAGAAGTACCGGACATCGATCATGATCATCAGTGCAAAGGACGGGAAGTACCAGATATCCTCAGGGAACAGCATCAGGAAGGGTGATGTCCCCCTGCTGAAATCCCGTCTTGAGCAGATCAACAGCCTCGACAAGGAGGGGCTGAAACAGCTCTATAAGGAGCAGCGGCGCAGGGAACTCGACCCGGATGCCACCAGCGCCGGGCTCGGCCTCATCTCCATTGCACGAACCGCACTGGGCGGGCTTGAGTACCGGTTTGATCCACAGGATGATGAGTATGACTTTTTCAGCCTGCGGGTGACGATCCCGGGGGAGTAAGATGATCGATATTCCGCCTTCCCCGTCATCTCCGAGGATCTTCTTTGCAGAAGCAGAGCAGCGGCTGACGATCAGCGGGGACTCGTACCCTGAGAATACCTTTGAATTCTATCAGCCGGTCTTCTCCTGGCTGAAAGAGAACCTCCCGGCACTCTCCAAAATCACCATGGATGTCAATATCAGGTACATGAACTCGAGCAGTACCAAGTGCATGCTCGACATCCTGGACATGCTCGACGATGTGGCTAAGAAGGGATGTAATGCATCGGTACGCTGGTATTACGAGGTTGATAATGAACGTGCCCGTGACATCGCCGAGGAGTTTCAGGAGGATGTGGACCTCCCGTTTGAGATCATCGCGGTTGAGCCATCAGGAACTCCCGCATGAGTACCCGGACCCGGATAACCCCTGAACTCATCCAGGAGAAGATCGCGGCCCTGCAGAGCGATCCCTCCCCGCTGGCAGCGGAGTATATCGGGCTCGCAACCGCCTTCCTCTCCCATCTCAGCCGGACTGAGAAGGTCATGGGAATCGCGGACCGGTACCTTGCAGACCTGAAGAAGACGAGTGAGGAACTGATCCGATCCCGCGAAGAGGTCCGGGAGAATGAAGAGAAGTTCGTCTCGATCTTTGAGAAGAATCCGGACCCGATCCTCATCCTCGACTCCTCGTCTGCCGTCCTTGAATATAACCGTGCCTTTAAGGAGGTCTTCCTCTCCCCGGATCAGGATATCAGGGGAGAAGACCTGGAAAGACTCAACATCTGCCCGGACCCGCAGAAACTCAGGGCGATGCTCGCTGATACCGGGAGCGGGAGCACCCATACCGAGCGGCGGTTGAAACGGCAGACCGGGGTTCCGTTCACCGCAGAGGTTGGCATATCCCGGATCACCCTCCACCACGAACCCTGTCTGATCATCCAGATCCATGATATCGATGAGATCCGGAGGGCACACGACGCGGTTGCCCAGGTGAACCAGAAACTGAAGATCCTGTCCAGTATCACCCGCCATGATATCCTGAACCGGGTGATGGTCACGTCGGCATATTCAGAGATGCTCCTTGAAGAACTGAGTGATGAGAAGATGGTCCACAAGCTCCGTGCGATTAACCAGTCATCCACCGAGATCAAAAATCTCATCCAGTTCACCGGGCAGTACCAGGAGATGGGGACCGAGGAGCCGGCATGGCAGCAGATAGGGGTCATCCTGAAGACCGCTACCATCAGGGGATTGATCCAGGGGATAACCCTGAACTCAGACCTGGGCGACCTGGAGATCTATGCTGACCTGATGCTGGAGAAGGTGATCTATAACCTGGTCGAGAACTCGGTCAGGCATGGGAGTAATCTGACCTGGATCGGGTTCTCTGCAGACTGTAACCGAGGGGAACTGGTGATCCGGTACGAGGATGACGGGGGAGGAGTCAGCGCTGATGAGAAGGAAAAAATCTTCCAGAAAGGGTTCGGGAAGAACACCGGCCTGGGGCTCTTCCTCATCAGGGAGATCCTCTCCATCACCGGGATGACGATCTTGGAGACCGGAGAGCCGGGGAAGGGAGTCCGGTTCGAGATCCGGGTACCCGCGGGCAGATGGAGAGGAGCCGGTCCGACAGCAGAACCGGCAGGGTGAGCCGAAGATCAGGTAATCCGCTGATCTCCGTGCCCTTCCCGGGACAGGATATGATCCGATACGTTTAACGAGTGTGCAAATAAAATCAGTATCATGGATCCGCTGATTACCAGTGCGATAATGTTCATCATCGCACTCATTGTCTCAACAGTTGTGATCTTCGTGATCACAAAGATCTTCGGAGAGACCGAGGACATCAAGACTGCACTTATCGCAGCCCTGATAGGAACAATCATCTACACCGTCATCTATGCCATTATCGGCCAGGGACTCATTGCGGCATTCATTGCCGGTATCGTGTGGCTGATCGCTCTGCAGAAACTCTACTCGATCGGATGGGTCAAATCCCTGATCATCGCGGTGGTCATCTGGATCGTCACCTCAATCGTCGGCTGGTTCCTCCCGGTCCTCACCGGACCGGTATAACCCCGGGATTATTCACCATTTTTTCCCGGGCTGCATCATCCGGGCATAATATGAATGCAACTGCCATCGCCAGGGTCCGGGAATGTGACAGGCTGATCCTGACCATACAGCCGGAAAGCCCGTCAGATGAGCCCGAACGGGCAGAGTGTATGACCGGCAGGCCGGAGGGATCCCGCCCGACCTCGATATCACGGTAATCAACCGGCGGTCTGCCGGCTGAAGAGAGTGCCTTGACGACTGCCTCCTTGGCACAGTACCGGGCAGCCAGATGAGGAGCCGGGGAGGGGAACGAGAAGCAGTACTCCAGCTCTGCCTCGGTGAAGAGACGGGAGAGAAAAGAGCGGTCTGCATCCCGGTCGAGGACAAACCGGTCAACCTCTTCGATATCACACCCGATCCCCATGCCCCCGCTTCCCGCATCGCCGGGACGGATATCCATACTAATCAGTTCCCGCATGCAGGTATACCCCTTTCCTCCTCTTCCCGGGACCAGGGATGGGATCCTGAGCCGATCTATACCACCCCCTGGAGCGTCATCTGCCCGCCGGAACCCGGTACCGGAAGGTCCTGGTTGGGCCCTTCAGGGGGAACATGCCCCACAAGGACCATCCGGTGAGCATAGGATTCGAAGGTGTTCAGCCAGCCGTCCGGCCGGGTTGCGCAGATCAGGACGGCCCGTCGATCTGCAGCGATCGTCCTGCAGAGCAGGGCAACCGGCCGGATCAGGTAGGCATGGTCATCGTACAGGGCCCGGTCATGCTCGATGATGATGATCTGCTCGGTTGCATCCTCCAATGCCGTCAGGATCTGGGGTGTCCGGGTGAGGCTGATCCGTCTCTTCTCACTCCGGCTGGTGCTGAGCCGGGGGATGACGGCAGGAGCGGGGCCTGAGAGGAAGAGGACACTCCCCTGCAGGAGGGCAAGAGAGCGGCTGAGCGCCGGGATAAGAACCGGAGAAGGGGCAATATAGAGGGAGAACGTCCCCCTGGCAAGGGAGACGACCGGTTGAGACTGGGCATGCATGGTATACGATACTCCCGGAACAGACATGTAAAGGTACGGGAAACCGGGTGAAAGTGATCTGCCCGGGGAGATGTTCCCGCAGATGAGCGTGAGGTGTTCACGGCACCCGGACTCCAGGGTGATGAAGAGGGAGGGCCGGGCGTTGCCAGCAGGATTCATTACCCCGGACTGCAGAAGAGCTACACAGAAGACGCATGGGATGGAGGTTTCGCAGAACGATCACCCGGGGGCGGGTCAGGCATACCATAACCCATAAAGGAGTCGGAACCAGCATCGCATTCTTCTGGTTCCGCCTCGGCATGACCCCGTCCGGGATATGGTATGCCACCCTGACCATTCCGGGCACCGGACTCTCCTACATCAGGTACTTCGGAACCCTGCCCGGGGCGAAACCCCGGAGGCGGTCTCCGGGACGGGAACCGGCTCAGGGGAGGGATAACCCCCGGGGCAGGAGGAGCAGAAGCAGGGAGAACTGACCACAGAGGCAGAAAAAGCGATGCAAGGGGCATTTCGGGGCTGGAATCACCCGACAAAACAGAACGGGTCGTCTCCGGTCAGGTCCCCGTGGTGATGGTACGCCCGCACCCGGCACCCTCCCCCGCAGATCTCCCGGTGCTCACATCTCCCGCAGCTCCCGGTCAGGTGGCTCATCTTTCTCCTGAACCGGTTGAGGACCGGGTTCTCAGGATCGTTCCAGATCGCTGAAAACGGCCGCTCCCGGATCGAACCGGCGAGGAATTCCGGAATCTGGGCAAATTGACAGGGGTAGACCTCCCCGGTCTGTGAGACACTTGCTACCCGGACACCGGCACTGCAGCCCCCCCGCATCGACTGGATCAGGTGCGTTGCGGCAGGAAGATCATCCGCCCCCTCTTCTTCCATCTGGCGGAGCAGGTATACCGCATCCTGCGGACCGTCCACGGTGAGAAACTCCATCACCGAGGGGTCGGTATCCCGGGCATACCGGTGCAGGATCCGGAGGGCAGAAGCAACGTCGCTGGCCGTGAGCTGGAGCTGCCGGTACGAATCGGCCCCCCGTCCGGAAGGAACAAGCCAGTACACACAGAAGCGGGACGCTCCCCGCTTCAGGGCCAGGTCGATGAGAGGGGCCAGTTCAGGGAGGTTCTCCCGGGTGAGGGTCACCCTGACCCCACACCGGACACCGGCATCCGTGCAATGGCGGAAGGCCTGAAGTGAGCGCTCAAACGCCCCGGGGCAGTTCCTGAACCGATCATGGGTGGCGGCTGTCGCCCCGTCAAGTGATATCCCCACGTACCCGATACCGCTCCTGCGGATCTCGTCTGCCAGTGCCGGGGTGATGAGAGTCCCGTTTGTACTCAACGCAGTCCGGATCCCCCGGAGACGGGCATGCGATGCCAGTTCCCAGATATCGGCCCGCATCAGGGGTTCACCACCGGACAAGAGGATGACCGGTACCCCGAGCATCCCGCAGTCATCGATGAACGTCTTCGCCTCGGTGGTGGAGAGTTCATCGCTGGTATCCCGTTCTGCCCCTGAGGCATTGTAGCAGTGTTCGCATGCCAGGTTGCACCGGCCGGTCAGGTTCCAGAATATCACCGGCCGGATTGCGTCAGTGTATGCAAGAAATGCACTCCCGGTACCCTTCTCCTCTTCTCTTCGGGCCATCATGGAACTGACGGTCCCTCTGCCATGCAGACACTGTGTTATCCGGTTCATGGGTCATCCCTGATATCCCCGCTCCGGGTATGGGGGATGCGTTTGTACTCCCGGGTGCTGAAGAGCACCAGGTATTCAGAGAGCCCGGTTCTCTCTCCAATCTCTGTGATCTCTGCCATAACGGCTTCATGGGTCCAGCCATGATGCACGGTATAATGGGTGTACTCCCATCGTCCCGGAACCGGAGTCCTGCGGTAACAGTGGGTCACCCCCGGCATGGCAGCAAGGCCGGCACCGGCTGATGCGGCCTGGTCCGCGGGCACCTTCCAGGCAACCAGGGCATTGGCGATGATTCCCAGACTCCGCTGGTTGATCCTCGCACGGAGCCGCCGGATGAGACCATCCTCCTGCAGGGACGAAATCCGCCGGATCACCTCATCCTCACTCATCCCCGTCTGCTCACCGAGAGCGGCATAGGGGCGGGGTACCAGCGGGATACCCGCCTCCAGTTCCCGGAGGAGGAGAAGGTCAGCAGGGTCCATGGAACTCCTCATCCCCCCCCGTTACCGGGAAGGTCACATCGATCTTGTACCGCTCCGCGGTCATGAGGCTGATCATATCTCCGGGCAGGATCGCGGTCTGGTCACCGATCTCCCTGAGCATTGCATCGAGCCGGTCAGGAGAGCCGGCGGTGAGGGTGAACCAGAGATTGTACTCATGGTTCCGCCCGAAATTATGGGAGACCTCCGGGTACCGGCTGATGATCGCCGCAACCTCGTCCAGGCGATCCCCGGGAACACGGACGGCGACCAGGGTTGATACCCCGGGTCTCCGTCGTGCAGACTCCAGAGTGGGCGTGATCCCCCGGATGATCCCGTCCCGGCACATCCGCTTCACCCGGGCCAATACCTCCTCCCCGGATATCCCGGTGATCCTGCCGAGTTCTTCCCAGGGATCCGGAGCGAGGGGGAATGCCTGCTGAAGGGCGTCGAGGAGGAGGAGATCGGTCGGGTCAACACAGGATCGGGTCATGATCCATCCCCTGGCCGGTACGGGCAGAGGGGATCCTCAGCACAGAGATCCCCGTCGATATCACCGGGACGGACCAGGCCGCCACAGGAGTGGGTGACCGATCCATACCGCGAAAAGGCCCGGGCCCGGCATCCGCCACAGATCGTACGGTACTGGCACTTCCCGCATTTCCCCTGCAGACGGGTATCGTCCCGCAGGGCAGCGAAGATCTCTGAGTGCTCCCAGAGCCCCGTAAGCGTCTCTTCGCGGAGATTCCCGACGCTGACCGGCAGGTAGGGGCAGGGGGTGACATCCCCGTTCGCAAAGATCCGGCAGTACGAGATCCCGGCGATACATCCCCTCCCCCATCGGGAACCGGTGATCCCCATCTCATCTGCCACTCTTCGAAACTGCGGGATACAGGTCGGACGCAGTGAGATTCCGTCCCCGGACCAGGCCAGCAGAATATGCCTGAGCAGGGACTCGTATGCACCGTACCGCTCGTAATTCTCATCAGCTGACCGCCCGGTCGGAACCGGGATGAAGACCTGGAAGGTGCGGACACCCAGGCTGATACCGAACTGAACGAGCCGGTCCAGGGAGGCAGGGTCCGGGGTGATGACCGTGGTGTTGATCTGGATCTGCATGCCTTCCTGCAGGGAGAGGCGGATCGCATGAACCGCCCGTTCCCACGATCCGGTGCATCCCCTGAACGAGTCATGAACAGCCGGGTCTGCTGAATCAAGGCTGATAGCAAGGCTTCTGATGCCTGAGGACCGGATGCGGGGAAAGTTCTCCTCAGTGATGAGATAGCCGCTGGTGCCCATCGCCATATTCAGTCCGAGGCCTGATCCATAGGAGGCAATATCAAAAATATCATCCCGCATCATCGGCTCTCCGCCACTCAGGATTACCACCGGGGTTCCCAGCGACCGGATCTGGTCACAGATCCGGAATGCTTCACGGGTGGTGAGGACGTCCGGGATCTCTTCTCCTCCCGAGTCAGAATAACAGTGAGGACACCGGAGCGGGCAGCGGAGGGTAATATTCCAGGAGATAAGTCTCAGCGGGGGAGGGGGATGATAACCCATGCGTGAGTACCGGTTGATGTAGGATCGGTTATTTCTTCTGCTTCTGCCCGTTGCCGGCAGGGATGTTCCCGCACCAGACCCCGGGATCAGGGAGCCTTCCTGCCCATCTGCAGATCCTGTACCGTCACCAGACCATGCTCAACCAGATCCTTCACCTCATCGGCAACCCCGA
This sequence comes from uncultured Methanospirillum sp., assembly GCA_964610235.1. Lineage (GTDB taxonomy): Archaea > Halobacteriota > Methanomicrobia > Methanomicrobiales > Methanospirillaceae > Methanospirillum. Next base: position 11,928 of record CAZSVH010000010.1, on the reverse strand, counting down.
GGATCCGTTCCCGGGTATCCACCACATCGATGACCACCGGCAGATCAAGGGAGAAGTTCAGGACATCGACGGTGTGGATGGTGTGCTCATGCCCGTACCCGACCATTCCCCGAAAGACCGTGCAGCCGGGGAATCCCCGCTGATGGAAGAGTTCAACCAGGTGTTTGTATGCAGGTTTCTTCCCGATCCGTGCAGACTCTGCAATATATATTCTGAGCAGCATTCCCTCTGAAAACATCATGCACCCTCATATCCCCTCACCATCGCCTCAAAGATGACCGATCCAGGGAGAGTAATCACGATATTGAACGTACAGGTATGAAAAGCCTCCACCCGGACCAGTATCATCAGGGATACCCCAGGTCGGGAGATGCTGGTGGTCACCATCAGAAAACCTGTTAAACCGGTCTGCACCATACAGGGTATGATCCCTCATACCCCCTGCGGTTCCCACAGCGAAGTCCACTGGCATGCAACCGGGGAGTCCGGTGTCCTGGAGAAACTCGATACCGATCGGGAGGGCCTCAGTTCTGCCGCTGCAGCTGAGCGGCTTTCCGAGTTTGGGAGGAATGAACTCCCGGATGCGAAGAAGATCTCGATCCTCTCCATCTTCGCGACCCAGTTCACCAACCCGCTGATATATGTCCTGATAGCAGCAGCACTCATCTCGTTTCTCCTGGACCATATCACAGATACGCTCTTCATCGGGGTAGTGGTCCTGATAAATGCGATCATCGGCACGATCCAGGAGTGGAAAGCAGAACAGAGTGCGAAGGCGCTCCAGCAACTCTTCAGGATCACCGCCCGGGCGGCACGGGATGGGACGGACGTGCGGATTCCGGCCGAAGAACTCGTCCCGGGTGACCTGGTCACCCTTGAAGCGGGATCCAGGGTTCCTGCAGACATCAGGCTCCTCTCGGTCAGCGACTGTGCGGTTGACGAGTCAATCCTGACCGGTGAATCGGTGCCAGTCACCAAGAAACTCTTCGTTCTTCCTGCAGAAACACCGGTGAGCGATCGGATGAACATGGCATTTGCCGGGACGACAGTGACCAGGGGGATCTCGCAGGGGGTGGTCACCGCTACCGGGGTATGTACCGAGGTCGGGAAGATCGCCGTGGCGGTGGCTGATACCGGTGTCACCAAACCACCCCTTATCATCAGGATGGAGAAGTTCTCCCGCCATATCGCCCTGGCAGTACTTGCCGTATCAGCGGTTCTGGGGGGGATTGCGTTCCTGCAGGGGATGGGGATCATCGAGGTCTTCTTCTTCGTGGTTGCCCTTGCGGTCTCGGCCATCCCGGAGGGACTGCCGGTTGCCCTGACCGTCGTCCTCTCCATTGCCGCATACCGGATGTCCCAGCGGCATGTGATCATCAGGAAGATGACCGCTGTGGAGAGCCTTGGGTCATGTACCCTGATAGCAAGCGATAAAACCGGAACTCTCACCGTCAATGAACAGACCGCCCATATCATCCGGCTTCCTGAAGGAACTGACGTAGTGGTATCAGGAGAAGGGTATTCCGGAGAAGGACGGATCACCTTCCCTGATGGAAGTGATCTCCCGGAGGCTGATGCAGCACGTATGCAGCGGCTCTGTCTGGTGGCCACGCTCAGCAGCGAGGCACGGCTGGAAGAGGGGAGAGACGGGTGGGAAGGAGCCGGTGATCCGGTGGATATCGCATTTCTCGCCCTTGCCCACAAGGCAGGCATGGATCCCACATCCGTCATACAGAAGACAGAACGGCCCCTCTTCCTCCCGTTCGAGGCTGATCGGCGGTATGCGGCGGCGGTATTTGGTGACGGGAGCGGATACCGGTTCGGGATGAAGGGTGCAGCTGAAGCGGTGATCCCCAGATGCACACAGATTCGGGTACCAGAGGGAGAGAGACCTGCTGATACGGCTTCCCTGCTTGCATCTGCAGAAGCACTTGCCCGCGACGGATACCGGGTGCTTGCCGTGGCTGAAGCGGTGGAGGAGGGACGGGTGACCGAGCCGGTCACCGACGATCTCCCCCCGCTGGTGCTTCTCGGATGTGTCGGTTTTCTCGACCCGGTCCGCCCGGATGCCCGGATAGCAGTCGGGTCCTGCCAGAAGGCAGGGGTGAGGGTCGTGATGGTGACCGGGGATCACCCGGGAACCGCCCTGGCTGTCTCAAAGACACTCAGTATCGCCCAGTCCCCCTCGCAGGTTCTTACCGGTCAGGAGATCGATGAAATCGGTTCAGTTGAGGTGCCGGAGTTCTTTGAGCGGGTCAGACATGCCCGGGTGTTTGCCAGGGTGAGCCCGGTGCAGAAACACGCCATCGTGGATGCACTCATCAGGATGGGGCATTTTGTCGCGGTTACCGGAGACGGGGTGAACGATGCCCCGGCACTGCGCCGTGCCCATATCGGGGTGGCGATGGGATCAGGGACTGACATCGCCAAGGACAATGCCGCGATGATCATCACTGATAACCGGTTCTCCTCGATCGTCGCGGGTATCGAAGAGGGACGGTTCGCATATGACAATATCAGAAAGGTCACCTACCTGCTGGTCTCCACCGGGGCGGCAGAGGTGATCCTCTTCACCTCATCTCTCGCTGCCGGCCTCCCCCTCCCCTTCCTGGCTGTACAGCTCCTCTGGCTCAACCTGGTCACGAACGGGATTCAGCACGTCGGCCTGGCCTTCGAACCGGGAGAACCCGGGGCGATGAGCCGGCCCCCGCGGCCCCCCTCTGAAGGGATCTTCAACCGGCTCATGACCGGAGAGATCCTGGTATCAGCAATGGTAATGGGACTGATCGGATTTCTCACCTGGAACACCCTGATCACCGCAGGGTATCCGGAGACAGAGGCACGCAACCTCGCCCTGATGCTCTTCGTCCTCCTGGAGAATGTCCATGTCTTCAACTGCCGGTCTGAGTATGTCTCAGCATTCAGAATCCCCCTGTGGCACAACCCGTTTCTGATCCTCTCGGTCATCGGTGCACAGGCGATCCACCAGGCGGCATCACACACCCCCGTCCTCCAGGACGTTCTCGGACTCCGGCCTGTCGGCCTGACCGAATGGATCCTGCTTCTCGGGGCGGCATTGGCGGTCATCGTGGTGATGGAAGTATTCAAGCGGATCCGGGCAGAACCGGCAGCAGCAACCGCAGAGAAGATCCCCTGATCTTCCTGCCGGTCCTGCTCATCCCGACCGGAAGAAGCGCCCGCCGGAGAGGGGGACGGAAGGAAGGGCAGAAACGCATTCTCCGGCCTGATTCGGGGACGAGAGTCGATCACAGCAACCGGGTATCCTCTCCTCTCAGGCAGGGGGAGAACGAGGGAGAAGATCGCCGGATACCGGATCACGGTATACGGGAAGATGTGAGAAAAAAGTTTATCTACCCGTAGTTCCTACAGGATATCTGTCACATACAGACTATCGGACATGTGACACCCTATGTGGACCTGATTGAATTTCGACCATGTTGATACTCAGATGGAATACTCCATCACTTTTTCTCACCCTCCTTCATTGCTGATATCCGCTGCATATCCCGACCCTGATCAGGTCACGGCCGTTCCATCCTCGCTGCACCGGCAAACCCCGGGGGAAGAATATCAGGCGGGGTGATCCCGGCCTCCTGGAATGCATCCCAGGCCTGACGGGTAATATCGGACCTGAAGATGAACTCGTGCCTGAGATCATTGACATATGCCTTCGCGATCAGCTTCCGGTAATACGGGTGGTTCTCGATCAGGATGGTGTACGGACGGGACGGGGAGACATAGACATAGCGTGAGGTGGTCACCGCCTCAGTGAGCAGCCTGACGGCTTCGCTGATATCTGCCCGATAGGAGACGTACAGCTCAGTGATGACCATCATTTCAGCATTGCCGGCATTCGCACTGGATACGGCATTGCTGAGAACCGAGTAGTTGGGGATCGCGACCCGGTCGTCCCCGGGGGTGGTGACGATGGTCTGGACCAGGCCGATATCCTTCACCTCCCCGTAGATATCTCCGATCCGGATCTTGTCGCCGATCTGGTAGGGCTTTTCAATGATGATCACAAATCCGGCGACAATGTCTGCAAAAAGGTCTTTCAGGCCGAGACCCAGCCCTGCGCCCAGCAGCCCGGAGAGAACGGCCAGTTCGCCTATTCCCAGTTCCCAGAGCGGGGAGAGGATCAGGATCAGGGCAATGACATAGACGATGATCTTAAAGACCGGGATGACCATGGCCAGGATATGTCGCTTCGTCCCGAGCTGCTCTGAGAGGAACCGGATCGTAAAATCAAGAATCCATACGATACCATACGTGATGGCAATGATGAGCAGGCTGGAGATGATCCAGAACGGGTCAAGGATTGTCCCGAGCAGGTGCTCAGGCTTGTTCACCTCGGCGGTGATCGCGGAGATATTGGTCAGGTTTGTGATGATCTCAGTCGCATTCGCCATGATTACCAGACCATCCTCACCCGTTTCATCTCCCGCGTGATATCAGATATCGCGGTCAGTTTCACCGAATACCACCCATCCTTCTCATCGATGAACCCGGCATCCTCCAGTTCTGACAGGATCTTCTCAGGGACGATATCCTCAGGGACGACCGACCTGATATCACTGATATGGATCTTCTCATACGAGAGGAGAAGCGCGAGAAGATATGCGGTGTCAGGGTCTCCGATCCCCTGGATCTTCGGCTGGGTCAGGGCGCTCATCCGGATCTCCCATCCCCCCAGGGATCGCTCCCAGATCTGCCTCGCTATCCCGGGATTCCCATTCGAGACCTGAGAAAGCCGTTCAAATATCAGGTTATCAGCTTCAGCCTCCTGACTCTTTCCCCTGATCCTCGCAGAGAGGAGCGTCAGGTTCACCGAGAAGTACGGGATGGTGACGCTGATGGAGGTGAGGGGAATGTGGATCTTTTTCTGCCGGTGGAGCATTATCATCCGTTTCGGAACCGGTACGTCGATCAGGTAAAATATCGAACCCTCATACGAGGATAAGATGAACTCCTTGAGTTCATCATGTGACTTCTGTCCGAGATGAATCCGCACCGGGAATAACGGACTGATACCCCGCACCGCCGAGATGTAATTCCAGCTATGGACGTTCCAGGTAGTGACCCAGATCCGATCATCCGTCGATAACCGCCTGATAAAGGAGTCAAGGATCGTAAATCCGTTGATCGTCCTCTGAAAGAGAAACTGGCAGTTCTCCATGATGATGATCCCGGCATCAGGATCAGGGCTGAAGAGTGAGTCATCGGGAGGAAAGGAGTCCAGGATGATCCGCCGGACTTTTCCCTGAAAGGAGCATTCCACTGCAGAGAGGAGTTCCTCCCTTCCGGCAAAGATCTCAGAGATTATCGCAATATGGCGCTTTTTTCCGGATAACCCACCCTCAACCGCCTGTATCACCTCTTCGGTCTTCAGGGGCCAGAGCAGGACCGTCGGGGATGGGCAGGAATCCGGAGAATCAGTGACCATTTAGTACCTGTTAGGAATTCAGTCCTTAAGATCCTTCCCAGACCCTACATGACGATCCGGGTGATGACCCCGTGGATCTTCTCAGGAGGGAGGGAGTAAAACTGGACAAACGGAGGTGATATCTTCTTCATTATCGCGTACAGTCTCCAGATAACCCGGTCACTGATGATGTTCTCCATCCCGTAAAAGATGGTCTTCTCATTTATTCCGTGCTGCCTGAGAAGGGATTCAATATCCACGATCTCCATATACCCGGTCTCGATGAGAAAGGTGGAGAGGCCAGGGGAACAGTCCTGCCGGTACACGGTCTTGATCCCGAAGGGATACTGCATGATCCGCACCGAGACCAGAATATTCTGCTCATAGATGATCTCGTTCTGAAAGAATATCTGACCGATGTATGAGGATATCTTATCGATATCAGAGGTGAAGAAGAGGGCACTGCCTGAGATCCTGCACCGTGACTGATAATACTCCTGGTACCGGGGGATGAAGCGATCGATAGGGACCGGTTGGATCCGTTTCCTGAGCTGTTCCTGACCGAGAAGGAAGACCATGATGATGATGAAGGGGATCACCGCGAGGATGAATGACCAGTATGCCCCGTGGGGAAGCTTGGTCAGGCATGCCAGGAAGAAGGTCAGGTCGATGATGATGAGCAGCAGGGATATGAATGATTTGAGCGGATCTTTGAGCAGGACGAAGATCAGCAGAAGCATGAATGCAGAGATGGTCATATCCCCGGCAACCGCAAGACCATAGGCTGATGCCAGGTTCTCGGAAGACCCGAAGGATACCATCACCACCAGGACAGCGATGAGCAGTGCCCAGTTCACCGAATCGATATAGATCTGGGACTGCATATCGGTCGAGGTATAGTCGATCTTCATCTTGGGGATGAGCCGGGTGGTCATGGCCTGGTATACAATAGAGAACATCCCGCTGATCATGGCCTGGGAGGCGATGATCGTCGCGATGATGCTGAGCAGCAGGAACGGAATATAAAGCAGGCCCAGCTGGGAAGAGACCATGTGGAAGAGAACCGTCCCTGACGGTCCGTTCTGGAGGATAAACGCTCCCTGTCCGAGGTAATTCAGCATCAGGGCCGGGAAGACACCGTACCATCCACGGACGATCGGTTCGCGGCCCAGGTGACCCATATCAGCAAAGAGCGCCTCCCCGCCGGTGACACAGAGGACGACCGCTGAGAGGATGAGAAACGCCCCGAACCCGTTCTCGATGCAGAAGACGGCGGCATAGTGCGGGCTGAGAGCGAGGAGAACCTGAGGGGCCCCGGCTATCCCGATGAGGCCGGTGACAGCCAGCGAGAGGAACCATACCAGCATAACCGGCCCGAATGCCCAGGATACCGATTCGGTTCCCCGCTTCTGTATCGCAAACAGTCCGGTGGCAATGCCGGCTGCGATGAGGAGGAGGAGAACCGGAGGGAGATCGCCGAATCCCGGCACCAGGAGGATCCCTTCAACCGCAGAGAGGATACTGATGGCAGGCGTTATCACACCGTCCCCGATGAAGAGGCAGACACCGACGATGGTCAGGAAAGAGACAACGGGAACCAGGGGGCCTTTCCTGAGCAGGGAGATCAGGATCCCTTTCAGAACGATCGTCCCTCCTTCCCCTTTGGTCCCCAGACTCATCGCCAGCCAGACGTACTGGATGGAGATGACCGTCACAAGACTCCAGAAGATGAGCGAGAGGACACCGAGGATGTTCTCTTCTGAGGGGAGGATATAGAGCAGAATGACCCCCAGTGTGTATATCGGGCTTGTCCCGATATCCCCGAAGACCAGGCCGAACGACTTGATCACCCGGGACGGGGTCCGGGAAGGAATCATCAGATTAAATTCTTTGATATCTATTAAATCGCTTCCGGTCTGATTCTCCAAATAAACCGAGAAATCAGGAGAAAATGGAGTGACAGATGATCACTCCCCTTTCCATGGGGGACGATCACGGTCCGGTCGGGAGTTCAGGGACGATCCGGGAGACCTGTCTCCCGATCTCCTGGAGCGGTATCTCATCCTCCCAGAGGGTCGAGTCAGATCCTTTCAGCCGGGTCACATCACGGAAGTCGAGGAGAATGTACAGGGCATCTGCTCCGTGCGGGAAGAACGGAACCAGGTAGCAGTCCAGGCAGATCTCCCTCGATGCGACCGAGACCGCGATCTCCACCCGGTTTCCGAGCCGGGTCCTGATGATCGAACGCAGCAGAGGGTTCCAGAACTCCCCGCCACCCGGGAGCGGATGGTCGCTGATGGATCGTCCCCTGATATCCCCTTCCCTGCACCTGAAGAACGACTCGTACGCGGCATTGACATACTCGTACCGGGTGGCCGGATCCAGCACGACGATCAGATCCCGGGATCCGTCCAGGATACTCCGGAACAGTCCCTCACTCCTGACCAGGGCATATTCCATCCTCCTGATATCTGTGATATCACGCATGGACTGGATTGCCCCGATCATCTGGCCTCCTGCCCCGGTGAGCGGGGTCGCCTTCACCCAGAAGATCTTCTCAAGCCCGTTCCGGTCAAGGCCTGCGGTCTCGGCGGTCAGCACCCCGTCCTCACTCCGGATTCCCTCGAAGAACCGGCCCATCTCCTCATTGGCAGGATCAAAGGCGAGTTCAGCCAGGACGGGACGGACATACCCGAAGATGACCGGGGAGAAGAGGGATCGTTCCATCCCGATCGCATCGGCTGAACTGACCCCGGTCATCTCCTCCATGGCCCGGTTCCAGAGGACGATCCGGTGGCTGACATCGATGACAAAGGTGGGATCAGGGAGATGCGAGAGGATGTCCGAGAGGTTATGCTCAGAGTCGAGGAGCCGTTTTTCCGAGACTTTCCGTTCGGTGATCTCTGACCCGATCCCGAGGATCGCCGATGAAGCAGGGCCGGATGACGGGATGGTCCGAAACGTCCAGGAGACCCAGACGGGCCGTCCTGCTCCCGGGTACTCAATATCCACCTTCCGGATGGCATCCGGGTCCCGGATGAAGAGGGAGAGGAGAGAATCAACAAACCCCTCATGCTCAGGGTTACGGGAGTGACAGATATCATGCAGGGTACATCCTTCAGCCAGAAGACCGGTTCCGAGTACCGATCCTGCGAGCGGGTTGTGATAGATCAGGTCACCGTTCAGGGAGAACTTAAGGATCAGGTCGGTCGAGTTCTCGACGAGCTGTTCATACTCGTGCTGGCTCAGTTCAAGCTTTTTTCTGACCGTCCGGTGCTTGACAATCTCATCACAGAGCCGCCGGTTTGCCCTCTCCAGTTCGCTCGTCCGCTCCCGGACCAGTTCCTCGAGCCGGTTCTGGGTCACCTTCAGGGCGGTGATATCCTCAAAGAGCAGAACGAGCCCTTTCCTGCCGGCCTCCAGTACCGTGGGGATGATCCTGACATAAAAATAGGTCGTCTCATCACCCCGGACCATCTCTTCCTCGATGAACTGGGGAGCACCGTCCATCGCACGGGTGAGGATGGAGAGCCGATCCTCGTTCATATAGATGCCAAGCGGGCTGTACCTGATATCACGCCCGATGAGATCGCTCTTTTTCAGGCCGAAAAAGTCTACCATGGCGGTATTCACCTGCACGATACTGAACGTATCTGAGAGGACGAGGATCAGGTGCGGAAGGAGGGAGACCAGGTTATCAAGGGGTACCCGCTCAGAGAGGGAGTATACCTTCGCGGGACCATAGGGCCGGGACTCGATCTCCCCGGCCTGCTCCATGGCATTGAGGTATTTCGCCGTCGTCGTCCTGCTGATGGAGAGCAGGGTTGAGACCTCTTCGATACTCAGGCCTTTCGGATGAGACCGGAGTGCGGCCCTGATATCCTCCTGGAGCCTGCCCGTTGGCATTCGTGCCATATTCTCAATCCTGTTGTCTGTAAAACGTGATAAAGGATACCAGAGACCAGGGATCCTTATATTAATCAACTGTGCTAATCAGAGATACGTAATTATTTATATCATCAAGAGGCAATAGAGAGCATTCAATCGTCGGGACCTCCCTCGTGATCATAAGCAGGGGACAGTATCCTCCTCATCCTTCCGGTTCCGGCATTCTGGAGTATTCATATGACCGTCACCTACTATACGCAACTGAGTCAGACCGGACTCTCAGACCGGTTCCAGCCTGAGGAGTTTCAGAAGATGGAATCTGTCGAGAAGGTGTATCCGTTCGTCGCAAACGAGTACTACCTCTCACTGATGAACCCGGACGATCCGGCAGATCCCATCCGGAAGATCATTCTCCCTGACCCCCGTGAACTCGCCCACAAGGGTTCCCTTGACCCGTCCGCAGAGGAGTCATACACCGTCCTTCCCGGGCTGCAGCACAAATACCCGCAGACAGCACTCCTCCTGGTAAACAATGCGTGTGCAGGCATCTGCCGGTATTGTTTCAGGAAACGCCTCTTCATCGGCGATTCCCCCCCGCCGACCTGCAACATCTGCAAAGCAGCAGACTACCTTCAGGAGAAACCGGAGGTGACCAATGTCCTCCTCTCAGGGGGAGACCCGCTGCTGCTCAGACCATCTGAACTGGATACCATCCTCTCCCGGCTCAGGGAGGTATCCCACATCCCGATCATCAGGATCGGGAGCAAAGTCCTGGCATATGATCCGAACCGTATCGTCAGAAATCCGGATATGGCAGACGTGATCAGGAAGCACACCGAGCCCGGACGGCAGATCTACATCGTCAATCACTTTGATCACCCGGTTGAGATCACGGATACAGCAGAGGAGGCGGTCACTCAGCTGAAACAGGCCGGTGCCGAGATGATCAACCAGACACCCCTCATCTCCGGGGTCAATGACAACCCGTCTACGCTGGCAACCCTGTTTCAGCGTCTCTCGGTCATGGGAGTTCCCCCGTATTATGTGTTCCAGTGCAGACCGACCGCAGGAAACCGCCATCTCTCCATTCCCATTGAACGGGGGCTGCAGATCTTCCAGGGGGCACAGGCCCGGTGTTCAGGTCTGGCTAAACGGGCCAGGTACATCATGTCACACAAGTCAGGGAAGATCGAGATGGTCGGGAGGACGCCAAAGCATCTCTACATGCGGTACCACCAGGCGGCACGACCAGAAGATGTCGGCTCGATGATGGTCTTCAGACCAAACCCTGAAGCATACTGGCTGGAGGACTATCAGCACCGGCTCACCGATATGATCCCGAAGATGACCTGGCTCTTCTGACTGCCCTTCACTTCCCCTTCCCCGCTCTTCTCACTTCATCCAGCCAGAAACCCCCCTCATACCCACTCTGCCCCGATATGCAGATGAGCCTTTTTTCCCCCAGCCGCTATCCCCCCCCAGGACACCACCCAAACCCATTTCATATCCCTCCGGACCTCGGAAAACCGGTCTTCCACCAGAGAGATAGGAGGGAAGAACCGATATCTCAGGCAGAACCCATTCCGCGTACAGGAGACGGGGGTATCCTGACCATCAGGAATAAACCATCCCCAGATAGATAATCCACATAATGAACGGTGTTGAACCGTGAGGCAGGCATCGTGACGGCAGGAACCAGAGATTCCGGAAAGAACGGGCAGGGAAATCACCGACCGGTATGGATACTGGCGGCCCTGACACTCGGGTGTATTGCGGTAAGCCTGTACTGCCTTTGGACGAATACCTACATCATCTTCCAGAACCTGTTTTACTTCCCTATCATCATCGCCTGCGTCCTGTACTATAAAAAAGGGTTTGCCTTCTCAGTCCTCCTCTCATTCCTCTACTTCGGCCTGGTCTTCTCGGGAACCCACGATACAGAGATCCTGACACAGGCCGGTGTCAGGACCGGGATATTCATCCTCGTTGCGACGATCATCACTGCCCTCTCTGAGAGGATCCGGGATCAGGAGCAGAGACTGCGGGAGACCGAGGAGAAGTACCGGCTTGCGATGGAGACGACCACGGACGGACTCTGGGACTGGGACCTGAAGACCGGGGCCATCTATTACAGCCCCGGATTCGTGAAGATGACCGGTGGAGACGGACTGGAGCCGTCCTTTCATGCATGGGAGGAGCGGATGCACTCCGAGGACCGGGAGGCCGCCCTCTCGTCACTGAGAGACCATCTCTCCGGCCATACCGGGCGCTGGCGGCATGAACTCAGGCTCCAGACACCCGCAGGGGAGTGGAAATGGGTGCTCTGCCGTGGTTCGGTGACCGACAGGGACGAGAACGGATCTCCAATCCGGATGATGGGGGTTATTGCTGACATCTCTGAACAGAAAGAAGGAGAACTGATCATCAGGACCGAACGGGACCGGGCGTCCCGGTACCTCACCATCGCCGGGGTGATCATCGTGGCCCTCTCAGACACCGGGACCGTCCTCCTCGTGAACCGGAGAGGGTCAGAGGTCCTGGGGGCCCCCCCTGAGGTGATCTGCGGAATGAACTGGTTTGAGACATTCATCCCCTCC
>CAZSVH010000009.1:0-22254 GCA_964610235.1 uncultured Methanospirillum sp. | reverse complement strand
CCCATCTAAACGGCCTCTAACGTTGGACGAACGGGCATATATACCCTTCCAGGCACCATCCCCGGCCGCACAACAGAAAGACCGTCTTACACGCTCGTGGTGAGCGTGGGATACAATAGTGGATCTGACATCCATATAAAATTATCCAGATTTTTCCCCTCTTCAACCCTGATTATCAGATACACCCTTGAAAAAAATCGCCAGAAATCCCTTTGTTACCAGGGGTCAGACAAAAAGCGCATTTCACCAGCTCAGATGGAGAGAAAAAACAACCCACTCGTATGATGAATGCAGTATAAAAAAGACCATGCAAAGGATCCGGCGGAAGTGTTGATGCAAGAGTACCAAGCACTAAATTTGAGTATCAGCTTGGTGCAGATTACGCCGGATCCTGCACATGGATTACATACCTCTGTTGTATCAAAGAACGTATAAGGTTTTTCATATTTTTTATCGAAAAAACAGAATCTGCGGGCCTTAATTTTGAAACCGTAGATATAAAAAGAGTATGATCAAGAGGGCCGGTTTTCTTCAGTCCAGAAAGAAACCTGAACCAAAACACGCATTATCTCCAGATATCCGGGTCATTCCCACCGTCCTGACCCGTCCCGGTGATGGTGCCCCAGTTCACTGCCGAGGAGGAGATCACCACGAAAGACCGGGCCGTCTCTGCAGACGCACAGACCATCAGGATCCGTGCAGCAGGACCCGCAGAGTCCAACCCCGCATTTCATGTACCGGTGCAGGCTGAACTGGCCGACATGGGCCATATCCTTCTCAACCAGAAGATCAAGAACCGCCTTCATCATCAGTTCAGGCCCGCAGACGCAGATGACATCAAACCCTCCAGGATCAGATTCGCGCAGCAACCCTGCCACGTACCCGTGATACCCTTCAGAACCGTCATCTGTCGCAATGCGGAGATCCGAACATCCACGCAGGTGATCAGTGAAGAGCAGGTCTGCCGACGTCCGGGCACCCATGAGAAAGGTCAGTCCCGGATGATTACGCGCAAGAGGGAGCAGGGGAGCTGTCCCTACCCCTCCCGAAACCGCCATGATCCTGCCAGATACGGAAAAGCCGTTTCCGAAGGGTCCCCGAATCCCCATCAAGTCACCTGGTTGAACCTGACAGAGGACCCGGGTCGCCTCACCCACCTCCTGGACGGTAATCGCGTCAGGCGCAGAAAGAGCCATCGGGATCTCATCAATCCCGGGGATCCATACCATCACGAACTGGCCGGGAATCAGCGGAAACGAGTGATCAAAGAAGACCGTCCTGACCAGCGGCGTCTCCTCGACAACCCTGAGCACCCGGACAACGACCGGGAGCTGATCAGACATGGGCACACCCCACAATCGTCTCGGCCGCAACCCCGTCCGGGTCATACAGGGTGCCAGAGATCTCCCTGAAAATATCAGGATTGCCACGAGCTGCAGACCCAAGCTCAACCGCAGATGCACCAGCCATCATCATCTCGATCACATCCGAAGCAGAACCGATTCCTCCGCACCCGATGACCGGGATCCGGCACGCATCATAGAGCTCGTACACACACCTGACGGCAACAGGAAAGATCGCTTTGCCTGAGAGCCCGCCAAACCGGTTCCCCAGGACCGGCCGCCGCATCTCCGTGGATATCCTCATCGCTTTCACTGTATTCACCGCAACAAGTGCATCAGCACCCCCTGATTCGGCAGCTTTTCCGATGGCAGTAATATCGGTCACATTCGGGGTCAGTTTCACCCAGACAGGAAGCCGGTGTCGTGCCACAGCAGCCGTACACTCTCTTACCAGGTCAGGATTGGTTCCTATCTGTGCCCCGTACCCTGCGGCATGAGGGCAACTCACATTCAGCTCGAACGCGGCAGCAGACCGGGAAAACCACCCTGCCACCTCACCAAACTGCTCCGGGTTTCCCCCGAAAATACTGACTATCACCGGCTCACCCGAAAGGGAGGACAACTCAGGAACAAAATCATGCGAGGGATTGGGCAGTCCCATAGCATTGAGTACCCCGTCTTCCAGCACCACAAGACATGGTCCGGCATGACCGGACCGCGGCTCCGGGCCGATCGACTTGGTCACCACCCCGCCGGCACCCGCACGAAGCATCCGCGCCAGCGAGGAGCCACAGGTACCCAGCACACCAGCGGCAAGGAGGAGATGATTCCGCAGGGTTACTCCCCCCACCTGAACCGGTCCGCTCTGAAGTCGAATCATTACCAGAGAGATCGATATGATGGTAATTATGTATTCGCCATACGAATGAGTATGGCATGACAGGCATCGCCATATTCGGAGCCGGAAGGATCGGAGGGGCCGTGGCAAACCTCCTGAACGCCCGGAACCTTGCATCCAGACTGGTTCTCTATGACCGGTCCCCCGGGCTCCTGCAGGCACAGATGCTTGATTTACTCCATACCGGAACGGACTGCCGGATAAGCACCGATCCCGGAGAGATCGCCTCCTGCGATATTGTCGTCTGCACGGCAGGTTTGCCCAGGACCCCGGCGGTAAGGACCCGGGCGGATCTCCTTCACATTAATATTCCGGCTGCGGCAGAATGTGCAACATACCTCAGGGATTTTTCCGGAATTCTCATCGTGGTCACCAATCCCATGGATGTCATCACCCATTACCTGAAGAAAGAGACCGGGATCGACGCAGGCCGTATCATCGGATTCGGGGGTCAGCTGGACAGTGCCCGGTTTACGAGTGCACTGAGGAGAGAGCATATCGATGGGGAAGGAATCATTCTCGGGGAACACGGGGAACATCAGGTCCCTCTCTTCAGCCGGCTGGGAACGCCGGTCCCGCTCCCTGTCCGCAATGAGATCCTCACCTCCCTGCGGGGCGCCAGCATGGAGATCATCACCGGGAAGGGTGCAACCGAGTTCGGGCCTGCCTGGCATATCTCTGAACTCATCAGGTGTATCCTCACCAACGCACGTGAGACCCTCCCCTGTTCGTGTATCCTCCATGGTGAATACGGGATATCCGGTTGTGCCCTGGGGGTTCCTGCCGTAATCGGGAGGGAAGGAATCCTTCGGATAGAGACCTGGTCTCTGGACACGTGGGAAGAGGAACACCTGAAAAACGCCGGAATATTTGTTCATGAACTCTGTTCACGCCTGCCGGGAGACGTATGACAAGCACCAGGAGTGCCGCTCCGGCTGGGACGACACCTGCTCCCACAGGAAACCTGGCCGACAGCAGGATTCAGGAACCATCAGAGATCCTCCTTGGAATCAGCCAGGTCGAGTACTCCTCCGGACCTGAAGGGCCCGTTATTCACCTCTATGGGAGGGAGCGTGACGGAACAGCCAGGGAGATTCAGGTGACCGGGTTTCAGCCATACCTGTATGTCAGTGCCGACCAGGCCGGCCGGACCCCGCCACCCGGGGTGATCCGGATCGATACCACCCCCTACCTCACGATACACGGCGAGGCTGTCAGGCGGCTCTACACCCACCGGCCGACAGATGTCAGGGAGGTGAGAAACGACTACCGCCATTTCGAGGCAGACATCCCCTTCGCCACCCGGTTCATGATCGACCGGGGGATCACCGCCGGAGTCCGTGTCCCTGTCGGTTCATCACCGGTTCCCTTTTCTGAAGTTATTCCGGAAGAGGTGACAGCCCCCTGCCGATACTGCATTCTGGATATCGAATGTGAGGATGACAGGGGAGGACTCCCCACCCCGGATCGGGACGCTATCATCTGCATCACCACCTGGGACTCGTTCGATGATCAGTACACCACCTTCATCCTCCAGAATGAGACCCGGTCGATACCATCGGACACGACCGGTTACGGTTGCCCGCTGGAGAGCGGGTGTTTTCATCCTGATACACACCGTGTCATCGTATATGAGCGGGAACGGGAACTCCTTGCCGGGTTTGCCCGGTATATCGAAGAGAAGAACCCCGATATCATCACCGGCTGGAACTTCACTGCCTTTGATCTTCCGTTTATCCACGGGCGGATACAGAACCTGAACCTTCCCTCAGACTCCCTGGCCCGACTGAAGGGAGCCTCAGAGAGGAGTACTATCCGGGGGAGGATCGATTTCGACCTCCTCTCTGCGTACAAGAAGATGCAGAGTTCAAAACTGGACTCCTACCGCCTCGACGCGGTTGGTGAACGGGAAGTCGGTGATGTCAAGGCATTTCACTACTCACCCGGGATGACCAGTGCATTCTGGAAAGAGAATCCGCAGCAACTCATCGAGTATAACTTCAAGGATGTCGAACTCTGTGTCAAGATCAACCGAAAGAACAGCATCATCGAATTTTACCAGGAGATCGCCCGGTATGTCGGCTGCCCCCTCGACCGGACCCTCAACTCCTCGAATGTGATTGACATCTATATCCTCCGCAAGGCGTTCGGAATCTTCGTCCTGCCATCGAAAGGGTATGCAGCGGGTGACGAGTTTGAAGGTGCCACGGTCTTTGAACCCAGCCATGGTCTCAAAGAAAACGTCGTGGTCCTGGATCTGAAATCACTCTACCCTATGGCAATGATGACGATCAACGCCTCCCCCGAGACGAAGGATCCCGGGGGAGACCTGGTAGCTCCGAACGGGATAAGGTTCAAATCGCACCCTGACGGGCTGACGCGGAGCATCATCAGTGAACTCCTCCGGGAGCGTGACGAGAAGAAGAATACGAGAAACCTGTACCCGTTCGGTTCCCCTGAATACCACCTGTATGACATGCAGCAGAATGTCATCAAGGTGATCATGAACACCTACTATGGGGTGAGCGGGTACTCGAGGTTCAGGTTATACGACAGGGAGATCGGTGCGGCGGTCACCTCGGTGGGACGTGCCATCATCGAACATACCCGGAGTATCATCGAGGCGAAAGGATATTCGGTCATATACGGGGATACGGACTCGTGTATGGTCCAGCTCCCCCCGGGTGACCTCGGGCAGACGATTCGCATCGCCCGGGAGATAGAGAAGGAACTCAATGAGAGCTATGACCGGTTTGCCTGGGAGACACTCCATGCAGAGCGGCATTACTTCTCGATAAAGTTCGAGAAGGTGTACCGCAGATTCTTTCAGGGCGGAAAAAAGAAGCGGTATGCCGGTAATCTCATCTGGAAAGAGGGGAAGGACGTTGATGAGATAGATATGGTCGGTTTTGAGGCGAAGCGATCAGATTCACCACAGCTGACCCGTCAGGTGATGAAGGATGTCATGTACCGGATATTGAACGGAGAAGGGAAACAGGACCTCAAAAAGTACCTCAGCGCCGTGATTAAGAAATACCGGGCCGGAGAGTACCCCCTCGATGAGATCGGGATCCCGGGAGGGATCGGGAAAAGTCTTGATGATTATGACATCGCAGATGCGCAGATCAGGGGAGCCAGGTATGCAAACGAACACCTCGGGATGAGCTTTGGAAAAGGGAGTAAACCAAAACGCCTCTACATCAGATCCGTCACCGGAACCTACCCCAAAACCGATGTCATCTGTTTCGAGTACGGCGACCAGGTTCCCCCAGAATTTATCATTGATCTCGAGACGATGCTTGAAAAGACGATCACGCAGCCCCTTTCCCGGATCCTCGAACCGATCGGCTGGACCTGGGCAGACATGGATCCCAGCCGGACCACCCTCTCTGATTTCTTCACATGATGAACCGAGAAGAACCGACAGATCCGATATCCGTTCCCCGGCTGGTGATAGCAGGGATCCATAGTGACTGTGGGAAGACGACCATCACCCGCGGCCTGATGGCAGCCCTGGTGAAGCGGGGGATGGTCGTCCAGCCGTTTAAGATCGGCCCTGATTTTATCGACCCCAGTCACCACACCCGGATCTGCGGGCGGATATCCCGGACTCTTGATCCGATCATGATGGGTGAGGAGGGAGTCAGGGAAACGTTGTTAAAGGCCTGCAAAGGTGCAGATATCGCCGTCATCGAGGGGGTGATGGGGCTGTATGACGGGGTGGACGGAACCCGGGAAGGGAGCACTGCCCTGACCGCGAGCCTCATCGATGCCCCGGTCATCCTGGTGATTCCGGTGAAAGGAATGTCAGGGAGTGTCCATGCAATAGCAAACGGATTCCGTGACTATGATCCTGCAGTCAGCCTGAAAGGGGTGATCCTGAACATGGTCGGAAGTCCCCGTCACCGGGAAATGCTGACGGTGGGGAAGACAATCGACCAGTTCGGATTTCTCCCGTTCAATGAGAACCTGCAGATGGAAAGCCGCCACCTCGGCCTGCATATGGGAGAAGAAACCAGGGTGCCGGAAGACCTCGCTGCCCTGATGGAAACCTCCTGTGATATCCCCGGAATCATCAGGATCGCCCGATCGGCACCACCGGTTCTTCCGGTCCGGGAGACAGACCCGGTACCGGAAAACCGGGTCAGAATCGCGATCGCACAGGATGCTGCATTCTGTTTTTATTACCAGGATAACATCGACCGTCTTCGCAATAATGGAGCAGAAATCGCCTTTTTCAGCCCGATGGCCGAGAATCTCCCCCCTGCTGACCTCCTCTACCTGGGCGGGGGATACCCCGAACTGTATGCCCGGGACCTTGAAGCCGGGAAGGCGCGGGACCAGATCCGCAGGGCAGGAGATGATGGATTGCCGGTATATGGGGAGTGTGGCGGGCTGATGTATCTCGGGGAAGGACTGGACGGAGGGCCTTCAGCAGAGAAAACCCGATGGACCGGGCTCCTCCCGGGAAGCTCCCGGATGGAGAGACGGTTCCAGGCTCTCGGATACTCGATCGGGACCTGTACCGGTGGACCCTCGGTAGGACCGGCCGGTGTCAGGATCCGCGGACATGAATTTCACTATTCACGGTTTGATCCAGGAAAAGACGCCCGATTCGCAATACATCTGACCCGGGGGACCGGAATTGCAAGGGGAGAAGACGGCTTGTTCGTCCACAACTGTATGGGATCCTATACCCACGCCTACTTCTCTCAGGAGTTTGCAGAAAGCCTCATCTCAGCAGCAGCCCGGTACCAGCGGTGCTGAACCGAGAGGCTCTTCGTCCCCCCCTCACCCGTTCACCAGCAGGGATCTCAGCTTCTGCCCGAATACCGGGAAAAAATCCTTCTTCCTGGACATGACTCCGGGAAGGGTAACCGGTGGGCTGCCGTATCCGAGCGGGTCGAGGAGGGAGGCATCACCAGCGGCATACAGGTAACTGACCTGGTTGATGACATCGGTGAAGAGTACAATATACAGGTCAGAACCCGTCTTTTGCCTGAGCGCGGAAAGGATCCGGACGATCTCCCCGTCATGGGAGGTGTGGAACTGGTCAGATGCGGTCATGACCTGAGCGATGATAACCTTCCGGTCATAGAGGGTGTACTCCTTCACATCGCGGGAGAGCAGTTCTTCCACCGGGAATTTATCAGTATCCATCCCTTTCTGGATCAGCATGCTCCCGAACGTGAGGGGATCTTTTCCGGCGATCCGGGCCAGGTACTCCACAGCCTCCCGGTCCCGTGCCGTCGTTGTCGACATCTTCAGGACCAGGGTATCAGAGAGGATGCCTGCCAGGAGCAGGGTGGCAATATCCGGGCCGGGGTGGCCCCCTCCTCAATGTACCTGAGGGTGATGATGGTAGAGGTCGAACCGACGGGCTCATTTCTGAACTGGATCGGTCTGAGCGTGGTGATGGTTCCAAGGCGGTGATGATCGATGATCTCCAGCACTTCTGCCGTTTCTATCCCCTCCGCAGCCTGGGCGAACTCATTATGGTCAACCAGGATCACGGACTTGTGAATCTCCTCCAGGAAGGTGTTCCGCGATATCATGCCCAGGAGACGGCCGTCATCATCGATCACACAGGCGGTTCGGTACGGGGAGTTGGTCACGACCCGGGTGGCTGCTGAGAGTGAATCATCCATATGGACCACCTCAACATCACGTGCCATGATCGCCGTTGCCGGATGGGAGAGGTGAATCATCCTCCCGACACTGAAGGCATCCAGGGCGGTTCTCAGGAGCGTAACATGACGGGACGACGCAGAATCCTTGAGACGTTCTCCGACCGGTGCCCCTTCCGCGATGATCATGGCACCAATTCCGGCAGAGACCAGGGCCAGGTGGGCAGGTTCATTGTCACCCACGATGGCCACATCACGGGATCCGAGCCGGGAGAGAGAGACATGGAGAGCATCGATCACTATTGCCACCTCGCCATCCAGGTGATCGTGGGCACAATGCACGACTTCTGCCTGGAGAATTCGGGCAAGGGTGGCAGTACTGATGGGACCGACCCGGAGGGGCTGGCTTGCATGGGGGGAGACATATGCCCGTGCCAGGCCGTGTTCACTCACCAGCCCAAGGAGCCTGCCATCATCATCAACGATCGGAATATTCCTGACATCATGCTCATCCATCAGGGATGCAACATCTATCGCTGCCATGTCATGAGGTGCCTGCTGCGGGTACAGAAAGGGAATATCCCCAACCACCGGTTCCACACTCTCAACCAGAACCGGGGGGGAAATCCCTGTCTCCTCGAGGATGAACCGGGTCTCATCATTCATATCCCCGCATCTTCCTGCAATATAGGTGCCCTCCCGCACCATTCCCAGGAGATGGGCATACGCGATCGCACTCGCGATACTGTCGGTGTCAGGTTGCCGGTGGCCAAGAACATATATCGTCTGCATACCGTGCCTGAATGAATACAACCACACAGAAATATAAATACACCCATCCGGAACGACCCCTTATTAATGTCCCCACCCAAGTACCAGATGATCAGATGCCGGAAGAAGACAGCATAGGAGACGCCGGACGGGAAATTCTGGGACTGCTGGCACCCGGAGGGGGATACCTGGGATCACTCTGCCTGTTCATCGGGGGACTGGCTACATTTCTGCCGGTTCCGTTCATCGGACAGATCGGGTACCTGAACGGCCCGACCGGGAGCGGAGTTCTCTTCATCCTCTGTGCCACTCTCTCTGTCTATATCACCTACACCCGCCGGTTCTTCCTCCTGTACCTGACCGGAGGGATCGCCGGGCTGATGGCAGCATCCGATATCCTCAACGCCACGAGGCTTGGATACGTGGTCCAGATGGCACTGGGAGGCGGGCTGACCGCATCCATGGGAGGAACCCAGGACCCGGTCGTCGCCCAGATGATGGAAAATACCGGGTTTTCTATCCCGGCAGGGTGGATCATCCTTGCAGCCGGAATCGGGATACTCCTCATGACACCCGGTCTTGTCCGCCAGGAGGAACCGCCGGAAAAACAGGGCACAGGAGCAGGATCATCAGTCAAAGCGGTCAGAATGAAGGAGCTGGAGAACCTGATCACCATGTACGAGAGAGGCCTCATCACCCGTGAGGAATACCAGGAGCTGAAGAGGGAGATCATCGGGAAGAAATAAGGCACCATAATGCCCGGCGACTATTTATCTCATAAGCATGAACGTAATCAGTCGAGGATGAAACAACACCAACAGACCATTGACCTTGTCGCGATCGCCCGGGAGGCCATGGTAACATACGGGTTTCATGCAGGTTTTCCACCCGATGTCCTGCAGGAAACGGAGAAGATATCACACCTCAATCCTGCCGGTCAGTCCCCTGGATCGGTCGATCTCACTCATCTCCTCTGGTCATCCATCGATAACCATGACTCACTTGATCTCGACCAGATTGAATACTGTCAGGCAGGAGAGAACGGGGAGATTCATGTCCGGGTCGCAATTGCTGATGTTGATGCATTCGTTACCAAAGGGTTGCTGACCGACCGGTATGCTGCCCATAACGGCACCTCGGTTTACACCGGGGTAGAGACCTTCCCCATGATCCCGGATCCGCTCTCAAAGGGTGTCTCATCCCTTCTTCCCGGTGATGACCACCTAGCGATGGTGATCGAGTATATTGTTCTGCCAGACGGATCCTTCCGGCCTGGGAAACTCTACCGTGCACGGGTGAGAAACAAGGCAAAACTGATCTACGAGGAGATCGGGGCATGGCTGGAGGGGACCTGCGGGGTTCCGGATCCAGTCAGGCAGGTTCCAGGTCTGGAAGAACAGATCCGACTTCAGAACACCGCCGCACAACGTCTGAGAGCTCGTCGCAGACAGCAGGGAGCCCTCGATCTCGGAACCCTGGAGGCAGACGCCGTTGTGGAGGAGGGAAAGGTGCTTAATCTGGTGATTAAAGACCAGACTATGGCTCACTGCCTCATCGAGGAGTTCATGGTGGCGGCGAACGGCACAACGGTCAGTTTTCTGAACCGTGCCGGACAGCCGATGATCCAGAGGATCGTCAGGGTCCCCAAAAACTGGGAAGGGATCCGGCTCACCGCTGCCCAGTACCGGGAAAAACTGCCCCGTTCCCCGGATACCCGGGCCCTGGCCCGGTTCCTGGCAAAGCGGCGTGAAGCAGATCCCGAGCGGTTTCCGGATCTCTCGCTGACCATCGTGAAACTCATCGGGCCGGGTGAGTATGTCGCACTCATCCCGGGAGATCCCCCGATCGGCCATTTTGCCCTCGCAGTCACCGATTATACCCACGGAACCGCGCCCAATCGACGGTATGTGGATCTCATCATGCAACGGATCATCAAAGCGGTCATCGACGGGGAGAAGAGCCCGTATACCGGCACTGAACTCCATCAGCTGGCATCATGGCTCACCTCCCGTGAGAAGGGATCCAAGAAGGTCGAACGGTTTATGCAGAAGTCTGCCGCTGCAGTCCTGCTCCAGCAGAGAATCGGCGACCAGTTTGAGGGGCTGGTCACCGGTGCATCTGAGAAGGGAACCTATGTCAGGATCCTCTCACCCCCGGTGGAAGGACGGGTCGTGAGAGGGAGCAGAGGGCTGTACGTCGGTCAGAGGATACGGGTCAGACTCCTTCATGCTGACCCGTACACCGCCTTCATCGACTTTGACTGTACGGGAAGAGTGCAGGGAGAGATGAACGGATAATCTCTCCTTAATCCGCAGGTCCACGAGATAACTCTTTTTCCCGATCTATCCGCCGCACAGAACCTGCCGGACAGATCAGTTCAAATCGTGCACCCTGACCCTCCATGCCAGTCTCCCTGATGCTGATACCCGTGATGGCAAGGATCTCCCGCGTCAGAAAGAGACCAAGTCCGGTATTATTCCCGTACTGGTACGAAAAGATACGCTCCTTCTCCCCGTCAGCAACCCCTACCCCGTTGTCCTCGCAGATGATCGTGTACCCGTCACCAGTTGCCCCGATGCAGAACCGGATGAACGTGTTCTTCTTCCCGTACCGGACTGCGTTGTCGATAAGGTTGGAGAAGACCTTCTCGATCAGCGGATCAGCGTAGATTTCATAAGATTCAGGGATGTCATTCTTCAGCGAGAGGTGCTGAAGTGAGGCATGGCGCAGTGCCAGGTTCAGGAGGTATCTCAGGTTCTGCCAGACCGGGTGTTTTACCCCGATATTCTGGTATTCATCGGTGAACTTCACCGTATCGATCGCCTGGCCGGTCACTGCGAGCGCTTTTCCCACATACCCCCATGCAGCCACCGGATCCTCGGTCCGGTCATTCATCGCAAGATCGAGGTATCCCTGCAGTGAATTCAGGTGATTGAGGAGATCATGACGGGTGATGCTCGCCATCAGCTGGAGCTTGCTGTTCGCCATGGCAAGGGCCGATTCCACCCGTCTCCGCTGTTCATTCTCATGGTGGAGATCCTCGTTGGCATGCTGCAGCTCCTCAACCGTGTGATGAAGCTGCTCATTCACGTAGTTGAGTTTGTCATGAACCTCGCTCAGCTCAGAGTAGTTCTTTACTGCAATGCCATAGGTGGAGAGGAGAATATTAAGGATCTGCTGCCGGTCTGCAGTGATGGAGTAGGTTCCTCCGGCATAATTCACCCTGACCGGGGTGGTGCATGACGGAATGGTCTCCTGGTCTGACCTGAATGTATCAGATATCAGGGTATGGATCCGCTCACTGTCATAGGGTTTGATGATGAAGTTATCTGCCCCCGATTCCAGGCCACGGATGACATCAATCGGATCAAAAAGGGTGGTTACCAGAACAACCGGAATATCTGCCAGAGATGGATCCCTCTTGATTGCAGAGCAGAGACTGTACCCGTCGAGCTCAGGCATTACGATATCGGTCAGGATGAGATCAGGCCGCTTCCTGCTGATACAGGAGAGCGCAGACCGCCCGTCAGGTGAAACCAGAACGGTGTGCCCGGTCTTCGCGACGATGAACCTCAGGTACTCAGCCTGTGTCCGGTTATCCTCGACGATGAGAATCGTTCGCTGCCGCTGCTCTGACTGCGTGTTCATGGATTCACCTCTGAAACAGGGGGATCAGGCTCACCCGGGTACAGAGTTGTAGGTTATCCTGCATTATAAAGGAGGCTGTGAATCACTTCAAGAAATGCCCGTTTCTCAAACTGACTCTTCACGATATAGGCACTGGCACCAACCATCCTCCCGTATTCGCGGTCTTCAGCCGAGTCCAGGGATGTGACCAGAAGGACCGGGATCCCGCTGAACCGTTCATCTGAACGAATCTTCTCAGTGAGGGTGTACCCGTTCATACGGGGCATATCAACATCAGAAACGATGAGATCAAAGAAATACAGGCGCATTTTCGCAAAAGCATCCATCCCGTCCGAAGCGGTATGCACCTGGTACCCGGAGAGTTCCAGGGTTCTGCGGAGGAGGGCACGTGAGGTTGCAGAGTCATCCACCACGAGGACATGCTTGTCCCGGCGGGGAAGGGTCTGCTCCCGGTCTCCCCTCCGCCCTGAGAAGGAGGCATCCTGAATAATCTCAAGCGGATCCAGGACCATCGCCACACTTCCATCCCCGAGGATCACCGCCCCCGTGATCTGCCTTACCCTCCGGAGCAGACTGCCCAGGGGTCTGACCACGATCTCCTGCACACTGATGACCTCATCAACCACGCAGGCTATCTGCTGGCCCGCATACTCGAGAATGACCAGGGGAATGGGATCAGACTCCTCTAACCAGGAGCCCGTGTCAGGCACTCTCAGGATCTCAGACAACCTGATAACCCGCAGAACCTCCCCCTCGATCCGGGTTGTCGCCCGTGATCCCTGGAAGACGACAGCAGCGGGATCAAGACGGATCACTTTCTTGACCTGCTGGATAGGAAAAACATAGGTCTGGCTCCCAGATCTGACCACCACCCCCCGGAGGGTGGCGAGCCGGACCGGAAGAATGATAGTGATGGTGGTCCCGGCATGCGCTTCAGAAGATACGGTCAGTTCTCCCCCAAGACGGGTGACGGTATCATCCACAATGGCAAGACCCAGACCCCGACCGGAGAGATCGGTCACCCGGGTGTTCGTGGAGAGGCCTGACCTGAAGATCAGCCATATCGCCTCATCATCAGTGATATTCGTCTCCTGTTTCTCGGTGATCACTCCTTTGTCCACTGCCGCCTGCCGGATCTGACGACGATCGATACCGGCACCATCATCGATGACCTCTATCGCCACCTTGCTCCCCGAATGGGTGGAGACCCGGATCTGTACCTTCCCGGAGGAGGGTTTTCCCAGCCCGGTTCGGATATCAGGATACTCGATCCCGTGATCGATACTGTTATGGATGAGATGCATCAGAGGGGTCTTGATCGCCTGCAGGATCCGCCGGTCCATCTCGATCTCCTCGCCTTCAATGGAAAAATCCACGATCTTTCCGGCGCTCCGTGAGTACTCACGGACAAACTTGGAGAACGGAGTCAGGATTATGGAGACCGGGACGAGGACTGCATCATGGATGAGATCTGAAATCTCGTGGGTACTGGATTCCAGGGCAGACCGATCCACCTCGGTAGCCCTGATATGCACCGCCAGGTCATGCTGAAGGGTGGTGACAAAATCACGATCAAACTTAAGAAATTCAATGATATGCCCAAGTGGCTGCATAATCTCCGGGGGAAGGGAGGTGTTCAGGATCCCATAACTTGCTTCCCGGATCTGGTTCAGATCACCTTCTATCTGGGTATGGTTCCATCTCCAGAGGGAGAAAGAACTCATCATCTCTTCAAGTTCCCGCATCCGATGGGTAATGAAGAGACGAATCGTCAGGAGATCATCCGACCCTGATATCAGCCGGTCAAGCTTGTGGGATGCGATCCTGACCGTCCCCCCGTCCTTCACCTTCTGCGAACCCGGGGTGACCCCGGGAACAGGGGCTGAGGCAGGCCGGGTGGTTACCGGTGCATCACCGCCGGAACCGGGGACCTGGTTCTGCCCGGCGGATTCAGACCTCTTCTCTTCAGGGTTCCTCAGAGGAGGAAAGGGTCCGGAGTCCAAGATTCTGCGGAGAGCAGGACTATCCTCTCCCGTGGCGGACAGACCAGAGGAACCCTTTCCGGCCAGGACCCGATCTGCCCGGTCTCGGAGGGCGAGGACAACCGAGGCTCCTCCGAGTCCGGCATTCTTCTCTCCTGCCAGTATGGAGGTAATAGCGGCGATGGCTGAGTGAAGGAGATCGAAGAGCTCGGCATCAGGGGTGAGTTCACCCCGTTTCATCAGGGAGAAGAGGGTCTCTGCATTCTGGCAGATAGACTCGATATCCCGCAGGTCAACCGCCCGTGCCGCCCCCTTCAGGCTGTGCGTCTTCCGGTAGACCACCTCGATCAGATCAGCAGCAGGGCTGGATCCCGTCTTCTCAAGTTCGATGAGCCCCTGTGATATTCCTCCCAGGATCTCATCCGCCTCCTCCCTGAAGGTTGCGAGCAGCCACTGATGAAACTCTTCGTCCGAACTGGTCATGTCAGCCGGTTATACGTGATACTGTTCAGTGATCTTCTTTAACCGTGCTCCCAGTTCGTGGAGGTCTTCTGCGGTTTTTTCTGCTTTCCTGGTTGTTTCAAGATTCTTCTGGGCAGCAGCACGGATCTTCTCGATCGCAAGGGAGATCTGATCCATCCCGGCGACCTGCTCCTGGATGGAGGTCGCAATCTCGATCGCCTCACGGGACGAGTCTGCGCTCGCCCGGGTCAGGACTGCAATCGCCTCACGAGCCTCACTGGTCAGCCGCACGGCATCAGCCACGGTCTTCGTCCCCTTCTCAGTCGAGACCACGGTGGAGGTGACTCCCCGCTGAATATCGGTCAGAATCGTCCGGATCGTCCCGGTCGCCTGCTTTGACTGGAGCGCAAGGTTATGAATCTCATGGGCAACGACCGCAAACCCTTTCCCGAAATCTCCGGCCTTGGCTGCTTCAATCGAGGCATTGACCGCCAGGAAGTTGGACTGTTCTGAGATCTCAGTCACGGTAGCGATGATCTCTCCGATTGCCTGGCTCTGCTCAGAGAGTTTGATGACATTCATCCCGATGATATCCATCTGTCGCTGGATATGGTTCATCCCGTCCAGAATCTCCTGGACAGACTTCTGTCCCTCTCCTGATACCTGAATGGCCTTGATCGCCTTCTCAGACACCTCCTTCGTCTTCTGGTTCGCCAGGTCGGTCTTCCTCCGCACTCCCTCGACGGTATCAGAAGTTGCATTGACCGTCTCGGCTGTCTGATAACTCGCCGAGGAGAGCTGGGAGGTGACCGTCAGGATCTCACTGGATGCAGAGGAGAGAACTGATACTCCCTCATAGAGTTCCTCAGTGATGAGCTTCATGAGACGCGAGAGCTCGATACCAATGGTGTTCAGGGCATCGCGGTATGCCACAAACTCTCCTGCAACCGGGATATCGGGATCAAACCGGGCGGTGAAGTCACCGGACGCATAGAACCGGGCAAGCCGCATGGCTTCATTCACAGGTTCGGTGATAGACTCCAGAGTCTTATTAAAACCGGCGATGATCATCCGGTACCCGCCTGAGAACGCCCGCTCATCACCCCGCACGGAGAGATCCCCGGCCCGTGCCGCGTCGGTGAGTTTAATGGTCTCCTTGTGGAGGTGATCAAGAGAATCGACCATCATGCGCAGGGCAGGCCGGATCTCATCCTGATCATCGAACGGCTCAGAAAATTCCTGGATATACTGACCAGAGGCAATCTTCTTGATATCACCCACCACATTGGTCTGGAGATCATCAGCAAACTCATCCATCGTCGCGGCCATGATCCCGATCTCATCCTGACGGTGGATGTTCAGTCTGGCTGATACATGCCCGTTCCGCAGCTCCTTGATCATCACCACCACCTGCTGGAGCGGTCCGGAGATGGATCTGCCGAAGAGGATGGCTATTGTCGCACCGATGAGGATGGAGGCGATGATAAGGGCAATGATGGTGTTTCTCAGGGTGTCAATCGGTCCTGAGAAGTCAGAGAGATCAGCACGGGATACGATGTACCAGTCAAGCGGTTCATAGTAGGTGTACGCGTCGAAGACCTGAGTACCATTGACCTCATGAGCGACGGCACCATCTTTTTTAGCAAACATCTCCTGGATGTACCCGAGGTCAGAGAGATCCTGGCCGCGAAGAGAGGGGTGGATCAGGACCTTCCCGTTTCCGTCGATGACATACATGTACCCGTTCTTCCCCACGACGGTCTCATTGATGCTCTTCTTCACGATATCAAGGGTCTGACCCTCCTCGGTTCCGGCGAAGAGAACGCCGATAATGTCGCCCCTCTTATCCCGAATCGGCTCATAGGCGGTTACATAGTCGATACCAAAGAGATCGCGGCGGCCATAATAGGTCTCCCCCTGGAGTACCGCAACCTCATAGACATTATCAGTCAGGTGAGTTCCGACTGCCCGTTCCCCGTCGGTTCCGATAACATTGGTCGAGACACGGACCGCATAGGAATTGTTATAGACCTGGAATACCGTTGCTGCCCCACCAACGAGATCCTGGACATTATCAACGATCTCAAAGTTGTTGTTGACCACATAATGGTTCCCGGCCGGGTCCACCAGGGTCATATTTCCGTTGATGATCTCAGGGTACCCTTTTGAATAAAAGTTCTGTTTCAGCACGTTAAGATCGCTGTTCACCTTGTTCCGGGTCAGTTTATAGACATCATTGGTCCAGCCTTTCATATCCAGGACCTGCGTCTCGAGCAGTGTCTCTATCTGCTCGTTGATGACACCACTTGAACTGGAGTACGCGACAACACCCAGCAGCAGAGTCGGAATGATTGCCAGAAAGAGGCAGATGACAAGAATTTTTGTCCCGACCTTCAGGTCGGAGAAGAACTGAAACATTTGTTACCCCCGGGGAACCCGTGTAGAGTGTGTTAGAGATGGACAGTAATAATCATGCATGTCAGTACCTGGTCTTCATTTCATCGGTCACGGACTTCATGGGATGAGAACGTACCCGGTTCTACCGAATCATCGACGATCATTGCGGAATCTGAGAGAATTGCAGCAGCATTGATGACAATCAGGTCATCGGTTCCCATCCCGAGAATATACCCGGGTTTCCCCTCCACCCGGCCAGGCTCAGGGGAGACCACCTGATCCCGGGGGATGGTCGAGATCCCGGTGATCTGGTCAGCAAGAATGCCGAACGTGATACCCCCGTCGGTGAGCACGATAACCTGGTTCAGGTCAGTCAGCCCGGTATCCGGGATTCTGAGCAGGACTCTCAGATCAATCAGCGGGATGATCTCTCCCCTCACTGGAAGAACCCCGATGACATGCTCAGGGGTGCCGGGAACCGGGGTAATCTCCCGCGAGAGGACTGATTCGCGGACAAACTTCAGTTCCACCGCATACTCCCGGTAGACGAGCTGGAATGTGAGCACCTCGATACTCGAGACCTCACGGGGTTTGGGAACCGGACGGGCAAGTTCATCCGCCCGCTGCAGAAGGATTGCAGGATCATTCCCGCTGCCGGAGTCCGTTTCTCCATCCTCCCTTCCAGAAAGGGGAATCAGGTCCCTGAGAAGAACAGATGCTCCGTCCCCTCCATTCCGGGAGAATTCAATAAACCGGGTGAGATCATGGATGCAGACGAGACCATCCGGACGCACCGTGATCCCGGGAACGGAAGAAGGGCTGTTCTCCGGATTCCGGCATGAATCTGGAACATCTCCGTCCTGTACCACGAAGGTCTCATCCACCCAGAGTGCTGCCTCCTTCTGACCGTCGCGGGTGATGATCAGGTGATCAGAGATCCGCGGATCCCGGTCGTGAACCCCCAGGAGCCTGCGGACAGAGAAGATGGGAATCTCGTTCCCGTGAATACGAAGCAGACCGATCATCGCGGGATGATCCGAAGTGGCCGGGACCGGTTTCACCATCCTGACCAGGAACATTGTCATTTCGAGGGGAAGAGCACAGCGGATCCCCCCAACAGAGAAACAGAGAACCGACCCCATATCAGGTCACTGTTCCTCTTCTCTGATTCTTCCGGACCGGATGTAGATCCGGGTCATCAGACATACCGGTAGACATTCCGGGGTACCTGAATCTCAAACCGTGCACCTGTTCCCTCCCGTCCGTTCTCGGTCACTGTAAGCCCGGTGATGGAGAGGATCTCCCGGGTCAGGAAGAGTCCGAATCCGGTGTTCTTCCCGTACCCGTGATCGAATATCTTCTTCTTCTCCTTGTCAGCAATACCCACCCCGTCATCCTCGTACACCAGAACCAGGGTTCCGTTATGTTCGGTTGCAGAGAAGAAGATCCGTGACACGCGTTCCCCGTGCATCAGCGAGTTGGCAATAAGGTTGAGGAAGACCTTCTCCAGGAGAGGATCAGCAAAGATCTCAAGTCTTTCAAGTGGTTCATCCCAGGAGACAAGGTCAGATTTCCGCAGGTCACGGGCCGCACGGATCTTCTCGGCGACGTTCTGCCACTGGGGTGCCTTGACCCCGACATCCTGGTACTCCTTGGTAAAGACGATCTGGCTCCGGATCGCCTGGGTCGCCTCGACCTGCTTGTCAATGTAGGGGGTCAGGTTCTGATCAAGGTTCTTCTTCTTGAGCAGATCCAGGTACGCAAGGAGGATGGTGATCTGATTCAGAACATCGTGCCGGGTGATACTGGAGAGCAGGTTGAGTTTCTTGTTGCTCTGCACAAGGGAGTCCTGTGCGATCTTCTGATCGGTGACATCATTCCCCAGAAAGAGCAGGGCCGGCCCGTCCTTCCAGACGATCCCGACCAGGCTGATCTCAAGCCATCGGACCTCACCTGAATTGTCAAACATCCGGGTCATATGTCCTGCATGAACCGCACCACTCGATGCAGCCGTGGCAATCAGATCGTGGAGCGGCCCGGCATCGTCAGGATGGACCCAGTCGGTCAAATCCCGTCCTGCCAGTTCATCACGTGACCGTTTCAGGATAGTCGTGGCCTTCGGGTTTGAGAAAATGATCGTGCTCCCCCTGAGCACGAGCACCCCTTCACTTGCATTGTTCACCAGCAGCCGGTACTGCTCTTCCCGCTCCTTCAGGGCCTCCTCTGCCTCTTTCCGCTGGCTGATGTCACGGGCGATCGTCATCACCAGGCTCTGATCCTGAATCTTTATCGGATAGGTGACCACCTCGGCAAAGACCTCAGAACCATCCTTGCGGTGAATCTTCATCTCCTCAGGTCCGGTTGCCTTCCCCAGAGCGTTCCGTGCAAACAGGACTGCGGTCTTCGTGATGTGCATGGATGCGATGAGGCCCATCGTGAAGATATTTTTCCCATGGAGATCCTCCTTTGAGAACCGGGTCAGTTCACTTGCTGCACGATTCGAATCCACAAACGTCCCTTTGATATCGGTGAGGAAATATGCCTCAGGAGCATGATCGAAGAGGATCTTCAGCCGCTCCTCAGAGTTGCGAACCTCCGTCTCGGCAGCCTTCCGCTCACTGATATCAGTCAGGACGACGGTCACCGCTCTCACCTCATCGGATTCATCATCCTTCACCGGACTGAAACGTCTGACATAATCGCGTCCAAGCCAGTGAAACTCATCCATATGCTTCTTCCTGGTGGAGAAGACCCGCTGCACCGCCTCCTCAAACCGCCGGTCCTCAACGGGAGGGAGCATGACCTTCATCCGCTGCTCCAGGTACTTATCAGCGAGATCACCGAGTTTTCTCCGGTGATAGGTGTTCATGAAGATATAACAGCTCTCATCATCCACCATGAAGATGGAATCACCCGTTGACTCGACGACGCTCCGGTAATTCGCCTGGGTCACCTGCAGGGTGGTAAGGGTGGAACGCTGCTGGGTGACGTCCCGGAAACTCCATACCCGGCCGACGATCGTCCCTCCTATCCGCTGGGGGAGGGTGAGCCGCTCAAAAACCCGCCCGTCCCGGAACTCCAGGACATCGAAGGCATCCTTGTCAGGATTATTCCGTAGCCAGTTCACCTTCTCAATGAACTCATCCCGATCCATGAGCTGATCCTCGAGATAGGCAAGGAGAACCTCTTCATCCCGCTCCTCGATGACCGTCTCCGGGATGTACCACATGTCCAGGAACTTCTGGTTGTAGTTGATGATCTTGCCGATCCGATCAACCACGAAGATCCCGTCAGAGGTTGACTCGAGGGTCGCTGCCATCAGTGACGCCCCTTTCGCCACTTCCTCTTCCAGCCTGACCCGGTCGGTCATATCAGTAGAGACGACGGTAACGGCCAGGATCTGCGAAGAGGACTGGTACCGGATCGGGATGAATTTCCGGTAATAATACCGCCCCTCCTTCTCGTACTCTTCCAGGTAGAACTTGCTGTGGGCCATGACCTGGGTCATGGAGTTGACAAACCGCCGGTTTTCCTCGTCTGAATGGAGATCGCGATATAATTTGGACTCGTAATCTTCTCCGAAAATACCCAGACGCTTCTGATGAGGCTTATTGATGAAGAGATACCGGTAGTGGCGGTCGACCATGTAGATAGAATCCTCAGTTGCCTCAACAATCGTCCTGAAGTTGGTCTCTGCATACTCATGAGCCTGTTCTGCCTGTTTGCACCTGACCACCTGCCGGATAAAGGTATTCAGTTCGGCCTTTTCCAGGTCAGGATCCCCGTTCTTCTGGTAATAATAGTCGATCCCGGCCTTCAGTGCCTCTTTCTCAACGGCATCTCCCTGTTCACCGGTAAATATGGTTATCGGGCTCTGCTGGATCTGCTTCTTGAGCCGGGAGATAAAATCAATCCCGTTCTGGGGACCAAGGTCAAAGTCAGAGATGACCACATCGATATGGTTTGTCTGTATCTTGTGAATGCCGTCTTTGACGTCTGCTACGGTGAGTAACTCTACTTGTGCTCCATTTTCAGAGAATAAACGGGTGACATTGGAGAACTGTTGTGGATCACCGATGGTAAGGATCCAGGTTACTGCCAATTCTTCTTCCTCCCAGCAGACAGCGGGCTCATCATATGGTACACCTCAGACGGGATAAAGCCTATCAATTACATCCATTCCCCGTAAATCGGACGGCATCAGGAGGATCAGCTGCAGTGATCCAGGATCGATCTGAGCATCTTTCCGGTTCGCTCGCTGAACAGGCGTGAATTGGCTACAATCTGATCATAGGTGACCGGTTCGGCAGATATCCCGTTCGCATAATTATCAACGGTACAGATGGCAGCAAAGGGAATCCCGAGTTCCTGTGCAACAGCAGCTTCTGATACGACGGTCATACCGACGAGATCAGCAACAGAGGACATCCACCGGATCTCTGCAGGAGTCTCAAAACGGGGACCAATAGTCTGGATATACGTCCCCCCCTGCTCTGCCTCAGGAAGATGCTCCGCGAGGAGTTCCCTCACTTCGGGAGAGAACCCTGCCGGGACATGGCCGATGGAGTGATCATAGATGCTCGGGAGAGAGGGGATGCAGAAGTAATCATCAGGAATGACCAGACTGCCCGGGTGCAGGGAAGAGCGGAGGGAACCAGTGGAGCCGATGCTGATGATCCGGTCAACCCCGCTCACGGCGAGGGCAGCAAGATGCGATCGGTAGTTGATCCGGTGTGGTGCCCTCCGGTTCTGATGACGGAGAAGAAGCGCAACCCCCGGGCCGGTCAGAATCTCAGACGACCCATACGGGGTATGAACCGCCTTCTTCTTCCAATCAGCAAACTGAAACTCAAGAAGTGAAGTTCCTCCAATGATACCCAGCATGTAACTCTCCACAAAACCAGCACACCAGGGGTGTGCACGCAGCTATACCGTTGGTTTTCATCACTCATATTTCATCGGGATACCGCTGATCAGAACGAGGATGTTCTGTTTCGGCATTCCGGCAACAAGAGCAGAGTATATATGCAACCCGGTACAACCTAGTAAGGCGGGCCGGTAGATCAGTGGTAGATCGCTACCTTGGCATGGTAGAGGCCGCGGGTTCAATTCCCGCTCGGTCCATC
>CAZSVH010000008.1:0-22475 GCA_964610235.1 uncultured Methanospirillum sp. | reverse complement strand
ACTTGAAGAACCGGCTCCTGACTCAGGGCAAACTCCATGTTCTGGAGGAGCACCTCCGGATCATCGAACTCAAGCCACCCGTTTCCGTTGATATCCTCAAACCGGCCGTCACCATCAGGGTCAGTCGGATCAGGGTAGGATCCGGCATCTGCCCGGGGGAAGGCAGAGACCTTCACATACGGATATTTGACCGTGACCGCGTCCTGCTGCTCAGTTTGTGCAGTGGTACCGCCTTTTCCAATCAGGAGCGAGACTGAGTACCGGCCAGGCTGGGAGTAGGTGTGGTTGGGATTGCGCAGAGCTGATCCGGCCCCGTCGCCAAAGTCCCACTTCCAGGAGATGGGGGACCCGTTTGATGTGTCGGTAAAGTGCACCGTCAGGGGGGAGTACCCGGATACCGGTGAGACGATGAAATCGGGAGTGAGGTTGAAGATATTTTTATCTGGATCGGTAGCAGGTTCAGAACCGAGATACCCGACATTAATCGTCTGCCAGAGCATGGCCGGAACAATATCGTCACCTACTGTATAGAATGAGGAGTAATCCATATTCAGACTGACCCGGAATACTCCATCCGGACGATTGGACGGACCTCCCCAGCTGTTCAGACATTCCCAGTACCCATTCATCCCGTCATCATAGTAACCAGTAACAAGGACTCCGTGAGCCCCCCCGGTAATACCGTATTCAACTCCTGAATATGTGTCAAGAGTGATAGGCTCAGTGGAGTTACCACTCCAGAATGTTCCGAATGCCTGCCATCCATCATTGTTAGGATATGCAAACGAGAGATACACACCCTTTCCTGAATTAAGCACTTGCTTGATATTTGCTATCGCAACAGACTGGGGGACTCCGAATGTCTCAATACGCTGACCACTCATCTGGTGAAGAGTATAATGAGGATTTGTCTGTATCGTATCAGCAGGAACACTCGTAGTATCAAGCGAATTCCCATCCTGATACTCTGCATTCTCATTTGACCAGGGAACAGCCATTTTATTACCACCATACTTCCCGATGGTGTTGTAAAAGGTGACAAAATCGCTCACCTTCCCCCCATTGCAGGCATAATGCATGGGAGAGAAAGGTGAATGTCCCCCGTTATGATACCGAGAATTCACATATTGAATCGAGAGTCGATCAAAGACCTTATTCTGCTGGGTGTGTGCGATCTCGACGACACCGGTTGAAGCCCAGACCCAGCAATTCCCACACTGCTCCTGATCACGTTCCGTGGCATTATAATCAATAAATCCAAGAAGACTGACATACCCAGTTGTCTGGGTTTCATCCAGCTCAGCAATACCAATCTCTTCGGTTACCAGATCCTGATTGAGATAATCATCATACCACTGCACCAGCTCTCCTGCACTCGGGCGCATAATGGCATGGGAGAAGGGCGTGGATTGCCCGTCTTCTCCGTCCCCACTCTCTTCTGGCGCAGATATCCCGGAACTGGTCCCGTTTACTGATTCAGATAATACAGCGAGGGGTATGCAACAGATCAGCAGCATACTCACCACTCCCAAAAACACAAATCGTCGAATCAACTCAGTCTCCCCCAATATATTCATGTGATAATAATAAATCGAAACGAATAAAGGTTACGGTTATCGCTTCTGAAGATTACGCGAATCATACTCTGTTAAGGGAAAAATGAGAGCACGAGAGAGAGAGAGAAGAGATCAGAATCCCAGGAACTCCAGCAGGAGAAGGGTGAGGGCGATCAGGCCCATGAAGCCCACCGCAGTGTACCACCGGGACAGATGAATCAGCTCTGGAATAGTCTCAGCGGGAAAGGGACCGGCTGAAAGGATGGTTCTCTTCAACCCAGGGTAAAATGCCGCATACACTGCTGTACCGATGAGCAGTCCGACCGCACCACCGAGGAGGGCATCCAGCTGTCCATGTCCGATGGCTCCTGCAACGGTACCCGGGCAGTATCCAAGGAGACCAAATCCGATACCGAATATCAGACCCCCGATTACCGTGGAGCCGGCTGAACCCTTGAAGGTATGAAAATCTGCCCACCCAAGGCTCTTCATCAGGTGGATCCCCGGAATCCCCACGAGGACCGCGGTCAGCATCAGTTTAAGTACCGTGAAATCAGTCAGGAGAAGCTGGCCGATGATCACATCGTAGTTCGTCACTCCCCCCTTGTTCAGACAGAACCCGAATCCGACCCCTATCAGAAGTCCGATGAGGAGCTGAAGCCGGTCATTTCCATGTATTTGCAGTACCATCTTCTCACCTACCTGGGGAGAAAGAGGAGCGCTGCCGTGATGATCCCTCCGATAAAGAAACAGCAGACCGCCACGATACTCGCAACCGAGAGTTGGGCAAGCCCAGATATCCCATGACCACTCGTGCACCCCCAGGCCCAGCGTGCACCGATACCCATCAGGACACCCCCGGTGATTGCGATGAGAAGTCTGAAGAAGGGATCAGTTCCGAATACAGCCGCGAACGCATCAGGAACCATCTGGAGATGAAACGTACCTGCAAGAAGTGATGAGAGGAATGAGCCGGCGATGATCCCGGTAACCAGCATCCACTGCCACTCGATGCGGGGTGGAAGTTCCTGGTAGTATTCACTCTGCGCGACCTTCTTTCTCTGAAAAATACCCTGTATCATTCCTGCTGTCCGGGAGAACGCAGAACTGCAACCGATGGGTCTTCCTGATAAGAGGAAGGCACACCAGAGAAGCACGCCGATTCCTGCTCCGGCAAGGTACGGTGACCAGACCGGGGCCATCAGAAGATTCATGAACGGTACATGGTCCCCGGGGTATTTGAAAAAACCGGAACTGAACAGCAACCCCGGGTATCTCCACAAAACCTCTCCACCATGGAGCCGGTACCAGGATCGGAATCCTGAAGAGCGCCGGTGATCAATTCTCCTGACATGAATCAGATCGTATGCTGCATCATGCTCGCATCTCTCCTACTTCCGGCGGCTGTCCTGGCTGAGACCCTGATAACCCACAGCCCCTATTCTACCGGAGATACGATCTTCATCCATGGGTACACCAATTTCAACACCGAGAACCGGGTGCTCGTCGAGGTATACCCCTCCTCATTTGGGCCGACAAGCAAGTATGAACCGGCCATGAGCGGTGGAGGGGCGATGGTCGTCCCGGTCACCCGATCTGATGACGGCAGGTACTCCTGGTCAGTGAACATGAGCACCGCAGGATGGAACCCGGACCAGTATATGGTCAGGGCAGAGGTCATCGGGAAGGACTACCGTGAGACCGCCGTCATCTCCGTGATCGAGGCAGATCAGAGTGAGACCCAGGCAGCATTATCTGAAGAGCCGGTGGACCTGGCAGGAGAACAGAATATGACACATGAACCGCTGCAGCAACAACCGGTTCTGACTCCTGCTCCCGTGCCTGAGGAGAGAGAGGGGCTGCCGGCCGCTGAACCGACCCGGAAGAGCCCGCTCTCCCTGCTGACCATCGCCGGGGGACTGGCAGGAGCCGGAATGGCAGTCATTGCCGGAAGGAGAGGTTAATCCTCGATAAACTCCTTCATCTGTTCCCTGAAGAACGCTTCAACCTCTTTCATCGTATCTATTGTTCCCCGGGCAGCAAGGAGATTTCTGACATCACCATCCATATTGGCGAAGTTCAGTCGTTCTGGCGAATCGATCAGTTCAACATCAAACCGGTTGATGATGTCGCGAATGATGGATCTGGGGGTACCCGGGGGGAAGATCAGGTCATATAACTGAGGGGACTGATTCTCATCCATACAGTACTCTTTCTGGCTGGATGAATGAGGGTTGTTATTTATCTCTCCTGTCATTCTCTCCGGACCGGTATGTCCCACCCTCTCATTTCCCGATGGCTATCCGGCGGGACATGATACATCGGCCCCCCCGCACTCCTCCAATGGGGTTGTCAGCTTTTCCCAGGGAATTCATACACCTCCCCATGAGCGCTGCACCCCGGGCCAGGCCGTCATCGACGAATACGAGGTGATTGACCGGATCACTGAACACCTTCCGATCCGTGACCCCCTGAAGAATATATTCGGGTTTTCTTCCGGAGATCGCTGCCCTGCCGGTAAACCCGATCGATGAATCAGGATGGATCAGACCCAGATCCCGGGTGACATCGATCATCCGCAGCGCCATCTCTGCACAGACCCGGTCGATGATCTCAGTAAGAACGGATACCGGATGATCCCGGATAATCTCCTCCCCAAGCGCCTCAAGGGCAGGAATAGCACTCCCGTTCTCTCCGGCATCGACCCCGATCAGCGCGACTCCCGACTCCCGCGCCACACGGGAATAGACCGGAACCATCCCGTACCGGGTCCGGTCATCAGGAACCACCTCAATGACAATATGCTCATGAGCACGACGCACATACTCGGTGACGACTCCGGATCCCTTGCGCAGGGAAAAATTTCCGGATGAGTGTGTTTTATCCCCGAAGATGTCCAGTGCGGTTCCGGTCCTCTTCTTCACCAGGCCGGTCCCCCGGACAATGGAATCAGGAATCGCCCCTGCAAGACCACAGAAGTTCCCAATGGTCCGGGCGAAGGGATCCGTACTCCCGGGATCCACATGACTGGTAATCCTCCCGTCAAGGGTGGTTCCGAAGTCGATGGAGATGCACGGATTCCTGAAATCAACAGGGGTCCATTTTGCACCCTCCTTAATCCCAGCCATTGCCAGTTCTCCCTCCATCTCATTTGCAACCATCTCGACTCCGGTCGTCCCCTGAGGGGGGAGCACCCCGGCGACGGCTCCGGTGAAGTTCACGCGGTCAGCAAATGAAAATGGCTGCAACTTTGCAGGCTGGTTCGCCTTGGACATCGGGGGAGTCATCTTCCGGGGAGGCACCCCGGCCTCAAGGCACCCGTTCGCCAGGGCGATGATGAAATCCCCGACCTGGTCCGGAGAGTCCATGGCAGCAACCACCCCGGTACTCCGGACGACAAAATCAAGGTCCTTCCTGATATCAAGCCGTGCGTCCTGGTGACATTTGATAAGTGTGTTACGAACGAGTTCGGTAACAGACTCCCGCGTCAGCTCGGTCCCGTCCAGCGTCTTGCCGAAGACCTCCTCACCAGGCCTGGGAGGCCTGACATCACGGCTCATACTCACCGTCTTATTAATTACATAACTCATGCCGGTCTCAAGGCTGACACCGGTCAGAATACATTTCGTCGTGGTATTGCCCATCTCAACGGATGCAACAATGAAATAGGGTTTCTCATCAAACTCCCGGCATTCCATCCCCGGGCCCCTGACAATCCGGGGGGGAGGAGGGCTCTGGACGATATGGGGCTTTGGGGTGGATCGAAATAGTCTGCCCAGGATACCGGGATTCATAAGAATCAGTGCTATTGTCAGGGCGATATAAGTTTCGATATCCCCTCCAATCAGACCGGCCACCGCCGGGGAAGAGTTATTAGAACCGCGGAAAAAAAGATGAGTATGGCCGACCCTCATTTTTGTCAGAGTTGCCAGTTCTGTATTCCAATCCTCGGCAAAAACAAGGAGATCCTACGACTCGAATGCTGGCGGCATCCCCCGCAACCGGTATTCGCAGGACTGGATCAGGAAGGAAAACCCCGGACCATCTTTGTTCGTCCGCGGGTGGAGGGGAGCTGGAAATGCGGTGAGTGGAAGGAGAAGAAGATCGGATACTGGTAACGGTTCAGCACATGAAGATCATTCCCGGAGAGCGGACGGATATCTGGTATGACCGAAGCGATCTCACCGATGAATCACTGATCATCATCAGGCGGGAATCGATCACCTGCTGTGGATTCCTCGGAGGCGATACCCTGCAGATTGCCGGTGCAGGATCCTCCTTCGCCTCCCTCCTTCTGCAGTACCGGCCTCAGCTCCCGTACTCTGATCGGACAGAATCATTTCCCGGTGGAAAAGAGGCTGATCTTCGACGGGATGGGATCATTGCATCCCTCCGATCGATTGATCGGAAGGAAGGAGGGGCAGGAAGGTCTGAAGAATGGAAGAGGATTCTGGCTGCTATCAACGAGACGATCTGGTTCGGGGGTGAGCAGGATCTCTTCAGGTTCAGTCTGATTCTTCTGGGGAGTCCGTCAGGCCTCTGTGATGATGAGGTGTATGGAAAGCGCCTTGTCGCCTGTCTCCGCTGGTGGTACCTTCATGAAGCATCCGATGACGAACGGGATCAGTATCAGGATATCTGCAGGCTCACCCGGCTCAGATATCCTTCAGACCGTTCTCTGATTGTCCGGGGGGTGAACCTCTACAATCACGGGGCATATGAACTTTCCCGCGACGAGGAGCCCGTATGGTCGTCCCATTCTTCTTCTCAGTAAAAAACCGTTGAGCTCCGGAATCAGGAAGCATCTCCACCTGTTTTCGGATCAGTCCGAAGTAACAGGCAGCACATGCCCGGGCGTCAGCAAGCGCCCGGTGACTCTTCTCTGGCGTGGATGCATAGAGAAGATAATGAAGATGAGCAAGGGACGGGGCTCGAAATCCTTTTCCGAACCTGCCGGGGAGTGCACAGAATCGTGTCGAAGAGCGCATGGTACAGATGCCGGGCCTGACAGGGAAGAGATCCCTCATATCTGCCCGAATCAGCTCGGCAAGGATGATCCGCATGTCAAAAGAGAGGTTGTGGGCGACCAGCAGATCAGCCTCTGTCGCGGCCCGGCAGAATGCTTCCAGCACCTCCCTCATCCGGGTGCCTTCTGCCCGTGCATCAGCAGTAGAGATACCATGGATCTCCGTTGCCCGGCGTGGGATCTCAAATCCTTCTGGGAGGATGAGATAGGATTCTCCTGAGATCTCTTCTCCCTGATCATCAGAGAGGATCCATCCTACTTCCACGAGCCGGGGCCAGGAAGAGGGATCAGATCGGATCCTCCGGTCACGGTCGGGCAGGCCGGTCGTCTCAGTATCAAAGAAGAGGATCCGGGAGGAGCCCTGATGATCGGCGACGGGTGTGGATATGATACTATTCATCTGACAGAATTATGCATCAGGATACCGGTCGCGGACAGAAAAAATCAATCGTCTCCTGGAAAACCAACCGGCCTGACCCTCGCTCCTGACCCGAATCGGTATATACTTCCGGTTCAAATCCCATATACGGTAAATATGGCGATAATTCCGGTACATGTGGACGGTACTGATAAAGGGACAATAATGCTGTATGCCCTCAGCACCTGTGTCCATTGCAAAATGACGAAAGAACTCCTGGCTGATCTCGGAGTCGCATTCGACTACCTGTATGTCGACCAGCTCTCCCGGGACGAAATGAACCAGGTCCTCATGGAGGTCGAGAAGGTCAATCCCCGGGGGTCATTCCCGACGCTTGTGATCAATGGGACCAGAACCATCATCGGGAGCAGGCTCGATGAGATCAGAGAGGCCCTCGCCTGATGACCGGCGAAGATGATGCTCATAAGAATCAGCAGAGATACCAGCAGCTGAACCGTGATGCAGAACGCGGAGGATACCACCTCAATCCTGATATCTCATTTACCATGGCCCTCATCGAGGGACTGAAGGTAAACCGTGATCGTTTTGGCTATGAAGCCTGCCCCTGTCGTCTGGCAACCGGTGAGCGGGAAGCGGATACTGATATCATCTGTCCCTGCGACTACCGTGATGCAGACCTGACCGCATACGGTGCCTGTTACTGTGGTCTGTACCTCTCTGCATCCCTGATTCAGGAGGGGAGATCCGCCCCTCCGGTTCCGGAACGAAGGCCCCCTCGATCTGAACGCGGAAAGCAGAAGGAGAATCAGGCAAGTCTCTCAGGGAACCTCCCCTATCCGGTCTGGAGATGCCGGGTCTGTGGCTATCTTGCAGCACGGGATAATCCACCCGACACCTGCCCGGTCTGCAAGGCACGGGCGGACCGGTTTGAGATATTTCTCAGGTGAGATGATCATACCGGCATGACTTATCACCCCTTTCGATCCATGTATAGAAGTGAATACTGTGACTGTCGAGGTGGTGGGGTACCGGGAGTCGGAGTGCTCTCCCTTCCCCTGCGATGAGAATCGTACCTGTGGTCTTACTGCATGTGCTCCGACAAACGGACTAATTCCAGCGGTTGAAGCCCTGAAAAACTGCTTGAAAGACGAATTCACAGACACGGTGACCGTGACACTCACTCTGCTGGATGACGGCGTACCAGCGTATGTGAAAGAGCTCTACGAGGCTGAACACCCGGCGATTCCGATCATCCTCCTCGATGGACGTCTGCTTC
Organism: uncultured Methanospirillum sp.; assembly: GCA_964610235.1. Taxonomy (GTDB): domain Archaea; phylum Halobacteriota; class Methanomicrobia; order Methanomicrobiales; family Methanospirillaceae; genus Methanospirillum. Next base: position 14,238 of record CAZSVH010000008.1, on the reverse strand, counting down.
CCATTGGAAGAATCAGTTATGAACGTATCAGGGATGCCATCAGAGATGTCCAATCATCCGGGACTCGTGGCCCGGCAGGCAACTGAATCCAAAAGGATAGAATAGGATGAGTGCACGAATACCTTCTCAGCACTGTGAAGTCATGCATGTCTTCCCCTGACCAGATATTTATAAACGGCCCGGTGATCGCGATCAGGAGAAATCCTGCCGATCTCTGGCAGGCCCTCTCAGTCTCTGAGAATGCGGGGCGGTTCGATATTCTCAGGGCAGATTGCCCGTTTCCTCTCACCCCTCATATCGCCGATTCGGACCTTGATGTCATCACGCGGAAACTGGGAGCTACCGTTCTTCAGAGACATCCATCCGTCCTCATGCGGTACCGGATCAGGGGAGGAGCACAGACCATCTGGGTGGAAGACCACTGTTCACTCACCTACCATCCAGACGGAGAAATCGCAACTGCCGAGAGTCTGCTCTGGATATCCACCCTCCCCCTGGAGTGGCATCTGCTCGTGAAGGGTTCTGAGACATGGAATGCCCTCAACTCCAAGATCAGGCACGATATGCTCAACCAGCTCACCGCTATCCTCGGGTACCTGGAACTCTCTGAAGAGATGGAGATGGATCCCATTCTGGAAGACTTCTCCAAAAAGGAACAGAGTGCAGCAGAGAAGATCCGGGAAAAACTGATATTCACGCGTGAATACCAGAAAATCGGTCAGACCGAATTTGAATGGGTGAAGCTGAACAATCTGCTCACCGAGGTTGCCGGAGAATCAGGATGCAGGAATCTTCCCCTCATCCTGAACATCCCGGATATCAGGATTTTTGCGGATAAGATGCTGAAACCTGCACTCATCAGTATCTTTGAGAACATCCCGGAACATGCCCCGCAGGCCTCGCGGATCTCCGTGGATCTTACGACGACCCCGACGAATGGAATCCTCTCAATTCAGGATGACGGACCTGGGATACCTGAGGAACACAAGACCAGGATTTTTGATCTCGGGTTCGGAAGCGGGGGAGGACTTGGTCTCTTCCTCGCCGAAAAACTCCTGGGTGCCTATGGAATCATTCTCTCAGAGACCGGAACGTCCGGATCAGGGACACGGCTAGAGTTGGATATCCCGGGAGAACTGCTCAGAATCTTCTGACCATTCCCCCATCCCTTCTGCGCAATAAGCATGACCACCGAGTGATCCTTCAGGTACGGGTCCGGTATCCGTGTCCGTGAGATGACGGTCAGACCTGCGTCAGAGAGTGCCTGCCGGTACTCAGGCGTGAAAAATGGTTTTTTCTTCTCCCATCCGGATTTTGGGGTGGTAACTCCGTGGAAATTCCACAATTCCCATTCGAGCATGCTCCAGGGGGGTGCAGCATTCGTATCATCATCTCCGGGCTGGACATTCACGAAGTACCCGCCGGCAGTGAGCGAGGCAGCGATGACCGGCACCATACTGACCTTCTTTCCGCTCGGGTTTGACGAGGAGAGGACAATATCATACCCGGTCCCGACATCATCGGTGAGAAAGTCCCCGGGACAGACAGAGACCCGGTCCTCCATCCCATATCTTCGGATGTATCTCCGGGTATATTCAGTCACCCCGGGAAGATCAAAGACCACGGCGTGAAGCGATGGATGCAGGGATACAAGGGCGAGGGCATACAGGCCGTGTCCGCCACCCAGATCAATCATCCGCCTGCATTCACTGAACCTGGGCAAAGCGGCAATCCGGGTGATGACATCCTGCAGGCGTCCGGTGAGGGCATTTGATGCCATGGAAGGAAGGCTGTGCCGGGAGAAGAATTCCTCTTCTGAGTAGAGTCTTGGTCCTGATTCAAGTCGCTCTGATAGTGTGAGCCAGTGTTCCTCCAGGTGCCAGAAGAGCTTGTCCAGATATGCTGCCTGGCTGTACGGCGAACCAGTACAAAAAAAGGCCGTCGCGAGATCTGAACACCGGATCTTCCCATCCTCTTCCGTGATGAGACCAGCCTCGAGGAGCAGAGGGATCATATTGCTGACTATGGAGGGATACGGAAAGGAAACTGCCATCTCTCCGGGTGTCCGGGGTGTTTGAAGCAGATCAAAGATACCACTTCGTGTAGCCGCGATGATGGTAAAGAGGAGTGCAGAAGACTGGTAGAGACGGTTCATCAGTTCAAAGAAACAGACCGGGTCAGCGGGTGGTTTTTCCACCAGGGACCTTCGAAGCCATTCTGTCTCATCCGGGATCGTCGGGAAAGAATCCATCATCATCTCCTACCGGCCGGCGGATGGAATCACCATTCCGTCATCTTTTTCCTGACAGGTGAACTTATTAGTGTACAGGAATCGAATAATAACCTACGTTGTACCCTTTGCGGTATAAGTTCGTTCCCTGAATCAGAGGTTTGAGATGAAAAGAAATATCGCGATTGATGTTCTGAACCAGACACCCCTTGAACAGCAGCAGATTGAACTGGTTGAGCGAAAATGTCTCGGTCACCCTGATAGTATTGCAGACGGTATCGCCGAGTCAATCAGCCGGGCCCTCTGTTCAACCTACCGTGATATGTTCGGCGGGGTCCTCCACCACAACACTGACCAGGGGGAGATTGTTGCCGGAGAGTCAAGACCGGCCTTTGGCGGTGGCAAGATCCTGAAGCCAATCTTTGTCCTGCTCGATGGCCGTGCCACAAAGGAGTTCAATGGCGAGGCGATCCCGGCAGAACCTATTGCTCTCCAGGCTGCAAAAGATTACATGCGATCCATTCTTCCTGAACTGGATTTTGATCGTGAAGTCATCATGGACTGCCGGCTCGGGACCGGGTCGACGGATCTGCGGGATGTCTTCAAACCCGAGGAAGGAACGATCCCTCGTGCGAATGATACCTCCTTTGGAGTCTCATACGCTCCCTTCTCAGAGATTGAAACCTGTGTCCGTGAAATATCCTCCTATATCGACAACACCCTCAGACCCCGGTATCCGGCGTACGGGCAGGACATCAAGATCATGGGGCTGCGCCAGGGGAACTCAATAAAACTGACACTCTGCTGTGCGATGGTGGACCGTCACATCTCCTCGCTCTCCGAGTACATCGACCTCCGGTCCCGGCTGCAGGATGAAGCAGCGGCAGTTGCAAGGAAATGCACCGGACGGTCTGTTGAAGTCTCGGTCAACACCGCTGACTGCGACCACGAGTGCAGTCTCTTCCTGACAGTCACCGGGACATCTGCCGAGATGGGTGATGACGGATCCGTCGGCCGGGGGAACCGTGCAAACGGTCTCATCACCCCGCACCGTCCGATGAGCATGGAAGCAACCTCGGGTAAGAACCCGATCAACCACATCGGTAAGATCTACAACCTCCTCTCCAGCGAACTCGCCCACGAATGTGTCCGGAAGGTGGATGGGATCGCAGAGATCCAGGTCCGTCTCCTCTCCCAGATCGGGATGCCGATCGATCAGCCACTGATTGCCAGTGTCCAGCTCATTCCCCAGCCGAAGGTGACCCTTCCGGAGATTGAGAAAGACGTATATGAGATCATCAATTCAGGCCTTGAAAACATCACCTCGGTCACCGAGCGGGTTATGAAAGGCGAGCTGAAGACCTTCTGAGGATCCTTTCCCGAATGGCACAACCGGCCACATCCGGAGGAATTTCTCTCCCGGTTATCAGGATTGCGATCCCGAACAAAGGAAGGATATCAGAGCCGATACGGGATCTTATCGAGCGATCAGGCCTGGGTATCAGGGAAAACGGGGATCGGACCCTCATCGCCATGACCCGGGATCCCCATGTCGAGATCCTGTATGCACGCCCCATCGATATCCCGGAATATGTTGCATCAGGGGTGGCTGACCTGGGAATCACCGGTCATGACATGGTGATTGAACGGAGTTCAGACGTAAATGAACTCCTGAACCTCGGATTTGGTAACGCCACGGTAGTCCTTGCTGTCCCGGAAGACTCACCCTTTCAGGAGATCCGTGATCTTGACGGGAGAAGGGTCTCAACCGAGTTTCCGGCAATCACCCGGAAATATTTCAAAAAAGCCGGTGTAAAGCCATTTATTGTGCCGGTCGGCGGAGCCTGTGAAGCCACACCACACCTCGGCATCTCTGACGCCATCGTGGATCTCTCCAGCTCAGGGACGACCCTCAGGCAGAACCGGCTCCGGGTCATCGATGTTGTCCTGAAGACGAGCACGTATCTCATCGCAAATAAACAATCCTGTATCGAAAAGCAGGAGAAGATAAACGAGATTCACCTGGCACTGGAGAGTGTCATCAGTGCCAGGGGAAAGTGTTACCTGATGATGAACGTTGAGAGGAGCGGACTCGAACAGATCCGGGAGATCATCCCGGGACTGAGCGGGCCGACGGTTATGGAGGTGGCGTCCCGTCCTGACATGGTCGCAGTACATGTGGTGGTTGATGAGGAGAAGGTGTACCAGCTCATCAACCGGGTAAAACAGGCCGGAGCACGGGATATCCTCGTCATGTCCATCGAGCGGCTCATCAGGTAGATAATGAAGATCTTTCCCGCAGTCGATGTCCTGGGAGGTCAATGTGTCCAGCTCGTGCAGGGAAAACGGGAGACTGCCACCGTGTACGGTGATCCGCTCACCTGTGCAGAAGGCTGGCTGGCCCAGGGGGCTGATTGTCTCCATATGGTTAATCTGGATGGAGCCTTCGGATCAGCCACAGAGAATGTCGCCCAGATCCGGGAGGTTATCCGGAAGACCGGGGTCGAGATCCAGCTGGGAGGCGGGATCCGATCGCTTGACGATGCCCGCTCCTGGCTTGATACCGGAATTGATCGGGTGATTATCAGTACCTATGCCGTGAATCATCCGGAGAGCCTGACCATCCTTGCCGATGAATTCGGATCAGACCGGATCATGGCCGGTGCTGATGCCCGGAACGGGCAGATCGTCGTTGACGGATGGGAGAGACCGGCCGGTGAGTACCTGCACTGGGCAGAGACCTTTGTACGGAACGGGGCCGGATCGCTCCTCTTCACCAACGTGTCTGTCGAAGGGTTATGCCAGGGAATCCAGGCAGACCCGGTTGCCGCACTGATAGAGGCCATTGTGGTCCCAGTCTGTGTCGCTGGCGGAATCACCACTCAGGATGACATCAGGGCGCTGATGCATGCAGGAGCAGGAGGAGTCGTCCTGGGATCAGCTCTGTACAGCGGTAAGATTACCCTGCAGCAGGCGAAGGAGGCAATGCAATGAGACATGCAACACAATCACGGGAGACACGGGAGACCCGTATCACGGTTGATCTGAACCTTGACGGGGACGGTACCTGTACCGTCAGCTCAGGAATTCCATTCCTGGATCATATGCTCACCTCATGGGGGCGCCATGGCAGATTTGACCTGGTGATCCAGGCCGAGGGGGATCTCCAGGTCGGTCCCCACCACACTCTGGAAGATATTGCACTGGTTCTGGGTTCCGCATTCAGAGAGGCCATCGGGGAGGGGAGGGGAATCCGAAGATTTGCCCATGCAATCATCCCGATGGACGAGGCCCGGGCCATGGTTGCGGCAGATATCAGCGGCAGACCATTCTGTCTCTTTACCGCAGAGTTCAGCGGACCGATAGAAAGGATGATAGACCCATATCTCATCGAACATTTCTTCACCAGCCTCGCCTCAACCGCACGAATCACTCTCCACCTGGAAGGAACCGGTCGGAGTGACCATCATGTCTGTGAAGCTCTCTTTAAGGCCTGTGGAGTCACCCTGCATGAAGCGACCCGGATCAGTGATACTACGGGCAGTATTCCGAGCACCAAGGGAGTGCTCTGACGGGTCCGGAGCCGGGAGCAGGAGAAAAATCGTTCAGAAATACCGAAAAGAATCAGAGCAAGGGAAATATCTGAACGTCAGAAGAGAGAATGATCAGGCATTCTCTGAAGCCATCTTCACATCTTCTTCCTTGATCGTCTTTCTTCCAGCATGTAGTGCAAGCCGGTTTGCTTCCTTTGTAAGCGTGGCAATGTACTCTTCCGCCTTCATAACCAGGGCGGATGCTGCATCGCTCCCCACACGTTCAGCACCATTCTTCTTTGCTATTCGGACAACTGCTGCAATAGGTAAGTCTGCCATAGTCCTCTACCTCAAAAAAAGTAATCAGACATGTATTTAAACATTCCGAGATATTTCAGAAATCTGGCTTTTTAGCAGTAATGAGATTTCTTTTTTACGTTTCATCCATGTTGCACCGCATGATTCTGATTCTGACGACTATTGTGAAAATTATTCGGAAAAGAACACATCCGGCTCATTTAAAAAAAATATCACGCAGAAAGAGTGGACGCAAGAATCAGGGCATGAGTATAATCCGGATTAACGCGCGAAGTATCAACAAAGACTACCGGGACATTTACCACCGGTGCCCCATGGGCAATGCCTTTCCCGGCAAAGAGCAGTGTCCTGAAGATCAGATTGCCGGATATGCCATCCGGAGCGATGATGAGACCACATTCCCGGATCGCATCCTCGATTCGAATCTCATAATGAGTGGCACCGGTGATGCGTGCCACCAGTTCAGCATCTGCCATGGTCCGGTCCACGACTTCGTACCTGCCGGTATCACCAAGGCGGCCGCCTGAGAGGATCCCCACCTGATCACCCAGACCGAAACGTGATGTCAGTCTCCTCCCCTTCTCGACGAGTGAGACCTTCTGTGAGACCGTCCAGCCCTCATCGATTCCGACCGGGGCGAGGAAGAACCGATCACCTCCCGGAGTCTCCAGAAGGACGATTCTCTCGAGTACTTCTGCATGACAGCTGGTTTTCAGGATATGCAGCGTCTCGTGTGATGGAAGGGTTCCCCTGACCGCAGCCCGGAGCTTCCCGGAGACGAGATCCTGGATCATCCGCATTCCGGGATCAGGATCAGAGACTATCTGAAGGGATCCAGACTCCCCGCCGATAGAACCTGGACGGGCATAACAGATGATATCAGCAGGCGAAGGATAACGCAATACACTTTCAACGATCCTGGACGGATCAGAACCGATGCCTATGCCGAGGGAGCGCCGCATCCGTGCTCCATACACAGGTGCATTATGCCATCCTCACCTGAAAAGTCAAACACCCGTGTCTCTTCCCCCTTCCAGGCTATCTTCAGTTCCCGCGAGTCGTTCACAACACCGATGACCCGGGCAGTCATCCCGGTCGCCTCAAACCTGCTGATAACCTCTGCAGCATGCTCTTCTCTGGCAGTGAGGATGAACCCCATTCCAGGATACATCCGTATCCACTGCTCGAATGATATCCGGTGTTCTTCAAGATCCGGATGAGGGATATCTCCGAGGTTGACGACAGCTCCCTTCTCAGAAACTTCAAGGAGCATCCCAAGGGTACCGACGATACCAGGGTTGGAGATATCCTTTCCGGCAGTGACCAGCCGGGCACCACCCAGGTCTTCAAGAACCCGGATCTGTGCCCGTACCTCTGCTGCAGTCCGCTGAGTCGCACTATCCCAGTTCAGTGCGCATGACGGATGAACCCGCCCATGCAGGTCCACCGCAGCGATGATCTGATCCCCGGCCTCTGCTTTACTGCTGTAAATGACACCGTTGAGAGGAGCGACCCCGAGAATCGCGATATCGATCACACTGTACGGGGTGTCAGGATGGAGGTGTCCCCCGACGATAGGGACGTTAAACTGAAGAGATGCATCCCGCATCCCGGCGATTACCTGCTCTTTCACAGGATCTGACGAGATCGAGAAGACATCCACCATTGCCAGGGGCCTGCCTCCCATGGCGGCGATATCATGAATATTTACCAGAACAGCACAGTATCCGGCCCAGTACGGATCCGCATCCATCAGCCTGCTCCATATACCGTCAGCAGCCAGGAGGAGGGCTTCATCACCATGCCTGATTACCGCAGCATCTTCTCCGAATGATGCGATGACATCCGGCGAATCAAGGCGGAGACCGCGAACCATTGCACCAATCTCACTCTTCCGTCTGACGCCATCATACTCTCTGACCGCCGTTGCGATCAGACTGGTGGAACAGGTGAACTCTCCCATGGCATGAAATCTCATCTTTATTTTTGTCTCATCTGAAATAAACTGTCTGATTCACCATGTTTCACCACTCTGTACCGGATCCGGGAGCGACAGGAAACCAGTGAACTGTACCGAGGAGGGAGATGAGAGGGAAACCGGTGGAGCGGTTTATCTGGTGCCATGCCAGATTAATCTGGTATGGACTGGGCAGAGAAATACCGTCCACGGCATCTCACTGACCTGGTGGGCAATAAGGAATCGATCCGTCAGATGGTGATGTGGGCGCAGAACTGGACCACTGACGCATCACCACTGTTGATTTACGGAAAACCGGGGATCGGGAAGACATCATCAGCATATGCCCTCGCATCTGATATGGACTGGGAGGTCGTCGAGCTGAATGCGAGTGATCAACGGACCAAGGCAGTCATTGAGCGGGTTGCAGGGACGAGTTCCAGCACCGGTTCCCTGACCGGGGCCGGGAGAAAACTCATTATTCTGGACGAAGCAGACAACCTCCAGGGGAACTCGGACCGGGGTGGTGCCCGGGCGATCGTTGAGGTGATAAAACGAGCGTCGCAGCCGATCATCCTCATCGCCAATGATCTGTACGGTCTTGATGCTTCAATCCGGAATCTCTGCGAAAAGGTTCAGTTCAGGGCAGTTCAGGCCAGATCCATCGCTCCGAGACTGAAAGAGATCTGCATCAGTGAAGGGATTTCCTGCGATGTATCAGCCCTCTCAGACATATCAGAACGGGCGGGCGGGGACATCAGGTCTGCGGTCACCACCCTGTATGCTGTAACCATCGGCCGTTCCGAACTCGTTGAATCTGACCTGTCCACATCCCGCAAGGACAGCCGGTCCACTATCTTTGACCTCGTGTCAACCACCCTCAACCCGCGGTCTGTGCGATCGGTGCTGGATATCTCGTATGAAGTCGATGAGACTCCTGACACCGAACTCCAGTGGATCGAGGGAAACCTCCATCACATCGCTGAACCTGAAGCATTCTGTTCTGCCTACCAGGCAGTATCCCGGGCAGATGAGTACCTGGGACGGACCTTCCGTGCCCAGTATTATACTCTCTGGCGGTATGCAACCGCGGTGATGCTGCTCGGGGTCAGGAGCCGTGTACCCGCAGCATCAGGTTATCTGAAGATCATGCCACCTGAACGGTGGAAACGGATGTCTACGGCGAAGCGGCAGAAGACAGCGCGGATATCCCTTCTCTCCAGACTGGGACGATCCATGCATATGTCATCTGCCACCGTCAGGAGCGGATACCTGATGCCGGTTTCACTGATGGCCCAGCGGGAACCGTCCCGGTATGCCGGAGCGTTCTCCCTTGATCTCGATCAGCTCGACCTGCTGATTCAGGATGGTGATCTCGCAAAAACCGTGATCAAAGAACTGGACGATCAGCGTAAAACCGCTGAGAAAGAGGCGAAGAAACGACTCAAGGAGGAGGCAGCAGCGCAGAAATCAAAAAAACGCGAACCAAAGGAGAAACCGGCCATCCCTCCGGCATCAGACAGTACGACCTCCGCTGCTCCATTACAGGAAGACGGGGAACATACCGGGTCACCCCGCACGGAGAGAGATAAGGAGAAGACAGAATCCCAGTCAACCCTCTTCAGCTTTGGCGGGTAAGATACTGAAAAAGCGGGACCGTGCACCCGGAGACCTGGCGGGGATGGTCATACCCCTCAAATCCGAGATGGTAGACCAGCAGGTCTGTATTGATACGTCCTGCCAGGGTGATCAGCGGGCGCATCATCTCCTCCACCGGCCGGATAGCATAGATGCACTCAACGCCCGAAAAGAGGGAGAGATCAGGGTCTGCAACATCACAGACAAGATACGGAACGAGAAGAATCCCCTGCGGGATGGTGAGATCAATACAGGTGACATGCAATCCCGCTCGCTGGAGGAGTTCAGCGGTGTGAGTGTTCCTCCCGGCACCAGCCTCAATCACCCGGCGATACCGTCCGGCAATAAACCGGGCAATTGTCGTCTCAATATGTTTATACCCGCTCATTGCTCAGAGTATTGGGAATGGATATCCATGTATTCTGGGATCGGGGAGCACCACAGGGTCTTGAGATACCGGTGACGCGAATCATCGCCCAGATTTATGATATCCCGGTTCAGGTACATAACAGTCCGCTCCTCTATAACGGGTTTGTGGTCGGCAGGAGACAGTTTGACGCAACATCCATCCTCACCTGTCTCGACACCTACAAGCGGCGGAACCAGGTGAACGCTCCCCTGCTCCTGGTCATACCTGACGACATCTTCAGACCGGCCACCCGGTTTGTATATGGGCTGGCACGACCACATACCGGGTCCGCGGTGGTCTCTGCAGCGCGACTGAGGAATGAATTCTGGGATCTTCCTCCTGATGACAGCCTCCTCTCTTCCCGCCTCGTCACCGAGGGTGCCCATGAACTCGGCCATCTCTTCGGTCTTGAGCACTGCAGTGATCGGCGATGTGTTATGGCAAACCCCCGATCCCTGGATGACCTGAACCAGAAAAATCCATGGCTGTGTAATACCTGTAAAGAGAAGATGGAGAGACAAAACCCCCATATCACGGCCCCTGTCCGTTCCTGGTAAAAATCAAAGAATATATTTTCGCTTGGTTCCAATATCCACCTGAATACGGTGAATATATAGTGAACAGATCTATCCTCTCTTCAGTCTCCCGGGAAACCCTGATCTGGGTTATGGTCCTCCTGGTTGGAACAGCCGTCTTCCTTCTCTTCACCCTTGGCCTGGGAAGCGGTGCCCGCCTGGATGTTCCCTTCACGTATGACGGGGACGGACTCGAATACAACCTCCTGACCAAGACCATGATCGAGACGGGCTGGTGGCTGGAGAATCCGATGACCGGGGCTCCAGGAAGACTGGAGATGTACGATTACCCCATCGGGAGTAATCTCGACCTTCTGGTCATGAAGATACTCAGTCTCTTCTCCCAGAACTACGCGGTCGTACTCAATGTCTACTACATTCTCGGATTCTTCCTGACCGGACTCTGTTCCCTGTATGCCTTCAGGGAGTTACGGATCTCATATCCGTTCGCGGTATTCGGGAGTCTCCTCTTTGCATTTCAATACTATCACTTCAACCGCATCGGTCATTACAACCTCACCGCGTATTATATGATTCCGCTGATGATCCTGGTTATCCTCTGGGTCTGTAAGCGTGAACCTCTCTTTACCGGGAGGACAGGAGGAGGATTCAGACTCACCCTCACGAACCGGGGGATTCTTGCCCTCTTCTTCCTTCTGGTCACCTCCACCCATTCCTATTACGGGTTCTTCGGACTCCTCCTCCTTGCCGTTGCCACCCTCTGGTCCTTCTCCCGCTCCTACACCCTCACCGACCTTGCGGGAGGTATCATCGCCGTGACTGCTCTCACCCTCTTCATGGTCATAAACCGGATTCCATCCCTGATATACGGGATGATGCATGGATCTTCCTTTGTAATGAGCTACCGGTATGCCTACGAGGCAGAGATATGGGGGATGAAACTCATTCAGCTCCTGCTCCCTGCTCCTGGTCACCGTCTTGCCGCCCTGGCAGAGATCGCCCAGAAGTACACTGAATACCGGCCACTGGTCAACGAGAATGTCAGTGCCTCTCTGGGAATCATTGCAGGTACGGGACTTCTTATCCTTCTCGCCTGGGTCTTTATCAGGGGGTGGGAACCGCTCAAAATCCGGCTCTCTGACCAGGGCGGGACGATGGATCACCTCTCCCTCCTCACCATCTCTGCAATTCTCATCGGAACCATTGGCGGAATATCTGCCATCATCGCCCAGGTCTTCCCTGATATCCACTCATATAACCGGATAAGTCTGTATATTGCATTTTTTGCACTAACGGCCATCCTCATCCTGATCCAGGCTCTCACGTTGAGATACCAGGCCCGACCAGGGTTCATGCCTGTCTGCATGGGAGTACTCCTCATCATCCTCACCCTGGGGATCCTTGACCAGGTACCCTCCGGGTTTGCACTGACTCCCGGGTCAGACCGGGAAACGGAGTATCTACTCCAGGATGAGTATTTCAACCAGGTAGAAGCGATGATGGCACCCGGCTCTTCGGTTTTTATCCTCCCGGACATCGGGGGATTTCCCCACTCTAACCCCCCGGGGACGATAAAAGGCCTGGACAGTATGAAACCATACCTTCATACCCACGCGATCAGATGGAGTTACCCGACGATGAAAGGACGGTTCTGGGATAACTGGCAGGTGGCAGTTATCGCTTCAGAACCGGTCGACCTTCTCGGCCATATCTTTGCCACAGGTTTCACCGGGCTCCTCATCGATGGTCACGGGTACGCAGATGGAGGCAGTATGATCGTTGATCAGTATCGGAATCTCACCGGAGTCACCCCGGTAATCAGTTCAGATAACCGGTATGCCTTCTTTGATCTGACCCGTCTCATGGAGGAGAAGAAAAAAGCCATCACGGGAACTCAGTATGAGAATGAGAAAGAACAGTATATCATGAGCATGATGGCACGTCCTGAGCTTCAGGACCCACTCTTCGGGGTGGATATCAGGGATCAGCTCCTGGGCTGACCTTCTTTTTTATCCGTGTTCCGTTCATCTGAACCGGATTGATCAGGAGTACCAGGAACAGAAAAGACAGTATTCGATCGCGGGAAAAAAGAAAAGATTTAGCCGAACAGGGCTCCGAGCCCGGCCATTCCGCTCTCTTCTTCTGCCTTCTTGTCTTCCTTTGCCTCAGGTTCTGCAGCTTCAGCAGCAGCGGCGGCGACGGGTGCGACTGCAGCGACTGCGACCGGTGCGACTGCAGCCTTGCTGATGGCATCCTCGATATCGACGCCGTCGATGGCGGCAACAAGGGCCTTTACACGGGATTCGTTAACAGCGATACCAGCGGCAGAGATGACTGCCTGAACTGCGGATTCGTTGATCTCCTTTCCTGCCTTGTGGAGGAGGAGTGCAGCGTAAATATACTCCATAACTCGTTCACCTAATTATATCGGATATTATGTTCAATTCTCTCATGTTTCATTCGACCACAGTCTTCAGGGCAAGTGCCTGGGACTGAGCCTTTCCGATGATCGCATCGATCACATCTTCACTGGCAACTGCCGCCTCAATGGCCAGGTTGCGAGCTTCACGGACCGCCTTGGTGAGGAGATCGGAAGCAGTATCCCGGGTCGGGATTGCAGCGTTGAGCGAGAGGTTGTAGGCCTGTGTTGCTGCGGTGATGATGTTGTTGTAGAATGCGACTTCGTCGATCGCGAGGACATCTGACTCGTAGACAGTTCCTTCAAAGAAGGCAGCCTGCAGGATAAGACCGACATCCATCGGTTTAATCTCCAGCTTGGCGAGTGCTTCTGCGAGTTTTTTGTTGATCTCCTGCCCTTCCCTGACGACCGTCTTGGTCTCACGGATGGTGACCTTCCCTGCCTCAATTGCTGCGGGGATACCGGCCTGCTGGAGTTCTCCCACGATCGGACCGGGTTTGAAACTGGTTGGTCCTTTTGAGATGACAATATCGGTCGGAGCGGTCTCGCCGGGGCGGGCAGCCATCTTCGTCTTGGTCTTCTCAAGCATGCTGTACAGCTTGAAAGGATTCTCATTCGTGAAGATGAGTGCCGAGTGTCCGTCGAGCTTCTCACCGAGTCCCTGAATCTCCCCGCCCATCTCTCCGAGGGCATGTTCGATCAGGGTGTTCCTTGTCATCTTCAGTTCTGCCTTGCCTTTCAGATTGCGGCGGATATCCTGCACCTGCCGTGCGGGGATGCCGTACATATCGACAAGACCCATCAGTTTGTATTCACCTGACAGGCGCTTGATCTCATCGATCTCGTCCTTCTTCCACTTGGGCAGGTGGTGGGTGTATAATGCCATATTACATCACCTTCACAGCCGGACCCATCGTGGTCTTGACATAGACCGACCGAATCTGAAACTCGCCCGAGTCGAGGCGATCCAGAATACGTTTGAGTACTGCATCGATATTCTCTGCAATCTGTTCATTGGACATAGCCGTGGTGCCGACCTTCAGAGAGAAGGCCATCTTATCCTTCGTCCGTACCCGGACGGAGTTACGAAGGCGTTCAACGATGGGCCGGATATCTGTTCCATCCGGAACCGGCTGCGGCATCTTACCTCGTGGACCGAGTCGCGGACCGAGCCAGCGACCGACAAGGGCCATAACCT
>CAZSVH010000007.1:0-23208 GCA_964610235.1 uncultured Methanospirillum sp. | reverse complement strand
CCGCCCCGAACTCAGGCTTTGCCGGTGTTCTCTCTGCAACACTCCCCTCATTCCGGTACAGGAGGAGGAATATGCAGAGATTATCAGGAATAGCCAGAACTTCTCCAGGAGAAGGGCAGAAGTCCTCTGGTGTCCGTTCTGCAGAAAAGGATACTGGGAAGGGACGCACACCTCCAGGATGAGAGCGCGTATCCGCACGATTACCAGGGGAGGGGAGGGGGATACGTTATTCTCTTCCGGGAGATGACCGGGGGACGAGCGCACGGACTTCACCACCCGGGACCGGTCCCGCAAGACCCATCATCTCATCGATTCCTGCTGCCACCCGTTCCAGCTCGTCAAAGATCCGATCTGCATCCTTTCTGAGTTCACTCACCGACTCCTGCATGCTCCTCCCCCTCAGATGAATAAGCCGCCGCTCCCGGTATACCACCCCTGACCGTGTCAGATTCCGGAGATGATGATTGACCCTCGCGGAAGAGATACCGAGGATATCAGCCAGTTCTTCGGTTGCAACCCCCTCCTTTCCCGCAGACTCCTCCAGCAGACGGAGCATGATTCTGATTGAGAGATCTTCAAGATCCCGTCCTGACGACAAACCCAGCGTGTCACAGAGCCAGTAGGCATTCCCCGTTATGTCTGGTTCAGCCGGCCGGGGAAGATACCGGAGAATGATGCGCTGATTCATGATGGAGGATACCCTGATATTCTATTTGAGATCGAGATGATATCAACTTAATTGAAATCATATACAACAACAACATTAAATTATATATAGAAGTTTTAATCAACATCTATGTGCATATAACTGAAAGGAGTCTTTGAATGAGTATCACACCAATCGGACCACGGGTTCTTATCAAACCCTTCAAACAGGAAGAAAAGACCAAAGGTGGAATTTACATCCCTGAATCCGCAAAGGAGAAGAAAAAACAGGGAGACGTGATTGCAGTCGGTACATTTGAGGACGGAAAACCACTCCCCCTGAAGAAAGGTGACAAGGTACTGTACGGCGGCTACAGCCAGGAAGAGGTTGAACTCGAGAAGGAAGAGTACATCATCGTCGAGTTCAAGAATATCGTCGCAAAGTTTGACTGAGGAATTATCATGGCAACCAAACAGATTATGTTCAGCGAGAACGCCCGCCACGCACTGCTCGAGGGCGTTAACAAGGTCGCAAATACCGTAAAGATCACCCTGGGCCCGAAAGGCCGGAACGTCGTTTTTGACAAGGCCTCCGGACCGGTGGTGACCAACGACGGGGTTACCATCGCCAAGGAGATCGAGCTCAAGGACAAGTTCGAGAACATGGGTGCCAAGCTGATCAAGGAAGTTGCATCCAAGACCCAGGATACAACCGGTGACGGAACCACCACCGCAACAGTCCTCGCCCAGGCAATGGTTACCGAAGGGATCAAGAACATCACCGCTGGTGCCAACCCCATCGAGATCAAGAAAGGGATTGACAAGGCAGTCGAGATCGTTGTCGCTGACCTGAAAGGAAGGAGCATTGAGGTCAAGGATAAGGACACCATCAAGCGCATTGCCATCATCTCAGCCAACAACGATGAAGAGATCGGATCGCTCATCTCTGATGCGATGGAGAAGGTCGGGTATAACGGAGTCATCACCGTCGAGAACTCAAAGACTCTGGAGACGAGCCTTGAGCATGTCGAGGGGATGCAGTTTGACCGCGGATATATCTCCCCGTACATGGTCACCGACCAGGAGAGGCGGGTTGTGGAGTTTGATGAGCCGCTGATCCTCCTCACAGACCGCAAGATTAGCAATGTCAAGATGATGGTCCCGGTTCTTGAGATGGTGGCATCTACCGGAAAGCCCCTGCTCATCATCGCAGATGATGTCGAGGGAGAAGCCCAGACCGCTCTCATCCTGAACATCATCCGCGGTGCTATCAGGGTCTGTGCCGTCAAGGCTCCTGAGTTCGGCGATGTCAGGAAGGATATGCTTGAGGATCTGGCCATCCTGACCGGTGCAACCGTTATCAGTGAAGAGCGGAACCTCTCGCTCGAGGATGTCACGATGGACATGCTCGGTCAGGCCCGGACCATCAAGGTGGACCAGGACAAGACCACCGTAGTCGGTGGAAAAGGCAAGAAGGCTGATATCGAAGCACGGAAGAGCCTGATCGAATCCCAGCTCAACGTCGCTGAGAAGAAATACGATAAGACCACCCTGCAGAACCGGCTGGCAAAACTTGGGGGCGGTGTCGCCGTCATCAAGGCAGGCGCTGCAACCGAGACCGAGGTCAAGGAGAAGAAGATGCGGATCGATGACGCCCTGAATGCAACCAAGGCGGCAGTCGAGGAAGGATACGTCGCCGGTGGCGGGGTGACCCTCTTTCGCACTGCAAAAGCCCTTGACAAGGTAAAACTCGACGAAGAGCAGATGATTGGTGTAAACATCGTCCGCCGTTCCCTTGAAGAGCCGCTCCGGCAGATCGCCTCGAATGCTGGCCGCGAGGGGGCCGAGGTCGTCTCTGCAATCCGGTCTCACAAGAGCGAATCATTCGGATACAACGCGAAGAAGGACACCTACGAGGATCTCCTTGATGCCGGTGTGCTCGACCCGACCAAGGTGGTCCGGTCCGGTCTTCAGAATGCCTCCTCTATTGCAGGAATGCTCCTGACCACTGAGGCGGTTGTTGCAGACTTTGATGATGAGAAGGACAAGATGTCCAGCGCAATCATCATCTAATCCCCTTTTTTAGAACTTGCGTTTCTGTTGTTCACGGGTGGTGTTGCGGTACATCACCAGGAAGACAAGAGCGGCAGAAAAGCAGAGAACAGCACCAATGATAAGTTTCCAGCGCATATCACTCTCGGCACCGAGCGCCATCCCGACAAAGACCAGCCCGATAATCATTGTCCCTGCTATCTCAGAGCCATAGAGGAAGCGTTCACCGAGTGCCACCATTCTTCTTCTGTTCTCTCTGAGTGCTCTTATCCCTTCTGGTCTTCTCCGGGATGCTCTTCTGCTGAATGGATATACACCCAGTAGGCAGAGAATGCCGGCAGAATCCGGGTGTCTGAATGGACGCCGGAAGCACCCGGGATGATGGCAGGATCATAGGACTGGGTCGTGGTGTTAAAGATAAGCAGGCTCACCCATCCGGGAGAGAGAGAGGCGAGGCTCTGGTTCGCCGTCTCCGGGGCCTGGTACGGGGATCCGACCAGGTTCCATCCCGGGCTCACCGAGTACCTGAGTTGCTCTCCCGGGTCAGCAAAGACCAGCGGAACGGAGACGGGACGATCAGAAAAGACGAGAAATCCTTCAAGGGGAGAGAAATTCCCCTGCTCTTCGACGGCGATCCAATCCTGATTCCGGGTATCGTATCTCCATATCGTGTGACCATCGGTGTTGATCCCCCCGAAGATCTCCCCGCATGTCTTCCCGGATCCGGGTACTGCAGGAAGGGAGATGAAATTCCACCCGGTTCCGAGCTCAAGAGCCGTCACCCGTGTCCGGACCGGGCTCTCCCGCTTCACGGGCATCTGTTCTGAGACATTCGTGGAACCGGCAGAGAAGGACTGGTTGGATGCAGAGGAGTTCATCAGGGAGGCGAGAAGCTCTGCGGTATCAGCCCGGTCATCAGAAGGAACCGCGACCGCCACTGCAGAACCGGCATCAAGCAGTCCGTACCCGTAGTAGATGTCCCTCCCGTACCGCCCGAGATCATGTGAGGTGGATGAGAGAATATCCCGAATATCCGAGGGATCAAGATCCGGGTCTGCAGCCCGGACCAGGGCTGCTGTCCCGGCAACCAGCGCTGCTGCAGGACTGGTACCGGTTGCTGCCTGATGGGAATGGCCGGGCCAGGCAGAGACGATCCCTTCTCCGGGAGCAACCAGTTCGACAAATATTCCATAATTGGAGAAGTACGAGAGCCCGTCACTCCTCGCAGTGGATCCCACGGAGAGGACCTCAGAGTAATCTGATGGGTAATGGGCCTCATTTGTCGCCCCGTTTCCTGCAGGGGCGATCAGGAGGCAGCCTTTCTGGACCGCGTAAGCGATCGCGGTCTCTTCGGCAGGGGACTGCCCCGGACCCCCGTATCCCATCAGGATGATCGTGGCACCCGCGTCGGCAGCATGCCTGATGGCAACCGCTGAACGGGTGGCGAGGATCCCATCCCTGCCCGTCCCCACCCGTTCAGGAATAAGCGAGAGATTGACGCCTCCTGCCCCCATCCCGCTTCCTCCGGCACAGGTTGCAAGAATGCCGGCGAGATACGTACCATGGCCATCAGTATCAGTGATATTCGAAGAGTCGTCAATCCAGTCATATCCTCCGGGACCAATGAACCCAGCCAGGTCAGGGTGTGTGGGTTCAACACCCGTATCAAGGAGAGCGACCCGGATCTCAGGTGCAGAGCTGTTCCGGTGAGCGAGAAGCTCCCATGCTTCCGGTATTCTCGTCCGGGTAATCTCCCAGGATACGGATCCGGGCCCGGGTTACGGTTCACTGGTTGAGAGGTATTCCGGGATGCGCACCTGATCCGGCTCAACACCGGTAATCCAGGGGAGGGTGAGGAGTTCGTTCCTGAAGTACTCAGACCGGTTAGCAGGAATATCAATGGCAACAAATCCGAGATCCGGAGCATCCAGCCTGACAGAATAATTCCCGGAGAGGAGTGACGTATTCGGGATGAGACCGGGGTCAAAGACGAACCCGGGTTCAGTATAGAGTATCATGCGGACGGTCCCCTCTGCGGTACCCTTTCCTTCAGCAGAATCAGCTGCTCCGCCCCATACCAGACAGATGGCTGAGAGGAGAAGAACCAGAACGAAGTAGCATCCGCTACACCGCCTGAATATGCGATAAGACCCCACTATCAACAACCCAGGTACTCTGATATCGGCATGTGGCGTATTAAGCCCTCCCGTTTTGACCCGGGGTCAGGGGATGACAATGCCCGGGGCATTCATATATATCCAGAATCCCTCGGTAGGATAGAGAAGACGCTCATCAGAGTACGCTCCGGTACCGCCGTTGACGATCGCCGGGCGGTACTGCTGGATCCGGGGATCGAAGACGAGCAGATACGACCAGTTCTTTCCGAGTGGGCTGAAGAGTTCCCGGGCGGTCACCGTGGTCTTCCCGGGGATCCCCAGGGGGTTCCATCCCGGCTGAAGATGGCGGGCCGTCATCTTCTCCCGCCCGTCATCGTACCTGAGGGAGAGCGTGGTACGGTCCTGGGAGTAGATCCAGATCACATCCATCTGCATCAGCACGTCCCCGGGCTGGACCGCAGTCCATTGCTGACCACCAGGAGAATACCGCCAGATGGTATGGCTCACCGTATCGATCCCTGAGAAGAGGAAACCCGGAGTGGTATTACTCTCAAGGGGAAAGGGAACAGAGACCATGTTCCATCCGGGATAGAGGATCAGGATATCCGCTGGTTCCCCTTCCCGTGGTCTGAAGGTCCGTGCCAGGGAGGCCGGATCTGCCGGGTCATCCTCTGATGAAAATGAACGGGCGATATCGAGGAGAAGCCGGGAGTCTGGAATTCCGTACCCGATCGACGGGTCCCAGGTCTGCGTCATGTTCCCGGTGGCGTTGATGAGGGCAGACCTGATATCGAGGTTCGTCTGGTGCGGACCTGCACTCCAGAGGAGGGCAGCGAGTCCCGCAATGTGGGGTGCAGCTGCACTGGTCCCTGAGAATGAGGCCAGGGATCCATATCCTCCACTGACCGTCACCCGGTCAGGTGCAGCCAGTTCCGGCTTCTGCCTCAGTTCGGGGCGGGGATATTTGATCGTCACCGGTCCCCGGGAAGAGTAGGGTTCGGCACGGGGCGATCCGGCGACCGGCATCACGGCGCCGACTGAGAGGGCCTCACTCACCGATTGCTGGCCGAAGATGGAGTCCTCGCGAACAGAGGGATCAACGGTGACCGGGGTCCCTCCCATCGGCAGTACATAGAGTTCCAGAGTCCGGTTCTCGCCACCAGCCTGGACGACCCTGATACAGTAATCACGCGGTGTCTCGTCATCGTTGATGAACCGGCAGTACTCCATGGGATCATCATCCCCGTCCTGAATCTTCACGCTCCGGCCGATCTCCCTCAATTCTCCATTGTACAAGAAGAGATCATAATTATTCGACGACTCTGCGAAGGGATCATCCCACTGGAGAATGATGTGACCTGCCGAATGGGCGGGTGCACAAAAACGCATATCACGCGACCCGTTTGATCCCTGGAAATCGTGCCATGCGTATCCCTGATCCATGTACCCGGTGAACGGACCCTGGTAGTGTTCACGTGCAAAATTCCCTGAAGACGTGACATACAGGATCCCATACGAGAGGATCCGGTCCCTGATATTCCGGGCAATATACCCGTCCTCAAAGAAGGGTTCAACATAGGTGATATCATCACAGATGATCCGGCAACCGGCATTGATCAGCCGGTCCATCGCCTGCACGAACTCAATCTGGCTCGCCCCCCGGTCATGGAACACCAGTGGGGCATCAGGTGCGATATCATGGATAATCTGCAGCATGGCCGTTCCTTCATCACCGCCGATACTGTCACGAATGACCAGAACTGACTCAGGGAGTTCCCCGACGGCCTTCACGGTGTCAATGCTGCTTACCCCGTCAGATATGACGCCGACCATAATCCCTTTCCCGGTCAGGCTGGTCTTATTTCGAAAATCAGCCGCATAGAGCAGATCGTCACCCTGGGTTACCACCCGCGAGGTGTGCGGCGGGATCTGCGCCATGACCGATGTGATACCAGGATCACGGGCCAGAACGGAAAGGTTCGGGATCGCGAGCCATCCGGCAACCTGTCCGTACCGGGAGTCAGAAGATACCGTGGAGAAATACGACCGGTACTTCGTCTCAGGGGTTCCGGGTGATATCCGGGCACTGACCATGACTTCTGCCTGACCTTCACCGATCACCCGGAGTTCACCGGTCTTCTCCATGATCCTGCGGGCCTCACGCGACGACTGACCAGGAGAGAGGTAACGTGAGTCGAGGAGCTGGAGGAGATCAGTGGAGAGTTTCTCCTTCCAGGCCGGGTCCTGGGCCCCTGTCTCGGGAGATCCGGAGATCAGAGAGAGGCCGGGATCAGGGGTCTGCACAAGAGACCCGGTTCCGGCGGTCACCGGGGGAAGGAGGGTCTCCACCTGCCTGACCTCCTTTTGAACGGCAAGGGACTGGAGATCACCGACCCTGACCCATCCGGTGAGGATCCCGTATGAGGGATCGATCCTTGTCTCGTTCAGGAGGGGGAGGATCCGTTCTGTCTGTGCATCACCGGTGAGCCTGACAAGGACAGAGACGAGGGGCAGATGATCTGAATCATACCGGAGCTGGCCGAATGCCTTCATCTCAGCCGCGGTATCTGCAGGAGTCCGGCCCGGGGAACAGGACGATGGATCGAGAAGCTGCATCAGGTCGCTGGAGAGTTTTTGTGACCATGCATCTCCCGGGCGGGCAGTCCCCGCAGGTGATACCTCCCCGAAGAACGCTACGTTATCCCCATTGTCACCGGATAACGCAGATCCGCAGGGAGCCGGGAAGAGCAGTACAGCAATGATGAACAGCCAGACGATCTTCACCTCCGGGTTATCCGGCCGTGAGCGGCGCGAGACCCGGAACAGGATCTTCCCCATAAGCGTACCAGTAAGATTGGTGGAGCGGGGTTATGAAGGCAGGGCTTTAGGGGGGGAAAGAACCTGCCTGATCGGGGTTGAGAGATGTCATCCGCTAATTATTAAGATATCTCGGCGAATCAGGAGGTATGGATGTTGAGGGCTATGTCCGGCGTAATATCACCAGAGGACGGACAGAGGCTGATGTCATATCAGAACTCTCCGGCAGGATCCGGGAGATTAAGAAGGTTTCACCAGAGTATGCTGAGCGGTTCGCACAGGCGGTCATCACCGAGGTAAGAAACACGTCAGACCTGAAAGGGGATATCTTCTCGTGCACCCGGGCTGATGTCGCTATGGGGGAGTTCGGGGTGGGTTCCCGGGGAACCGGGGACTTTTACGCACACCGCAAGATAGCAGAGATCATCGGGACGACCCAGGCACAGGTCGGGGTCGATGAGATGGATGATGCCGGTGTCGTGGAGGCAGGGGGGCGCTTCATCGTCTGCACCGTGGACGGGATGCACTCCCGGCTCTCCGACTTTCCGTACCTCGCCGGGTTCCACGTGACCCGAGCCACCCTCCGGGACTGCTTTGTCATGGGGGCAAGACCGGTCATGCTCTTCTCAGACATCCATGTCGCTGATGACGGGGACGTCTCGAAGATCTTTGATTATACTGCCGGGATCACCACCGTTGGTGATATCATGCAGGTACCGCTGGTCTCGGGATCAACCCTGCGTATCGGCGGAGATATGGTTATCGGAGAGAGGATGACCGGATGTGTCGGATGTGTCGGGGTGGCCGAGCATATCACCGCACGCCGGGAGGCGAGGCCTGGTGATCTGCTCCTGATGACCGAAGGGGCAGGAGGAGGGACGATCGCAACCACTGCCCTCTACTACGGATTTCCTGATATCGTGGAGAAGACGATCAACCTGCAGTTCCTCAGGGCTGCTGACGCCCTGCTGAAGAGTGATGCACTACAGACCATTCATGCGATGACCGATGTGACCAATGGCGGACTCAGGGGTGACATCTTTGAGATGGCAGAGACAGCAGGCTGCAGGTTCGTGGTTGAGGAAGAACAGGTCACCTCCCTCGTTGAACCGGGGGTACGGGAGATGCTTGAAGGACTGGAGATAGATCCCCTCGGAGTCTCACTCGATGCCATGCTCGTGGTCGCTCCCGGGCCGGCGATCGAATCGATCAGAAAGGTCATCGAAGGATCAGGGGTCAGGACCGAGATCATCGGACAGGTTGAACAGGGCCCTGCAGAACCGGTCCTCATCAGGGATGGCAGGGAGACAGAGTTCCGTCCCCGGTTCCGAGAAGCGGCATACACCCCACTGAAAAAACTCGTGGATCGTCCGGGACGGGACTTCGGGGAGATGAAGGCAGGGGTTGACCGGGCGGCTTCTGCTGCCATCGCAAAGAAGAATCTGATGATCCAGAAGATCGTCAGCCGGTATCCTGCCACCCGCTGACCATCGCTCCCCTCCCCGGTATCCGGGCTGCCCTGGAGAATGAACCTTTATCCCCTCTCCTCAAGATATTGTACTCATTATGGCAGATCCAATCCTTATCGCAAAAGGTACCGCTGATATTCACATCCTGCCTGATATGATGAACCGACACGGGCTGATCGCCGGAGCGACCGGAACCGGGAAGACGGTCACCCTCCGGGTTCTGGTTGAAGGACTGAGCCGGCTCGGGGTTCCGGTCTTCCTCGCAGACATCAAGGGGGATCTCTCCGGTATCGCAGTAGAGGGAGGAGGGAGCACAAAGGTTGCCGAACGGGTGGAGAAACTCGGACTGACCGGTTTTACCTATACCGGGTATCCCACAACCTACTGGGACCTGTTCAGTGAGGGAGGACATCCGGTCAGAACCACCATCTCTGAGATGGGACCACTGCTGCTCAGCCGGATCCTTGACCTGAACGAGACCCAGACAGGGGTCCTCTCCATCGTCTTCCGGGTTGCCGATGACAACGGGTTCCTTCTCCTCGATCTCAAGGATCTCAGGGCAATGGTCGTCTATGTGGCAGAACATGCCGCAGAGATCAAGATCAGGTATGGCAATGTCAGCACCGCCTCGACTGGCGCCATCCAACGGGCCCTCCTGACGCTCGAAGAACAGGGTGCTGACAAATTCTTCGGAGAACCCGCTCTCGCGATTGAGGATCTGATCCGGGATGAGGAAGGAAAGGGAGTGATCAATCTCTTTGTATCTGACAAACTGATGCAGTCTCCCCGCCTCTACTCAACCTTCCTGCTCTGGCTCCTCTCAGAACTCTACGAGAACCTCCCCGAATCCGGAGATCTGGACAAGCCGAAGTTTGTCTTCTTCTTTGATGAGGCACATCTCCTCTTCAAGGATGCTCCCCGGGCTCTGGAGGAGAAGATCGTGCAGATCGTCAGGCTGATACGGTCGAAAGGGGTAGGAGTGTACTTCATCACCCAGAGCCCGTCCGACATCCCCGAAGATGTCCTGGGTCAGCTCGGCAACAAGATCCAGCACGCCCTCCGTGCCACGACCCCCAACGAGGAGAAAGCGGTAAAGACGGCAGCACGATCATTCAGACAGAATCCGGCGTTTGATACCCAGCAGGCCATTTCTGAACTGGGGATCGGGGAAGCGCTGGTCTCGATCCTCGATGCAAAGGGAACCCCCACCCCGGTAGAACGGGCGTTCATCCTTCCGCCAACCAGCAGACTCACCCCCCTTACGCCTGATGAACGGAAGAAGATCATGAGCACCTCCCCGGAGGGGGGGAAGTATGATACGACGGTAGACCGCGAGTCTGCATACGAGATCCTGGCTACACGGGCTGAGAGGGAGAAGGCCGTTGTAGAGAAAGAACCGGAAGAGAAAGCCAGGACACAATCCCGGGCTGGGAAGACGACACGGACCTCCCCGTCACGTCAGTCATCCCGCGCCAGAAAGGAGGATCAGCCGATGGAGATTGTCGGGGACATTGCGGTATCAGTTGCAAAGAGTGTCGGTACACAGGTCGGCAGATCCCTGGTCAGGGGGATTCTGGGATCCCTGAGCGGGTCCCGACGCCGGTAGCCCTGCCAGGAGAAGGGAGACCAGCGGAATGATTATCATCCCTTCCCAAAGAGATCTCATCGAGGGATACCATGCATACCCATATCACCCTGGCCGCCCTGGCGGTGGCTCTTCTCCTTCTGAGCCCGACAGCCGCTGCACAGGACCTGCTCTCCCTGGATTACCCGTTCACCGGATCGTGGAATGAGAACCGTTCTCTCTCCCCGGTGGGAAGCCTGAAGATCCCGTCAGGGCCCGGGATCCTGACCACGACCATCACCCGCGAACCGTTCCACCGAACCGGAATGATACACGCAACGGATCAGATCGACTACCGGGACCCTGATTCTCCAGAAGAGAGGAGAGTTCCCGGCCTGCATCTGGGTGATACGATCTATCAGCGGGGGAGCATCATCGGATCGCTCTCCGGAGCCGCTGAAGACCTCCCGCTCACCACGGTCTCCCGGTACTATGCAGATCTTCCCGACGAGCCGGTTCTGCTTGTCCGCATCCTTCCGGCCTACGCACGGAATACCGCCTTTCAGCTGCCGGAAAGGGTCAGGTTTGCCGCATCCTGGGAGTCGATCCTCCCCGGGCGGGCCACCCGGGGAGAGTGTGATCTGAGCGGAACCTGGAGAACATCCCGCGGGGAGATGAACATCACCTATGCTCCCCAGAAAGGAAATGCGATTGCCTATGCCGGTTCCTATTCCGGAGAGAATCCCGGAACATGGGACGCGATCATGGAAGGCCCGGTTCTGACCGGCACGTGGTCAGAACCAGAGACCCGTGCCCCTGAGAATGCCGGGCGGTTCACCCTCACCGTTGATGACACCTGCTGCTCCTTCACCGGATCCTGGGGGATCGGGGAGAGTGACACCGGCAGGAGCATATGGTCAGGGAGAAGGGCCTGACACCACTCTTTTTTTCTCCCTGAGTCATCAGAGCAGGATCTTCCCGAATACCCACTGAATATCGCGGAACTCGTATTAGAAAGGTTGCCGAGGGGGATCAGGAGATGATGCCCCCCTTGTATGCCGAGGAGAGATCCCGTTTCACCACGAGTGAACTACCGGTATCAGGCTGTATCTCAAGGGTGAAGGACTCGCCACCCGCCGGGCGGTGCGTTTCGGGGATGCTGATCGTCACCAGCTGTTGTTCCCCGGGGTTGATGGTTCCAGAAGAGGGATGAACCCGGGTGATCTTCACCGGTTCGCCACCCCCGGCACTCCAGAGATAGGATATGCGGCTCAGGTCCTGGGGTGAACCGGTCGTCGGAGACCGAAGGGTGAACGAGAGCTCCTCGAGTTCATGTGAGTAAAAACCGCTGACTGCACCATCAAGGGTCATCGTGGAGGAGGAACCCGAACCGGGAGAGGAACCGGAACCTGCACCAGAGGAGGCCGAACTATCACGGGTCTTCATGGGATTGATGATGATCCCCCCTGAGTAGGTATCCGGAAGGGTCGTTGAGAAGAAGGCCGGCGTTCCGGATGGTGGCCGGATCTCAAGACTGAATCGCTCTCCGGCGCGGGGCTGGAGGTTCACCGGGATCAGCAGGGTCACATCATGGGTCTCGCCAGGTTTCATCGTGCCTGAAGCAGGGTTTGCAGGCAGCACCATGACCGGATCAAGTGAGCCGACAGACCAGAGGTAACTGACCCGCGGCAGGTACTGTGGTTCTCCATTGTCAGGGATGGCAATCTGGAATGACAACTCAGTGAGACCTGAGGAGTACTTTCCTGAGAGATCACCGGGGATGAGAAGGGATGATGAGACAGAGACCGCTGTATCAGAACCCTCCCGGGGTTCAGCCACGGAAGGCGGTTCCTCATCAGCACCAGCCGGAACGGGTGGCAGGTCTCCGGCTGGAGCGGTGGTCTCCTCCTCACCGGCCGGTGTCCCGGTCGGGATAGGAAGAGGAGGAGTGACATCCCCGCCGTTTCCCGTAACGGATGGGGGGAGGATGATAACGACATAGACGGCAATCAGGGCAAGAAGAATGAGAAGAACCGACGGAATAATGAACCGGCGGTAATTCATACTGATGATCCCGAGCCCTTCAGGCCGGGGGACAGACGGGATCCGGCTGAATGCTTTCCTGACGATCTGATCCCGGTTCTGCTCGTATGACGTGTTTCCGGGATCATACTTCAGGGCATTCTCATAACAGGAAACCGCCTCCTCAATCTGACCCATCTTTGAGAGGGTGACCCCGAGAGCATTCCACGCCTTATGATTCCCTTCATTCTCTGATACCGCCCTCTTCAGGAGCTGCACCGCTTCCTGGTAATTTCCTTCCCGGTAGGCTTTCAGCCCTTTATGAAACGAATCATCACTACCCACACAGACCACCCCGGTATTGAACTGACTGTATATAGTATTATCAGGGAGACAATATCATCTTGTTCTTCATACCCGGACCCGTGATCCCCGGGATACGTGGCTTTTTTCGGTGAACTGACAAATAATGACCCGGTATCACCCGGCTCACGATATCAAGGACCGGTCAGGAGATGACTGATTTTTAGATTCAAAAGTATCATCCTCTATCCCGACCAACCATATGAAGGTATTCAGGACGATACAATGAGATTCTTTTCCCACAATAACTTATATACGGGCACAATTTCTTTCCCGACACCGGCAGGCAGGAGTACGGATACATGCGGCGGTGAAGCAGTTGCCGAATGATAACAATGAGGCACCAGAGAGGAGAACATCCCCCTCACCGGCAGGGAAGCTGATCATCAAGGGGGCACGGGAGCATAACCTTCAGAATGTCACCCTGACCATCCCCCGCGATGAGCTCGTCGTCGTCACCGGGCTCTCCGGTTCAGGAAAATCAACCCTTGCCTTCGATACCCTGTATGCTGAGGGGCACCGCCGGTACGTCGAGTCCCTCTCCTCGTATGCACGCCAGTTCCTGGGAGTGATGAATAAGCCTGATGTAGACAGCATCGAAGGGCTCTCCCCGGCCATCTCCATCGAACAGAAATCCACCAACAAGAATCCCCGTTCCACGGTGGGGACGGTGACCGAGATCTATGACTATCTCAGGCTGCTGTATGCCAGGGTCGGGATCGCGTACTGTCCTGAACATCATCTGCCCATCATCTCCCGGTCTCCGGAGAAGATCGCCATCCAGATCGAAGAGGAGATACCTGGACCGATCACCATCCTCGCCCCCCTGATACGAAAAAAGAAAGGAACCTATCTGCAGCTCTTCAAAGATCTTCACCGGGAAGGGTTCACCCGGGTCAGGGTCAACGGGGAGCTGTTCCGGACCGATGACGAGATCACCCTCGAACGGTACAAGATGCATACCATCGACCTGGTCATCGACCGGATTGAGGCAGGTGATCACTCACGGATCGTGGAAGCCTGCGAGCAGGCTGTCAATCGCTCGGACGGACTGGTGATCGCCGTCGGCGAAGACGGGGAGGATCACCTCTACTCAGCACAGATGGCCTGCCCGGTCTGCGGGATGACATTCGAGGAACTCCAGCCCCGGATGTTCTCGTTCAACAGCCCGTTCGGTGCCTGTCCTGAGTGCAAGGGGCTCGGTTTCAAAATGGTTTTTGATCCCGGACTGATCATCCCTGACAAAGAGAAGTCCATCGCTGAAGGAGCGATCGCAACATACCGGAACTTCCTTGACGGATACCGGTCACAGCTCGTCGGGGCGGTGGCAGAACACTTCGGATTCACGGTCCATACCCCGATCCGTGACCTGACCGATTCGCAGTACCAGGCCCTGATGTTCGGATCAGAGGAGAAGATATCCTTCAGCATGAGTTACCGGCAGGGCCAGGGAACCTGGTCACACCAGGGAACCTGGGAAGGGCTCCTCCCACAGGCAGAACGACTCTATCAGCAGACAACATCAGAATACCGCAAGCGGGAACTGGAGAAGTTCATCAGGATCACCGAATGCCCGGCCTGTCATGGAAGACGGCTGAAGGAGACTATCCTTGCGGTCAGGATTGCAGGTCACTCAATCATGGAGGTGAGTGACCTCTCGATCACGGCCTGTATCAGGTTCTTTGAGACGATCGAACTCTCAGATAAGGAACGTGAGATTGCTCACCTGATCCTGAACGAGATCCGATCCCGCCTCCTCTTCCTGCAGCGGGTCGGGCTCGGATACCTGACACTCTCACGCAGCGCCGGGAGCCTCTCTGGAGGAGAAGCGCAGCGGATCCGGCTCGCGACCCAGATCGGGGCCAATCTCACCGGCGTCCTCTATGTCCTTGATGAGCCGTCCATTGGTCTTCACCAGCGGGACAACAACCGGCTCATCGAGACCCTCCGCCATCTGCGTGATATCGGCAATACGCTCATCGTGGTCGAACATGATGAGGATACCATCCGGGCTGCAGACTGGGTGATTGATATGGGGCCTGGTGCGGGAGTGCATGGGGGAAGAGTGGTTGCCCAGGGGACCCCCCCGGAGATCGAGGAGCATCCGGACTCGCTGACCGGGGCCTACCTCTCAGGAAAGATGCAGATCCCGGTCCCGAAGATACGCCGGAGGGGAACCGGGTTCATCACACTGAAGAACTGCCGCGCAAACAACCTGAAGGGGATCACCGCCCGTATTCCCATGGGAACCCTGACGCTGGTGACCGGTGTCTCGGGATCAGGAAAATCCTCCCTCATCTATGACACACTCTACCCTGCCCTGCAGAAAGCAGTGTATCAGTCAACGGCTGAGGCCGGAGCACATGATGAACTGATCCTGGAGAACGAGGTCGACAAGGTTATCGTCATCGATCAGTCACCCATCGGCCGCACCCCACGATCAAATCCGGCAACCTATACCAAGGTATTTGACGAGATCCGGACATTATATGCCGGAACGAAAGAGGCGAAGATGCGGGGATATGAATCAGGCAGATTCTCCTTCAACGTCCATGGCGGGAGATGTGAAGCGTGTCAGGGTGACGGTCTGATCAAGATCGAGATGAACTTCCTCCCTGACGTCTATGTTGAGTGTGAGGAGTGCAAAGGGGCACGATACAACCGGGAAACGCTGGAGGTCAGATATAAAGGAAAATCCATTGCTGATGTTCTCGCCATGACCATCGAGGAGGCGATGGAGACCTTTGAGAACATCCCCAAGATCCGGAACAAACTCCAGACCCTCCTCGATGTCGGCCTTGGCTACATCAAACTCGGGCAGAGTGCAACCACCCTCTCAGGCGGGGAGGCGCAGCGGATCAAACTCACCCGGGAACTCTCCAAGAGGGCAACCGGAAAGACCGTCTATCTCCTTGACGAACCGACCACCGGACTGCATTTCCATGATGTGAGCAAACTCATCTCTGTCCTTGACGGACTGGTAAAGAAAGGGAACACAGTGATCGTGATTGAGCATAACCTTGATGTAATCAAGTCTGCGGATCATATCATCGATCTCGGACCTGAAGGAGGCGATGCCGGGGGAGAGATCGTGACCGAGGGAACACCGGAAGAGATAGCTGCAGACCCGGGGAGTCATACCGGGATGTACCTCAAAAAGCTCCTCCTATCAGCGGGATCAGCTGTTCCGGACAGGGAGACCGGGAAGAAACCCAGGAAGAAGAGAGCCACCACGAAGAAGGAATAATCCCTCGGCGGGCCGATCTTCCGGCCCCACCCGGGGATCATGAGAGAGAATCCGATCCATAGTTATGAATCAGGGAGAAGAAGCGGCAAAGCCCGGTTCAGGACCGGGACTGATCACACCAGGGATAGATATCAGTATCCTCCCGTCCGATCCCGGAGGTTACCTCTTTATGGACCGGGAGAAGAGGATCATCTACATCGGGAAGGCCAAAAACCTGAAAAAACGGGTCTCCAGTTATTTTCAGAAGACCGACCATGATCCGAAGACGACCCTGATGATCAGTGAGGCGGCATTACTGGACTATATCGTCACCTCTTCAGAGGTCGAGGCTCTCATCCTTGAGAGCACCCTCATCAAGAAACATCAGCCACAGTACAATATCGACCTGAAGGATGCCAAGAGTTATGCATTCATCACCATGAGTGGCGATCCGTATCCCCGGATCGGAATCGCCCGGTACCGGGGAGGGAAGAAGGAGGGGACACTCTACGGCCCCTTCGTCTCGGCCGCTGAACGTGACCATATCCTCTCATTCGTCAAGCAGACGTTCCACCTGCGTACCTGCCGGAAGATGACGAAACGGGCCTGCCTGAGATACCATCTCGGGACCTGCTCTGCTCCCTGTCAGGGGAAGATATCAGAGCCCGAGTACCAGTACCAGGTTCATCGCGCCGATCTTCTCCTGAAAGGAAGAGACCGGGACCTGGTTGATGAACTCAGAAGAGAGATGGCAGATCGATCCATGAAAGAACAGTATGAGCAGGCGATGGCACTCAGAGACCAGATCTCCGCCATTGAGCGGCTCTCCGAGCGGCAGTATGTGCAGCGGCAGAAACGGGCAGATGAACATATCATCCATTACCAGGTCGTGACCGGGACGGTCTACCTCATCCTCTTCACCATTGAACGGGGAACACTGACCAGCAAGGAGGAGTTCGTCTTCCCTGAGACCGAAGCATTTCTGGAGGAGTTCATCATTCAGTATTATGCAGGGGCAAGCCCCCCTCACGAACTGATCCTTCCTGAGATCCCGGACGAGTCTGTGGCAGAGTACCTTTCCCGCCTCCGCGGTTCGAAAGTGACCATCACCGTGCCCAGACAGGGGGATAAGAAACACCTCCTTGACCTGGTCTCACGGAATATCGAGGTGTCATTCTTCACCGGGAAGATGCGGCTCATTGAACTGGGTGAAACTCTCGGACTCTCCTCCCCTCCCGGAGTTATCGAGTGTTTTGACATCTCGCACCTCTCAGGAACCGGAACCGTCGGTTCCATGGTCAGGTTCACGGACGGGAGACCGGACCGGAAGAACTACCGGCGGTTCAGGATTAAGACCGTGGACGGCATCGATGACTTTGCGGCTATCGGGGAGATCGTCAGGCGACGCTACAGCCGGCTTATCAAAGAGGAGAGACCGCTCCCCGATCTGATCATCATCGATGGCGGTCCCGGGCAGCTGCATGCAGCCAGTGACGAACTCAGGCAACTCGGGTGTGCCATCCCCCTGATATCGATCGCCAAGCGGGAGGAGAAGATCTATCAGGATGGTCGTCAGCTGCCGCTCTCCCTCTCACGCAGGGCTCCGGCATCACTCCTCGTCCAGGAGATCAGGGATGAGGCACACCGGTTTGCCATCGCCTATCAACGGCAGACACGGCGTAAGAAGGCATTATCATGAGCAGATTCGAGATCGTATCAGAGTACCACCCCACCGGGTCACAGCCTGATGCCATTCGGAAGCTGGTCGATGGGTACCGGAGCGGGTATGCCGCACAGACCCTCCTGGGGGTGACCGGTTCCGGCAAGACCTTTACCATGGCAAACGTCATTGCCGAACTGAATGTCCCGACCATTGTCCTGGCCCATAACAAGACCCTTGCTGCCCAGTTATACCATGAGTTCAGGGAATTCTTCCCCCATAACCGGGTTGAGTATTTTGTCTCGTACTATGACTACTATCTGCCTGAATCCTACAATCCGAAGAAAGACCAATATATCGAGAAAGATTCCCAGATAAACCCGAAGATCGAGATGATGCGCCTCTCGGCGACCGCATCGCTCCTGAGAAGGAAGGATGTCATCGTGGTGGCATCAGTCTCGTGTATCTATGGTCTGGGAAACCCGGAGACCTACCAGAGCATGGGTTTTGATATCGGGATCGGGCAGAGGATCGGCAGAAAAGAGATCATCTCCCGGCTGGTGGACAACCTCTACGAACGGAACGACATCGAACTCGTTCCCGGGCGGTTCAGGGTGAAGGGAGATACCATCGATCTGGTTCCCAGTTATTATCCCAATATCATCAGGATTGAACTCTTCGGGGATGAGATCGATCGGATCACCGAGATCAACAGAATGAGCGGGGAGGTGATAGAGAAACTCCGGCATGTCTACATCTATCCCGCCAGCCATTATGTCATCCCTGAGGAGCAGAAGGAGGCTGCCCTGCAGTCCATTGACACCGAACTGGAAGAGCGGCTCCCGCACCTGGGAATGCTCGAAGCACACCGTCTGAAGCAGCGGACCCGGTATGATATCGAGATGATCCAGGAGACCGGATCCTGCAAGGGGATCGAGAATTATTCACGCCACTTCGATGGAAGGGCTCAGGGAGAGAAACCATACTGCCTCCTTGATTACTTCCCGGAAGACTTCCTCTTCTTCATCGATGAGAGTCACCAGACCATCCCCCAGGTCAGGGCCATGTATAACGGGGATCGATCAAGGAAAACCCCTCTGGTCGAGTTCGGGTTCAGACTCCCATCCACCTTTGACAACCGTCCGCTCAAATTCCCCGAGTTTGAACAGTATCTCAGACATGTCATCTTCGTCTCAGCCACCCCGGCAGACTATGAACGGGAACACTCATCCCAGGTGGTTGAGCAGATCATCAGGCCCACGGGCCTGGTCGACCCGGTGGTCAGTGTCAGGCCGATATCGGGACAGATGGAGGATATCAGGAGTGAGATTCAGGCGACCATCGGCAGAGGTGACCGTGTTCTCATCACGACGCTGACCAAGCGCCTCGCTGAGGAACTCACCGAATACCTCGAGGCCCGTGGGGTGAAGACCCGGTACCTCCCCTCCGACATAGACCCCCTTGAACGGACCGAGATCATCAGGCAGCTCAGACTGGGAGTCTTTGATGTCCTGGTAGGAATCAACCTGCTCAGAGAGGGACTTGACATCCCCGAGGTCGGATTCATCGGAATCCTTGATGCTGACAAGGAAGGATTTCTCAGGGATGCACGGAGCCTGATCCAGATCATCGGACGTGCTGCCAGGAATGCACAGGCGTATGTCATCCTCTATGCCGATACGATCACCGGATCGATGAAGGCTGCCATCGAAGAGACAGAACGGCGACGTGCCCTCCAGATAGCATACAACCAGACCCATGGGATCACTCCTGAGACGATCAGAAAACCGGTCAGGGAAGAGGAAGCCGGAGCAGCGAAGAAGAAGCGGGTCCCAAAGTCAGCTATCCCGGCTCTGATCATCAACCTCGAGTCACAGATGAAAGCGGCTGCCCAGCGACTTGACTTCGAGGAGGCTATCCGGCTTCGTGACCAGTTATCTGCTCTGAAAAAAGAGAACGGGCAGTAACAGGGATCTCCTGTTACTGGACGGTTATGAAGCCTTTCTTGACCTCTTCCGAGGTCCCTTCGTCACTGAAGACTTTCAGGCTGACGGTGTAATTTCCGGGTGCCGAGTACACATGGAGCGGATTCTGCTCGTACGAGGCGATGCTGTCCCCAAAGTCCCAGAACCACTCAGTCGGGAAGCCTCCGGACTTGTCCTCAAACTGAACACTGAAGGGTGCCTTTCCTGATACCGGGTGAGCGATGAACTGGGCCAGAGGTTCCTGCAGGATGGTGATCGTCTCATAGGCATAGTCCTTCGCGATGAACGGCTTGTCCACCTGGTGGGTCACCTGGTATGTTCCGGGTGCCGTGTAGGTATGGGTCACGTTCTTCTGGAGTGAGCCTGCCTCCCCGTCACCAAAGACCCAGCCCCAGGCAACCCCGTCCGTGTTCAGCGAACAGTCGGTGAACTCGATGGTCATTCCCGGAGGTACTGTTCCCCCGAGCGGTTTTGCCATCATACAGGCGATGGGGTTGGTCGTGACGCAGATATAGTCCTTCTTCTCCATGGTAACACCACCGGGCGCTGCAGCATTGAAGGCTGTCAGCTTCACGGTGTAGTTCCCGACCGATGCATAGTAGTGAACCGGTTCACGGACATCAGAGACCTCCCCGTCTCCGAAGTCCCAGAGGAGATCGGTCGGGTTGTTCTTGGTGAAGTCCTTGAATGTCACCGGGTAGCGGGGAGGAACCCGCACACGGTCAGCCTCGAAGTCAGGCTCAGGCGGAAGGACGAAGACCGGTTCGATGGTGTGATCTGATATGACATTCGTGAAGGTGTACGGGTTTACCGGACCGACCGAGGAGTTGTCCACGATCAGATCATAGAGAGCATTCCCTGGATCAGGGGTGATGGTGAATGTCTGATTCGATCCACAGTTCACCTGGACGATCCCTCCTGACCCGCCGGGTTCGATGATACCGCCCGGAGACTGGTTCACCAGAATATTGTAGATCTTGATCTGAAAGTCGCCATGGATCGTGTGATCCGCGGTAACATCCGTGAAGGTATGGTTGTATGGGCTTACCTGTGGTCCAAGGCTGGTTCCGTCGATCTTCACATCGCCGATGGTATGACAGGAGTCAGCAGCAATGATGAATGACGCGGATCCTCCGACGGTGACATTCTGCGGGACTGACGGGGTGATGGAACCGCCAGGACCGGCAGTCGGCGTGATCATGTACTCAAACTTCTCAAAACTGGCGTTGATTGAGTGATCCTTCGTCACATTCGGGAAACAGTACTCAAAGGGACTGGTCTTGTTCCCAAGGTCCGTACCATCAACCTCGACCGAGGAGATGAAGTAGGTGGGATCTGCGGTGATATTGAAGCACTGGGTGTTGCCAAAGGTTACGTTGACTGAACCGTTCGGTTCAATCACACCGCCCTGACCGGCAACTGCCGTAATGGTCAGGACGTCAGTCTGAAAATGTGCAACAATCTCGTGATCCTGGGTGACCGTGATATTATACGGACTCACGGCTCCCATAGAGACACCGTTGTCAACGATATCGGCAAGCTGGTATCCGGAGAATGCCTGGGAGACGAATGAAAGTTCATCCCCGTACAGGGCTGTACTGTTTCCGGGCGGAGTGATCATCCCCCCTTCCGTGGCACTTGCGGAGATGTTGAACCACTGTTTGTCAAAGACGGCAATGCAGGTCACGTTGGTCTTCAGGTTACACTGACGGTAGACCGGAGTGTATCCCTCAGAGGACATGTAGGGATCACCCTCTTCAAAGTCCCAGGTCAGGCTCTTCAGATAGTACCCGGGGTCAGGAACGGCAATCGTGTCCTGAGTGCATCCGTCATAATCCACCTGATAGGGGGCTGAGGGTTCCAGATGCCCGTTCCCGCTCCAGTTTGCAGAGACCCAGACCTTCGTCGGCCTGAAGGAACAGTACAGAGTACGGTTCTGGGTCATCTCAGCACCCTGGATGTAGTAGGGGGAGGCGAATGCGGTTGCTACTCCGTCCTTCCAGAGGGTCCCGACCTGGTAGTCCGGATCCGGGGTAAAGACGTACGGAACACTGTCGGTTCCGTAATCATAGTAGGTTATCCCTGCATCGTTGACGGATCCGCCCTTTCCGGCAGTCACGTTCACAGCGATCTGCTTGATCTTGGACGAGAGGGTGATCGAGGCATTTCCCAGTGTCTTCTCATGGGGATAGGTGATATCCTCCAGATCATAGGTGATGTTGAAGACCGGCTTATCCTCGCTTGTCCTATCCACCGTCAGGTTGTGTACCAGGTAGGCCGGATGCTCACCTGAGAGGTTGAAGACCCAGGTGCCTCCTGCCTGTACCCGGAAGACCTTCGTCTCACCTGCAGCGAGATGGGTTCCCTCTGATGTCATGGATGAATGGGCATCCGCAGTGGCGGTGATGAAATAGGTGGCAAGATCCAGGTTGATGATCTTCCCCCACTTGGACGGGCGTCCCATGAAGAGGGTGGTATCGACCTGGATCGTTACCGGAGTATTGAGGGGCATGCGGTCAAAGGTCACATTCACGATCCGCTGTGAGTTCGGAGTGGGTCCCTCCAGCTGGCTCCTGGGCAGGCTGATCCAGCAGGGGGTACGGTTCTCCTGTTCAATCCCGTCCCAGGTTACCCGTGCCCCTTTGGCAATCCCGAGCTCAGGATGGTCATCCTCATCAATGTTGGTCTCAAAGTAGACCTGGACAAACTCCATGTAGGGTGTCAGCCTGACCTCAACGACCTGGGGTTCATTCGGTTTTACCGTAAAGGATGCATACCCGAGCTCATACCGGTCCTTGAAGAAGAGAGAGAAGTATGTTCCCTTGTACAACTGCTGGGTGGTCGTGGTCGAGCCGATGGCTCCCTCGAGGAATTTCCATGACTCAGGAAGAACACCTTCTGCAGAGACAACCGAGTCGACCATGGCTGCAGCCTCCTCCCCGGTTCCGTTAAAGCCTTCCAGAGCCTTCTCAATCTCTGCTACTATCTCTTTCTGCTCCTCCTGTGATTCCTCTCCGATCTTCCAGACAAACACCTCGGCACTGGTGGGTTCACTCCTGAACGTCACCGGGGCGGTCTCAGGGATCGGATCCAGGGTCAGCCGGATCTCAGTTACTTTCCCTTCGGTCACCACAGCAGTCCCGTTCTTCGGATGATACCCCTGCCGGGTGATATTATAGATATACGTCCCTGGTGGGAGTGACTCTACCGAAGCAGGAGTCTTACTGTAGATGAGACTGGAAACATTCGGAATCTCCCTGTGGAGGGTCAGATCTGCATCCGAAGGAT
>CAZSVH010000006.1:21964-24402 GCA_964610235.1 uncultured Methanospirillum sp. | reverse complement strand
TCCAGACTCAGGACCGGAAAGGGGCGCTCATCGCCGACCTCAACGAAGGACAGCAGGAAGTGGTCATCAAACCGCTCTCCAAGTTCGTGGGTGCCTGTGACGGGGTGAGCGGGGTGACGATCCCCGGGGACGGGGAAGTGGTCCCGGTCCTGGACGTCAAGGCGATCCTGCGGGAAGGTACCGGTCAGAAGTCGGTAAAAAAAAACGCAACCGGCGGGAGAAGGGGGAAGACGGTGATGAAGAATAATATCATTGTTGATGGCATCGAGGAACTGATTACCGAACAGCATGCGGATTATCTGAGGGAACTGGGGAATATCGGGGCTTCGCATGCGGCAACCACCCTCTCCACGATCCTCGGGACGATGATCTCGATCAAAGTCCCTGAGATCATTGTGGTCCAGCTCAACAACCTGGGCAGTTACATCGATGATGCCGTGGCAGCGATGGTGGTCTTCCAGATTCAGGGCCAGGTCGCTGGTGGAGGATTCATCGTCCTTCACATCCCCCGCGACTCCATCACCAAGCTGACGAACATCATGCTCGGCCAGACCACCATGGACCGGGAGATTGATGACATGGATAAGAGCGCACTGCACGAGGTCGGCAATATCATGGTATCCTCGTTCCTGGATGCCTGTGCCACCCTCCTCTCGGTCATCATGCTCCCGTCACCCCCGTCAATGGTGATTGACATGCCTCTCGCTGCCCTCCAGACGATCATCGCGAACCAGGAGTTTGAAGAGAATCTGGATCAGGTGGTCCTCTTCAAGACCGAACTGCAGTGTTCAGAACATCAGATTGTCGCCAACATCATCCTTCTCCCCACCAGGAAGCTCCTGGGAGAACTCTTTACCCGGATGGACAGCCTGATGACCTCTTCCGGGTAAGGTTCAGAGATGGAGATATGATGGAGACCTCATCGCAGTCAACCCGTGACCAGAAGGATCTGGTGATCATCGGTATCGGTGAGTGGTCGGTGGGAAGCATGGTGATGACCTCCATCGGTCTCGGTTCCTGTGTCGGTCTGGTTCTCCATGACGAGGAGCGGAAGATAGGGGGGCTCGCCCATGTGATGCTGCCCAAGTCGAGTGGGAAAGCCGGAGAGCGGGAGGGGAAGTATGCCGATACCGCGATACAGGTTCTGCTCAGGGATCTCGCGGTAAAAGGAGCACGGACCGGTTCCCTGAAGGCCAAACTCGCCGGAGGGGCATCCATGTTTCAGAACTTTTCAGGGAACCTGAATATCGGGGAACGGAATGTCGATGCAATCCGGGAGTTACTCAGGGAGAAGACGATCCCGATCATCAGGGAGGATATCGGGGGCACGGTCGGCAGGACCATCACCTACTACCCCCGTGAAGGCGGCAGGCTGGTCATCCGCCAGGCTGACGGGGCAACCCGCGAGATATAACCCCTTTTTTACTGACCCATCGCGGAATCTTCGATGATCTTCTCGAGCATTCTGACGATCTCCTGCAGGACCGGGGGATTGGGGAGCATGAAGATGTTCAGATTGAGTTCGTGCTCGTCACAGATGAGTTCGGTCCGGAAGAAGACGACATTATCATAGAGGATATTGCTCTCCTTGATGATCAGGTCAAAGACGTTTCCGGGGGTGTCGAAGATGGTCCGTGGAGGGGACGGGAGCATGATGATCCCGAGCAGTTCCGCGGTCCCGTCCAGGAATGCAGAGACCATGATGTTTCCGATCTCGGTGATGGCACTCTCGTCCATCTCATTGAGTTCTCTCTCTGGTTCAACCGGCATCCCGAGCATGATGCTGGTCATGAGGACGACCGATTCACGGGGGACATGCAGGATGACATACCCGGCCTTCGCCATCTGGCCTTCCATGGTAAAGATGCCCATGGCCGAGTTCTCCTGTGAGATCATCCGGTTAATCTCCTCAAAATTGGTTATCATGATCTCAGGGACATTCAGCATGATCGGCGTATTCAGCATCGTGGAGAGGGTGGTAGCCGCATGCGAAGCACCGATGTTCCCCAGCTCCCGCAGGGCATCCTTCTGATCATCGTCAAGTTCCACCCTGATTCCCTGCTTCTCTGTCATGGTTGTATCCTCTCCCCCGCTCAGCGGAGCATGTCCGGTATGGGGTACCTGTGTCTCCTCTGCCGTCTCCGCACCGTTCCCTGACCCTTCTTCCTCTCCTGCCAGGTCTTCCTGGTACTGGAGGAGGATGCTGCTCACGATATCGTCACTGGTTGCCGGTCCGGCAGTCTTCGCGGTCGGAGGAGTATAGCCAGACGTTCCACCCACGGACTCCTCCCCCCCCTCCTGCAGGTCTGGCTCACCCTTCTGGTCAGGAGCCTCTCCCCCTGGCTCATCCTGGGAGACGAGATCACTGTACTGATTGAGGATCGCCTTGATCATATCGTCGTCTGCGGTTTTCGCAGCCGGGGGAGATGCAGCCGGAG
>CAZSVH010000006.1:0-21864 GCA_964610235.1 uncultured Methanospirillum sp. | reverse complement strand
CAGGATGGGACGGTTCCCCGGGTCGTACGGATCTGCCCGTTCCCGATGCTGCGGGGATTTCCGGTTCTCCGGTTTTCACCGGTTCCTGCCGGCCCGGGTCAGGAGTCCGGATCTTCCTGCCTGGATGACGGGGTACCGCGGGTTTCATCTCAGAATCAGCCGGGTCCGTCAATTCTTCATCCTCTCTCCTGCCCCGGCAGCGGTCGAGGTGTTCCTGTGCCACCGGGTCGCGGGGGAAGATCTCAAGGGCATCACTGAATGCTCCCAGGGCTGCGTCATACTCACCCAGTTCCTCATAGCAGATCCCGATGTTCAGGTAGGGTTCGATGAAGTCCGGGTGTATCCTGCTCGCTTCCCGGTAATACTGGATGGCAGCGTAATAATTCCGCTGTTCCATCTGCAGGCTTCCCCATTCCATGTACCTGAGAAAGAGGTCCTCTGCCGATCGTCCTCTCCCCTCTCCCTGAACCACCCGTCCGGTGCTTTTATCGGGTTTCATCAAAAGGCTGAGGTTCTTTCTGGCGATCGGATTATCAGGATCGATATCAAGGGCGGTGATGAAACACTTCTGGGCATGGGAGAATCTGCCCATCTTTGCATACGTGTACCCGAGGTTGGTGATGGCGGTAATATTACCCGGGTCTGATGTATAGGCCCGTCGGAAATATGTGGACGCCCGCTCATAATCCCTTCTCAGAAGGGCATCCTCTCCCCGCCTGAGAAGGTTCTTCAGTTCATATCCTGGTGCGGAGCCCATTATCAGTCATATCCCCCGTCAGGGCCCGGGATCCGGAGATCAGATCAGGCCCTCCCTGATAGTAGAAATATTCTGTGTATAGATTAAATATATTGCGTAATTTTCTGCCTTTCGGCAGATATCAGCCAGATACACGATTATTCAGTGACAAAGACTGCAGCAGCAATCACAGTGGTCCACTTTCCGTTCAGATCACCCTTGGCTGACTGGCAGACATGGGACGTCTCGATGATCTTCCCGCTCGCTTTATAGATCTGTTCCCGCTCCTGCCAGGCCGTATCAGGATCAAACTCAATGCCGAGTGTGGTCGCCAGCATGGTTGCTGCAAGGTCCTCAGCGTACTCTCCCGAGACCACCTCGGATTCACCATAGGCATGATGCTCTGAGAGGTACCCGTAATGATCCTGCTCTTCAGGGAGGGCGAGACCGACCGCGGCACTGACCAGACGGTTCGGCTCATTGGTATCTGCCCGTGCAAGGACGGTATAGACGATCTCACCAGGTCTGAGTTCCCGCAGCCCCTCAACCCTGGTCACCTCTGCACACTGGGGAGGAAATATTGAAGATACATACACAAGGTTGAACATCTCAATCCCTGCGGCCCGGAGCGCTGCCTCAAAGGAGGCGAGGCGATCCTTGTGGACACCAACGCCGCGGGTAAAAAAGACCTTTCGTGGAACACTCATTATCACATGATTCAACCCCCTGATTCTTAAGAGTATTCGGAGGTCGCCCCGGAAGACCGGGTTGTTTCATTGCGGAAGGTATCGTTATTACATCTTCAGCCTGACTAATATGGGACTTACACCATGAAGGCTGCGCTCGGACTTGAGGATGGAAGATACTTTATCGGGGAAGGATTCGGTGTCGAAGGAGAGACATGCGGGGAACTCGTGTTCAGCACGCAGATGTCAGGGTACATGGAGGCCCTGACGGATCCCAGTTACCATGGGCAGATGCTCCTCTTCACCTACCCCCTCATCGGTAATTACGGTGTTGACAGAGAAAATTTTCAGAGTTCCCGTGTATGGGCCTCGGGATGTGTGGTTCACGAGCTCTGCACGCAGCCGGCAGGGCCATCCACACTCTCCTCGTTCTATGAAGAGGAAGGCCTTCACGGGATCAGCGGTGTGGATACCCGGCACCTCACGATCAGCATCAGGGAGCAGGGCACGGTTCGTGCCGGTCTGATCGTCGGATCCGGCGATGGGGAAGCGGCCGTCCGGCTGGCACGATCCGCCCCCGAGATCACCCGGCAGTCCCTGATCCCCGGGGTATCCTGTCCTGCTCCGTACCATCTCCCCGGGAGTGGTCCACGGGTTGCCGTCCTGGATCTCGGTATTAAGTCCAATATGATAAAGAGCCTGCAGAAACGAAAGGCAGACCTCCATATCTTCCCCCATGACACCCCGGCAGATATCCTCCTTGCAAGCAGACCTGATGCGCTCTTCATCAGCAACGGACCGGGTGACCCGATGCAGGCCACTGCCACCATCAGCGCAGTCAGGGATCTGATCGGCCATATCCCGGTATTCGGGATCTGTATGGGGAATCAGATCTGCAGCCTTGCCCTCGGAGGAACAACCCGGAAGATGAAGTTCGGGCACCGCGGTGCCAACCAGCCGGTCAGGTACAAGGACGGCAGGATCGCGATATCATCGCAGAACCACGGATTTGTTGTTGAGGAGGAGACCCTCCCGGAGGGGTGCGAGGTGACTTTTGTGAACTGCAATGACGGCACCCTGGAAGGGTTTGAGGATGCGCATCTGGACATTCACTG
The DNA here is from genome assembly GCA_964610235.1 of uncultured Methanospirillum sp. GTDB lineage: Archaea > Halobacteriota > Methanomicrobia > Methanomicrobiales > Methanospirillaceae > Methanospirillum. The sequence continues at coordinate 19,327 of CAZSVH010000006.1, read as the reverse complement.
TGTCCAGTTCCATCCCGAGGCCCATGCCGGACCCCACGACACCGAGATGATGTTTTTTGATTCCATGATGCGGAGGATCGCCTGATGCCCCGCGACCATTCCATCCGGAAGGTTATCCTGATCGGATCAGGGCCGATTCAGATCGGGCAGGCAGCAGAGTTCGACTTCTCAGGCACCCAGGCATGTCGTGCGCTCAGGGAGGAGGGGGTCGAGGTGGTTCTGGTCAACAGTAACCCGGCGACGATCCAGACCGACCCTGATACCGCGGACACCATCTATGTCGAACCGCTCCAGGCAGACGTCATCGCCAAGATCATTGCGAAGGAGAAACCAGACGGGATCCTCTCAGGCATGGGAGGCCAGACCGGTCTGAACCTGACTGCCGAACTGGCAGAGATGGGAGCCCTCGAGGGGGTCAGGATCCTTGGAACCCCCCTCAAGGCGATCTATGAAGGAGAGGACCGGGAGAAGTTCAGGGACCTGATGCAGCGGATAGGAGAGCCGGTCCCCAAATCGATGATCGTCAGTTCTTTCTCACAGGTGGAGGAGGCTGAACAGATGATCGGATTCCCGGCCATTATCAGGCCTGCCTACACCCTCGGGGGAGCAGGTGGGGGGATCGCCTATAATTCCGATGATCTGCGGCGCATCGTTGAGCTGGGACTGGGGAAATCCCGTATCCACCAGGTGCTCGTCGAAGAGAGCGTGGCAGGATGGAGGGAGATCGAGTTTGAGGTGATGCGGGACGCAAATGACACCTGCATCACCATCTGCGGGATGGAGAACGTGGATCCGATGGGGATCCATACTGGGGAGAGTGTCGTCGTTGCTCCAATCCTGACGCTTCGAGACGATGAGTACCATGTTCTCAGAAATGCCGCGCTCAGGATCATCCGGGCTCTTGACGTTCAGGGAGGATGCAACATCCAGTTTGCCTTCAAATCAGACCAGGAATACCGGATTATCGAGGTTAATCCCCGGGTCTCGAGGTCATCAGCCCTTGCCTCCAAGGCAACCGGGTATCCGATCGCCAGGGTGGCAGCAAAGATCGCCATCGGGATGCGGCTTGACGAGATCCTGAACACGGTCACCGGAAAGACGCCGGCCTCGTTTGAGCCCTCCATTGATTATGTCGTTGTGAAAGTCCCCCGGTGGCCGTTTGACAAGTTCAAGACCGCGGACCGGACCCTGACGACCGCGATGAAGTCCACCGGTGAGGTGATGGCGATCGGCCGGTGTGCTGAAGAAGCCTTCAAAAAAGCACTTCGTTCCCTGGATAACGATGCCGAACGGCATACCAACCCCGGAGAGATCCGGATGATCCTCTCCCGCCCGACGGATGAGCGGTTTGCAACCCTCTTTGATGCCTTCAGGGAAGGGTTCAGCCTCGAAGAGGTGGCTGAACTCACGAAGATCACCCCGTTCTGGCTCGAGAAGATCCGTTCGATCGTATCTGTGGAAGAGGCCCTTGTCACCAATCCCACTGACGAGGAGATCCTGCGTGCCTGCCGGTACGGGTTCACCCTCGGGGAGATCTCCTCCCTGACCGGAAAAAGCTCTGACGATCTCGCTCTTCTCTGCGGGTCCCCGGTCTACCGGATGGTGGACACCTGTGCCGCAGAGTTCCCTGCCCAGACCCCGTATTACTACTCAACCCGGGGCGACGATCACTGTGAACTCGTCTCCTCTGACAAAAAGAAGGTCATGATCCTCGGTTCTGGTCCGATCCGGATCGGGCAGGGAATCGAGTTTGATTACTGCACCGTTCATGCCGTGACCGCCCTGCGGGAGATGGGCGTGGAGGTTCATGTCGTCAATAATAATCCCGAGACCGTCTCTACCGACTTTGACACCTCTGATCGTCTCTTCTTTGAACCGATGATCCTTGAGGATGTGACCAATATCCTCCGGAAGGATGACTACTACGGGGTTATGGTTCAGTTCGGGGGACAGAACGCGGTGAACCTGGCGGTCCCGATCAAAAGCGAGATCGAACGGTTCGGGCTGAAGACCCGGATCCTCGGCTCTACCCCTGATGCCATGGATATGGCCGAGGATCGTGACCGGTTCAGTACCCTCCTCGATGAACTGAAGATCCCCTCTCCTCCCAACGGGTCTGCGACCAGCGAGGAGGGGGCCCTGGCAACCGCTGAGAGGATCGGGTATCCTGCGCTTGTCAGACCTTCCTATGTGCTTGGAGGCCGGGCGATGGAGATCGTCCATGAGGCATCTGAACTCTCCAGCTACATGCGTGAGGCCGTGAAGGTCTCCCGGAGTCACCCGGTCCTCATCGACCGGTTCCTGCAGAATGCGATTGAACTGGATGTTGACGCGGTATGTGACGGTGAGGAGGTCCTCATCGGAGGGATCATGGAGCATATCGAAGCAGCCGGGGTGCACAGCGGTGACTCGGCCTGCGTCATCCCGACCCAGTCCCTCTCCCCTGAGATCCTTGATACGGTCAGGGACTATACCCGTCGCCTTGCTCTCGGCCTGGGGGTGGTCGGGCTCGTGAACATCCAGATGGCGGTCCAGGACTCGACGGTCTATATCCTTGAGGCGAATCCCCGTGCCAGCAGGACGGTTCCGTTTGTTGCGAAAGCGACCGGCATTCCGCTGGCAAAGATCGCAGCCCGGGTGATGATGGGGGATCGGCTCCGTGATCTCCCCTACCGGGAGAGGGAGATCGATCATGTCGCGGTCAAAGAGGTGCTCCTCCCCTTCAACAAGCTCCCCGGGGTGGACACCGTTCTCGGCCCTGAGATGAAATCCACCGGCGAAGTCATGGGGATCGATTATGATTTTGGCCGGGCGTATTACAAGGCCAGTATTGCGGCCCAGAACCGGCTTCCCAGGGCAGGAAACGTCTTCATATCGGTCACCCACGATCTCAAGGATCAGATCCTCCCCGTCGCCCGGGCCTTCGTGGCCAGCGGACTGAAGATCTACGGGACGAGTGGAACGGTGGATTTCCTGAATGCCAATGATATCCCGGCAAACCTGGTCAGGAAGATCCAGGAAGGATCCCCGAACGTGATCGATATGCTCAGGAACGGGGAGATCAGACTGATCATCAACGTCTTTGCTGACCGGCGGGCCCGGCAGGATCATATCCAGATCATGCGGACCGCGGTTGATTACGGGATTCCGTATATCACCACGATTCAGGCTGCCCTTGCTGCCGCAGAGGCTATTGATACCGTGATGGTGGAGAAACTGACGATCGAACCGCTCCAGTATTACCTCGCCACCCGTTCCTGATCTCCGGATCAGGGTCTCTTTCCTGAGGAAAGAGAGTATTTCTTTTCTCCCGGCGCATAGGTAAGAGGATATCTGATACTGCATGTATCGGAGGAAGAGTATGGGAAAGGGAACGGTAGTTTTAGCCTATTCAGGTGGTCTTGATACGTCGATCTGCATTCCGCTCCTCAAGGAGCAGTACGGGTTTGACCGGGTCGTGACGGTTGCGGCCAATGTGGGCCAGCGGGAAGAAGAGATCGCGGTGGCCGAGGAGAAGGGGAAGAAATTTGCAGACCGGCACTATACGGTCGATCTGCGGAAGGAGTTCATTGACCGGTGCCTCTTCCCCTCCATCAGGGCGAACGGCCTGTATGAAGGGTACCCGATGGGGACATCACTGGCCCGTCCGGTCATCGCCGAAGCCGTGGTTGAGATCGCCCAAAAAGAAGGGGCATCCGCGGTGGCACACGGATGCACCGGAAAGGGGAACGACCAGCTCCGGTTTGATGTCGTCTTCCGGGCAGCAGGTTTTGACGTGATCGCCCCGATCAGGGAGAAGAACATGACCCGTGAGTGGGAGATCGGGTATGCCCGGGACCATGGAATCCCGGTGCCGGTGGACAAGGAGAAACCCTGGTCCATGGATGAGAATGCCTGGTCCCGGAGTATCGAGGGGGGACGACTGGAAGAACCCGGGTTCCATCCCCCTGAGGAGATTTATGCCTGGACGGTCTCGCCCCTTGCCGCTCCTGACACCCCCCGGGAGATCTCGATCCGCTTCGAGGGAGGGCTGCCGGTCGCCATCGATGAGAGACGGATGGACGGGTATGACCTGATCCGGGAGATGAACCAGATAGCCGGAAGCCACGGGATCGGGCGGAATGATATGATGGAGAACCGGGTCCTCGGGATCAAGGCACGGGAGATCTACGAACATCCTGCTGCGACCGTCCTGCTCACCGCCCATGCCGATCTTGAGCGGCTCATCCTCACCCGGGAAGAGTATGCATTCAAGCAGACCGTTGATGCAAAATGGGCAGAACTCGCCTACCACGGGCTGATCTACGAGCCCCTCTGGGATGCCCTGAACGCATTCATCGATACCACCCAGCAGCGGGTGAACGGGGTGGTGGATCTCAGGCTCTACAAGGGATCGGTCACCGTTCTCGGACGCTCCTCTCCGGACTCGTTCTACTCCGTGGATGTTGCGTCCTTCGACTCAACGACCATCGATCAGACCCACGCCATCGGTTTCTCCCATTACTATGGCCTGCAGGCCCGGCTGGTCAGATCGATGCAGAAGAAGTAAGCTCCGGTCCTTCCCGGAGTTCTGTTTTTTCTCTCTCTCCTGGAAAAAAAGGTTCAGAGGGTGATATCCTCAAAGGTGAGGGACCAGGAGAGCATCCCGAGCATCTCGATATCAGAGTCAGCGGTGGTGCAGATGACCGCCGGGTTCTGGTGCACCAGGGTCATCAGGATATCTGGGCCGGGTTCTTCTGAGAAATTCTCATCCATATCGGTCTGGAGGGTGCACCGGTACGGGTCAAGATTCCCAAGGAAGAACTCTTTATACCTGGTGCGATCCTCCTCGGTTGCGTTGAAAGCCCAGTCTCCGGCCTCAGCCACGGTGACATCGACCGGCTGCCAGCCGTATCCGGGAAGATAGTATTCAGCCCAGAAATGGGTTCCTGCATACCCGGGTACGATCTGGTAACCGCCACAGGCGCGGGCCGGGATCCCTTCTGCCCTGCAGAGGGCGGCAAAGTAGGCACTCTGGGTTCCACAGTCTCCGAACCCGGTCTCATGGACAAAGTCAGACTCAGGGTATGCTGCCGCTGCCAGATAGGAGTGGGGCACATTGCTGTACGGAATGGTCGAGATGATGTACTCATAGATCCGGGCAGCCTTCAGACCCGGGTTCGTCTCGTCCCCGACGATCCGGGATGCGAGTTCCTCAATCTCAGGCGAGACATGAATACTGGGCTGCGAGGCGGTATACCGCTGGTAGAGATCGCTTCCGGTATCATACGCCCCGATTGTATCCGGGTCGATGGCGGATATCCGCGGGCTGGTGGTGAATGCCACCTTCACGCTGATATTGACCCATTCATCCTCCATCTCCCCGAGCGGTATCTCAAGGTATACCTCCCCGAGGTTTCCGGTGGTCACCGGTCCGGATACCACATATTCTGCCGGTTCCACTGAGAGGACGGTGATGTTTGTCTGGCTCTCTGTCTCTACCGGTAGCGGGATCCAGACCTGGAGGAGCCCTGACTCAGGTAATGCACTCCGGGGGATAGCCTCCGTACCGGTTGCGATGAAGGTGTGGGGTTTCCAGGCTTCGGTCTTAATCAGCGGGAGAATCTGGTCATAGAAGGGGGAGACCCCTCCGCTTCTCAAAGAATCCCGGATCAGGGTGAGATTATGGTACCGGATGTTCCGCGCGATCCCCTCGTAGTACCAGGTTTCCCCGTCTGATCTGATCTGGATGGATTCGCCGGGTTCAAGGAATGAATCGCGCTCCTGCGGTGTCAACACCGGGATCTCTGATGCTATCGTCTCACCGGCACTGGTCCGGTTCAGAGGAAACTCCCCGAGGATCCATCCTGCCCGCTTCGCCTTCCTGAATGCATCGCGTCGCATCTCATCATCCCCGGCAGCTGCAAAAGCCGCGGATGCGTTCAGGTACAACTCACCTGCCGCGAGATACCGTTCTTCCGCAAAGGCAGCATCAGCCAGGCGGAGAAGATCGGCAGGCGTCTCCTCCCCGCTTACCGCCATCCCCCCGCATGCGAGGGAGAAGAAGCAGATGAGCAGGGGTAATTGCACAGTTCTAATGTTCATCAGACCACTCTGTACCTGAGGTGTTCTCTCTTCCCTGAAAGGATGATCGACCCAGACCAGGGATGCACTTATTACGCATGTCACCGATTACAGACCATGCTCACCTTTATCCTCCTGGGAAGACTGACCGGCCTGTCCCGTGAACAGGTCCGGGATTTTGAGGAACGTGACCGAAAGGCAGAGGAGATCATCAGAAGAGCAGGCGGCACCCTGGTTTCGCTTCATTATACCTTCGGTCAGTATGACTTCGTCGCGATCATTCAGGCACCCTCACAGGAGGCGATGACCCTGATCCTGATGGAGATCGGCAGGTTTGGCACCCTCTGTTCAGAGACCCTGCTGGCTCTCACCCCGGAGCAGATGTACTCATCCACCCGCAGCCTCAGGTAATCCCCTCCTCTCTCCCGGACCTTCAGGGATCCCCTCTTCCTTATTCGTTCCGGCTGCCTACCTGTTGGTATCCATGGACGCAGACACCGGATACCTGATCGGGGCGGTGGGAACCTTCTTTGCCATCCTCGATCCCTTCGGCAACCTCCCGTTCTTCATCGCATATACCCGCGGGCTCCCGACTGCCGTCAGGCGGAGAACCGCACTGATCCTCTCCGGCTTCATCCTCCTTGCGATGAGCTTCTTCCTCTTTGCCGGCCAGACGGTCCTGACTTTTTTCAGCATCTCCATCCCGGCATTCCAGATTGCCGGGGGGATCATTCTCTTCGGGGTCGGACTCTCGATGATGAGCGGAACCCATACCGTCACCATGAACCGGGTGATTGCTGAGACCGGATCTGAAGGCGTCATATCCCGAAGCGGTTCGATCCTCCCCGGGATCATCGTTCCGCTCGGTATCCCCCTCTATGTGGGACCCGGATCTATCGCGGCAGCGATCCTCTTCGGGAGCAGGGCTCCTTCCGGAGTTGCGTTCCTCGGCGGACTCCTCGTTATCCTGAGTATCGTCCTCGTCATCACTATCCTGAACCTCGGGTCAGACCTGATCGCCCGCCTGCTCGGGACCCAGGGGATCGAGATTCTGGTCCGGCTGATGGGGCTGATTCTTGCGGCTATCGCGGTTCAGCTGACCCTGGAAGGGATTACCGGGGCCATTGTCACGCAGATCATCCCTGCCCTCCCAGCCCTCTGACCGGGAGGAGGGTCTCTTTCCCATTCATTCGTGCGCTCCCTCTCTTCACGGGGTGCATCTCACCCAGGAGCAGATGTATGGCATATACCTGCTCTGAATCAGGTCATATGTCCCGTCCTCTTTCATACTGTCCAGTGCCTGCTGCCAGAGGTGGATCACCGCGTCAGGAGTCCGGCGGTTGAAGGCGATGTATACATTCTGGGATATCGGGGGGAGATCCAGGATCCTGAACCCGTGGATACCAGTATCCTGCTTTTTTGCTTTCTGTGCGGTGATGTCACGGGTTCCGAACCAGAACTCTGCCTCCCCTGAGGATAATGCCCTGATACAGTCTGCATCATCGTTCAGGGGGAGGATGGAAGAGAGGCCGAGTCCCCGGAGATACTCTTCCCGGGCATCGTTGCGGACCACGGCAATCTTCCCGCGGTCCCGGAGTGCTGCATAGGAAGAGACCGTGACCGGATTGTCTGACCGTACATAGACCGAGTACTGGAGTTCTCCGATCGGGCCCACCCATCTGAAGACCGGCTCTCGTTCATGGGTCATAATCGTCGAGAAGAGTGCGGTGTTCCCGGTCTGAATCACCGTATTGTACCCTGATGACCAGCCACCGATCACGATCGGGCAGTCGATATCCAGTCGTCTCATGATCTCACGGACGATCAGGGTTGCCTGCCCTGAGACCTGACCCTGTTCGTTCAGATAGTTGAACGGGGGCTGTTCCTCGGTATAAATGGTGAGATCAGGATGGGGAAACGGGTACCTGATGATATCCCCGTCTCCCGGGCCGGGTTCACCAGAACAGATGATTCCAACTATCCAGAGGATCAGGAGGGTGATGAGCATGTACTTCCCCGGCCCCCTCCTCTTCCCCCTCATTACCCGAAGGTATGCACCCCTTCCCTCTAATAACCTCCCGTGATGACGGACTGCCTGATGAATGGCAGATGGGGGAACAGCATTCGTCCAGCGTGGATCAGGGGATACTCAGCTGGTGCACCAGGCGAATCCTGTCTGCCATGACTATTAATCCTCATCCACTCCACATTCTTCATATGGACCGGGAGAGAACTGCGTCCGGAACCCGGGTATCCCCGGTGTTTCAGCACCTCATCGTGCTGGCAGTCACGCTCAGGTTCATCATGGGAGCCGTCGACAGTTCCATCCTCCCCCTGGGAATCTCCTCGATCGTCTGGGACCTGGGGGCTGATTATGCCTCATTCCTCTTCCTGGCCGAAGGGGTGATCTTTGTCAGTACCCTCATCTTCGCCGGCCGGCTGGGGGATGTCGTCGGGATGAAGCGGATCTTCCTTGCGGGCATCGGGTTATTCACCCTCGGCTCCCTCCTCTCTGCGGGTGCAGAGAGTCTGGCATGGCTGCTTTTATCCCGGTCAGTCTCATCAATCGGGCTTACCCTGAGCCTTGCCGTATCCCTTCCCCTGATCATGGTCACGGTTGATGAACAGCGGAGAGGCCGGTCCATCGGGTATACGGTTATGGGGGTGGGGATCGGGTCTGTCGCCGGTCCGGTGATATGCGGGGGTATCCTTGAGCAGTATGGCTGGAACCTGACCTTCCTCGTTCTGGTCCCGGTCGGTCTCCTCATCCTGCTCATCGGCCTGGTGAGTATCCCTGGATCCCCGGGCAACTCCCGGAAGGGAGCCGGTGATTACCCGGGGGTGTTCCTCATCTTTCTCACCCTCGGGGTTTTCAGTATCGGGATGAACCTCGGGTTTCTCCAGCAGAACCTCCCCCTCTTCCTCGAGGCCCTTGCCATCTCCCTCCTTGCCGGGTATCTCTTCCTCGCCTGGGAGAAGCGGGCAGCGGATCCTCTCATCGATCTCTCCTTCCTGACCCGGCGGTCCACCCTGGAACCGCTCTGTATCGCCTTTTCTCTCTACTGTGCGTACCGGATGTCGCTCTACTTTCTTCCCATATACCTGAGTGAGATCCTGAGTGTTCCTCCGTTCATGGGCGGGGTGATCATGAGCGGCGGGGCGGTGATTTGTGTGGTATGCAGTCCGTTATCGGGTATCTGGATGGAGCGGAAGGGAATGCCCGGAATCAGGTCTCTCCTGATCCTCTCCGGTCTCTTCGGGCTTCTCTCAGGCGGGGTGATGATGGCAGCCCCCTTCCTCGGGAACCTTCCGGCGATCGGTATCTCCCTTCTGCTCCTCAACCTCATGTTTGGCCTGGGTTCAACAGGGGTGTATGGATTCTATTATGCGACCGTTCCCCGGGATCAGGCAGGGATGGCAGGCGGTATCATGGAGACCGTGATCGAGTTTGCCTGCCTGATGAGTATCTCCTGTGTCCAGGTCTGTTTCACATCCGGGATCGCCGTCATGGGAGACGGCTCGATATCGGTCTCGACGATCCTGGAGGGGTCAACCCCCGGAGTACAGGCCATCTACCTGCTCAGCCTCCTCTTCGGCCTCTCTATCCTGCTGCTGTCACGCCGGATCAGGGGGTAGTCTTCCTGCTCCGGAATTTTCCTGCAGGAACGCTAATCTCGAACCGTGCCCCGGTCCCCTCGGTCCCGGTCTCGATGATGGACAGATCGTTGATTGCCAGGATTTCACGGGATAAAAAGAGGCCGATACCGGTATTCTTCCCGAATCCGTTCTGAAATATCTTCTCTTTCTCTGCGGCAGCCACCCCGGCCCCGTCATCTTCGCTGATGATGGTCAGGGTCGTCTCTCCAAACTCTGCAGAGAGGATGACCTGTGAGATCTCCTTCCCCCCGTGCCTGATGGCATTGTCGAAGAATGTCGTGAAAACCTTCCTGATGATCGGATCCGCATATATCTCCAGATCATCAGGGATGATACTGGAGATCGTGATGATCCCTGAGGGGACCTCGGTCTTTGCCGCTTCAATGATGGCGTTGATATTCTGCCATCCGCTGGAGTCGGTACCGAAGTGCTCAAACTCACGGGTGAACCCGATGATCGCCTCGATCCTCTTTCCTGCATTCTGGACTCTTCTGACATAATCATGAACCAGGTCCAGTTCTGTCTCCTCGAGGGCCATGTCAAGGTAGAGGTACATGGCATTGAGCTGGTTGAAGATGTCATGACGGGTGATGCCGGTGAGGAACCGGAGTTTCTGGTTCGCCTCCCTGACTGCCTCCTCAGCATGGCGCCGCTCGGTGACGTCGACGAAGGTGACCAGGAGATTCTTCTCGATGGCGATTCCGGAGAGCTCAACGACCCGCAGGTCCCCATTCTGACAGGTGATCGTGTACTCGGCAGGCAGAATCTCCCGTTCAGACTCTTTCGCAGCCCTGACTGCGGTCTGCCAGGTATGCTTCACCCACTGCCGGTACATCTCGTCCGGGAAGACCTTCTCCCAGAAGGCATGCAGGGTCGGGATCTCCAGGTGAGAGTATCCGAATGTCTGGATGAACCGGCTGTTCATCTCCCGGATCACCCCCCCTTCGATCACATTGAAGAGGGGAATCGGCAGATGGGTGATGATCTTCTCAAACCGGGTCTTATCCACCTTCAGTGCATGTTCGGATCTCGCTTTTCCGGTGATGTTGTTGAATACCGCAAGGAAGTATCCGTCCTGGGACGGGTATACCGAGACCGAGAGGGTGATGGTTCCCGGGGTGATGGTGATGGTGTCATCCTTCCCGGTCCGGGCCACCCGCCGGTAGGTAGCAAACAGATCCGGATGATCCCGTGCCAGGTCATGGGGAATATCAGATACCCGCTTCCCCTGTACCCTGCTGAGGCCGGTCAGCCGTTCGAACGGGGTATTCACCTTGATATACTGGAAATCCACCGGGATATTCTGGTCGTCCCTGATGGCCCTGAAGTATGCAAATCCCTCTGGCATGGTCTCGAAGAGGGCGTCATAGTGATGTTTCAGGTCCGCAATCTTCGCCCCGGCCTGGAGTCTGCTCAGGGAGAGCATGGTGATCACCGCTGCTATCAGGAGGAAGAAGGTGATGCGGATGAGGGTTGACTCAAAGAGTGCGGGTTCGGATGAGAGGGAGACGACCAGCAGGAGATAGCCGGCACTCAGGAGGCAGGAGAAGAGAAACCCCCTGATATCATAGTAGAAGCAGGCCAGGATGATAGGGATGTAGATCAGGTTGGCGTACACCGGGTCGAGTCCTGACCTGATGGTATGAATATTAAGCCCGAAGCTGATCAAGGTCGCTCCGAGAAGGATGATCAGGATGATCTGCCGGGATGCCAGACCGGTCTGGGTCTTCATCAGATACCTGAGGAGGTATCTTCACCCCTCTATCTGAATGTTCCCATTGGTGGGGATGGTGCCTGATCCCGGCATTCGGCGACACCTGTATCGGGCATGACCTGCCGGCAGGCTTTCGGGAGGGTAAATCGCAGGAGCGGCGAGGTCTCCTGATCCGATGATCGGCATAATATCCCCTGAAGAGAGTGACTCAAAAAGAGGGTCCGGATGGACCAAAAGGAGCGCCCCGGCCGGGACTTGAACCCGGGTCAAAAGCTCCGCAGGCTTCTAGGATATCCACTACCCTACCGGGACCGAAGGTGCTTATACAAGTGGGTTGTGCCCACGTAAAAAACCTTTCCCCTCCTCAGAGTTCATTCTTCATCTTCATATGCATCCGGACCATCACTCCGATGGTCTCATTCGCCGCATCCCTGATGGAGGAGGACTGAATGACCACGTGCCTGAAGGTCCCGTCCTTCATCTTCACCGCGATATGCTGCTTGATTCCGAGCACGAGACTCTCCCGGATCACATCCTGGTAGGTATCATTGAAGATGGTATTCTGCCGGGTATCATAGAAGGTCAGGTACTGCCCGATTGGCTTGGTTATGGCCTCGTCACGGGGAGTATTCATGATATGCTCGGCATAGGGGTTGATGAAGAGGATCCTCCCCCGGTTATCCAGGATAAAATATGAATCGAGTTCTGAGAGGGCAGCCCGTGCCACGCGTCGGATCTTGCTGAACTGGAAGTCCTTTGATTTCTTGAGCAGCCGGTCATTATGCAGGGCAATCTCGATATTCGAGTAGAGATCCTTTGCACTGAACGGTTTGATGATAAAACTTGCAGGTTCTGCATGTGCTGCCCGCTCAAGGGTCTTCTCATCATCCTGGGCTGAGAGGAAAATGACCGGAATCCTGAAGATGGAGGTGATATATTTCGTGGCGGTGATACCGTCTATTTTGCCTGCCAGGTTGATATCCATCAGGATAATATCAGGAAGCTGCTCAGCCGCCTTGTAGAGGGCCTCCTCACCGGTACTTACCTTCCCTCCGATGACGTAATTTCTCTGGATTAGAAATTTCTCAATAAGGGAAGCGATGATCTCATCATCCTCGACGATGAGGACTTCGGTGAGTGCGCCTTTGGGTTGATCTAACATGACCTGTTCCTGCCCGTCCCCCGGGTCTGTCTGCAAACCGGATTAATATAGGATTATACGGACAGGTTTATGAATTATCCGGAGAGACCGGAGGTGTGAGGCTATTTATACTCCTTGCGGGTGTAGGCATATTTGTCTGCGTCCCCCCGTGGAGGACGATGTAAAACCACTCGTATATCGATTTTATCGCACCGAACTGGTCATACCGCCTCATGGAGAAGCCGACCTTCAGCCTCCGGTCATACCGGATCTTCCCGATCTTCACCATCCGGTGGGCGATCTCCAGATCATCACCAGCATCCGACACCCGGTACATCCCGGCCCGGATAAATGCCTCTCTTCTGAATGCGCTGTTGCACCCCAGGGTGAAATAGATCGTGCCGGTCAGGTACCCTGCAGTGGCGAAGATGTTGGAGAGGAAGAGGTAAAACCGGTTCCTGAGGGTCCGTTCGATCGGTTCCACCGGTCCGTACACCATGACCGTCCCGGGGTCCGCGAAGTCACGCTCGATCTGCTCGAGCCAGGACGGGGGGAGATGAGTGTCGGCATCGGTTGTGACCAGAATATCACCGGTCGCCTGGAGCGCCCCGTCGTTGCGGGCTCCGCCGACCTTCGGGCTCGTCTGGATAAAGACCCGGTCTGCATACTGTTCTGCGATCTCCCGGGTGTTATCACGGGATCCCCCGTCGACCACGATGATCTCATACCGCTCGCGGGGGAGTGTCTGTTCAAGGAGGGATACCAGGCATCCTTCGATCCGTTCTGCCTCATTAAACGAGGGAATGACCACTGAAATCATGTTTCGTTCATCTCCGTATAGAGACTGATATGCCGGGTGCAGACATCCCTGATGTCATAGCGGGCCGAGGCCTCCCGGGAACCGGCCGCGATCCTGCGCAGCCCTTCCCGGTCAGAGAGGGCCGCCTCAGCCTCGGGGACCGTCGAGAAGTACCTGACACTGTCTTCATAGACTTCATGGAACTCGGGGATGTTCCGGGCGATGACCGGGAGCCCGCAGGCCTGGGCCTCGAGGACGGCGAGGCCGAAGGTCTCTGCATAGGTGGGCATGAGGAAGGTGTCTGCAGCACAGTATGCCTCGGCGATATCCCGGACAAACCCGGTGAACATGACGTTCTCAGGCCGCTGCCGGATCATCCACTTGATCTTCAGGTAATCCTTTGATGCAAGCCCGTACGGAAACCCGCCCACCCAGACGAACCGGATCTCCGGGTGTCGGGCAGCCAGGCTCATAAAGTCGTAAAAGCCTTTTCTCGGGCTGATCTGTGCCACCGTCAGGACCACCTCCTCGTCCTCGGAGAGGCCGGCATGCTCCCTGAATGCAGCCCGTTTGTCAGGGTCCGGCCTGAAGTATCCGCGGTTGATTCCGTTCGGGATCCGGGTGACCGGCACTTCCGGGACCATCTCCCTGACCTCTTCCTCACATGATTCCGAGATGGTCACGATATGGTCGAACTTCCGGTATATCTCAGGATAGCGTTTGTTGATGGCACGGGTGAGTGCCAGGTTCCCGATATTGACCCGTGGTGTCGAATGGGCGGTCAGAATCCGTTTCCCGCCTGACAGCCGCCGGTTCAGCAGGGCGATCGGCCCGAAGGTATGATAATGGGAGATGTCCGCATCGTACCGGAACCGGTCCCAGGTCAGGTTCATCCCGTTCTGTGCTTTCAGGGAGGTATACAGGCTCCGGGCAACGGTGGAACATCCGATGTACTTGAAGAGGAACATATCCTCCACGACAAAGTTGACATTCATGATGCATCTCCGGCGAAATCCTGCACCGAACGGATAACCCCGTCCATGTTCAGGTATTCAAACTGGGAGAACCTCCCGACGAGGGGGAGATCGAGCGAGGAGAAGTACTCACGGATGGTCTTCATGTTCTTCTTCCAGTCCAGATCATAGACCACGTAGGCGAACCGGTGTCTGACGGCGATCGCAGATCTGACCGCGGCAGGATCGAGGATCCCGGCCTTTCCCAGAGACCGGATCGTCTCTTCCACCACCCCTGCATCGGTCATCAGGTCTGTTGCATCACCCTGGTTATAGGTTATCTCGGCCAGGATAGAGGAGCATCCGGGCGGGGCAGCCTGGTCTGAAAAGTTGGACGGAAACGAGATCCGGTTTGCTGCTGATCCGTCCCTTTCCGGCAGATACATCCAGGAGAAGGGGAGGGTGCTGCCGGTCAGTCCGATTCCGACACAGACGATGGAGTTGTACTTCAGGGCAGCGACGGCATCAGCAACCTCACCGGGAACTCCGGAGAGGCAGGGGAGGAGAACCTGGAGAGGGATCGTGCTGATCAGCCGGTCAGCGGTGATCACCTCCTTTCCGTCACCCACCTCCCAGCCGTCTTCGGTCTTCGTGATCGAACGGACGGTAAACCCACACCTGATACACTCACTGACCGGCGCTGCGATCGCCGTGATGAGTGCCTCGATCCCACCCTCGGCCGGGTAGGAGAAGACCGACTGGTGGCGATATCCTTCCGTCTCGATACCGACTGCAGATCTGATGATATCCTCAACCGGGGGCCGCGGGACCCGCCCTTCCATCCAGTGGGCTGACATCCGGTCCAGCGGGAAGTTCCAGATCTTCTCGTTGTACGGGACCAGGTATGCCTCTGCGATACCACTCCCGAATGTGTGGTGGATCCACTCCAGAAAGTTCTCCGGCTCTTTCAGCTCCCCTTTCTCTGTTGCGATAAGGGTTCTGATGAACTCGTTCAGGCAGGTGTAACAATCTTCCTTCGGCAGTTCATACAGGCCGTTCTCGAACGGGTATCTGATGTACCGGTTTTTATAATGAATTTTGGTATCCCGCTTCCGCTCTCCCCGGTTCTTCCCGAGAACCTGATGCATGAATGAGAGGACCTGCGTATCACGGGAGAAGATGATATGGGAACCGCCGATATCGAAGGTGAATCCGTCAGCCGTGACTGACCGGCAGAGACCCCCGATTCGTGACTCCTGTTCAAGTACTGAAACATTATCCCCTTTCTGGGAAAGAAGGCGGGCCAGGGTTATTCCGGCAAGGCCACCTCCGAGAATGAGCGTTTTCACCTCTTATGAGTGCGCTCTTCATCAATATAGGAATACCTGACACCGGATGCGGGGACATTCCTTTGGAATATGCGTGGTTCAGATGATCCGGCTCAGTTTCAGGTTCCGCAGGGACTGGTCGAGCAGCCGGTTACAGTCCTGGAGCAGGGGTTCTCCGTGTCCGGGATAGATAGCCGAGACCTTCAGTGAGGCAAGACGCTCGAATGCCCTGAAGAACGCCTGTTCATAGGTAGCATCCGTCCCCCAGATGACGATCGGGGAGTCCCCGGTGAAGAGGATCCCGGTCTTTGGGAGATAGATACAGACAGAGTCGGTCGTATGCCCGGGGACATGGATGATCTCAACGCTGGTTCCACATGACTGGATCTCTTCACCCCCGGTGAGGACCTGGTCGATTCCGCCGATATATGCAGAGAATGCATAGGTTTTCACCTCAGGCCAGGCTGATTTTATCTCCCGTATCATCCGGGAATGATCATAGTGTGCATGGGTCAGGAATATGTCCCTGACCGGTAGTCCCCCCTTCTCATACCCGATGCCGATGAGCGTGGTGATGATCCGGTTATCACACCCGGTATCAATGAGAAGACTGCAGGAATGCTCATCACCGGGTGTACAGAGGTAGGCATTGGCGGTGTAGATCTCTGAGCCGCTCGTCAGGTTGCGGATATCCATCAGGGGATACCCCCTGGTGCAGGGGCAGCCGGTGAGAACGGCGCTGGAGCCGGGGGGTACAGGTGCTCAGACAAAGGTGCTCCTCTTGAGGTTTGCATAGGACTCATCAAGCATATGGGGCAGATTATCGGTGATCGGATCGCCGTGGCCGGGGTAGATGACCTTCAGTTCGAACGAACAGAATCTCTCGAATATCGGGAGGAATCCAGGGTTATACACGCCGTCGCGGGTATAGATCCTGACCGGGATGTCCCCTGAGAAGAGGATTCCGTCATCAGGGGAGTAGTAACAGACCGAGTCCTCACTGTGTGCATCTGCCCATATGACCTCGCATTCCCGGTCTGCGATCCTCACCTGTTCCCCGTCACTGAGAGGGATAACCCCCTCGATCCTGGTCTGCGGATGCCCGTATACCGGAACCGCGTACCGGGAGAGGATCTCTCTGAGCAGTCCGGCATGATCAAAGTGGGAATGGGTCAGAAATATCTGGTCAACCGGTTTTTTTCCCAGCCCTGTTCTGATGGTCCGCAGGGCACCCAGGACCGACTCATCCCGTCCCACGTCGATCAGGGTGCTGAGATCGCGGAACTGGAGGTATTCCCCGGTGGCATGGTAGACATTTGAGGTATACTCGGTACTCTGACCTGAGAGGTTCCTGACATTCATCCGATCTCCTTCTTCCGGAAGATCTGGGCGTTCATCACGATCTGTTCAAACCGTCCGTTCAGTTCATCCGGTAGTTTCTGGGTGTGTTCATGGAGCATAAAACCACCCTCCTCCAGGGACTGCCAGAACATATCCCAGACCCTCAGCCGCTCCCCGGGTGAGAAGTGGAGCAGGACATTCTTACAGATGATCAGGTGGACCCCTGACCGGATCGATTCCCCCGTGAGGAGATCATGCTTCTGAAACTCGACGGCCGCTTTTATCTCATCAGCGATGATGCAGAAGTCGGGATCCTGTGGGTCGGTCCTGAAGTACCGGGCAAAGATGTCTGGGGGGATCCGCTCGAGATCCCGGACCGGGTACCGCCCCTCGGCGATGATCCTTCCATACTGATCGTACTGGTCCAGGTCAGTTGCATATATCCGGGTATTGCGGAAGAGGTACGGTCCGATCATCTCACGGAGGAGAATGGCGAATGTATACGGTTCCTGCCCCTGGGCACAGCCGGCACTCCAGATGGTGATCCGTGACCGGCTCTGGATATAGGGGTGAACGTGTTCGATCGCCAGCCGCAGTGTCTGGGTATCCCTGAAAAAGAACGTAAATGCCATGTTGTTTCCGCGTGACAGCCGGTACAGAATGGTTGGGTCTGCTGCTATAGATAGGATGCTCCGTCAGCGGTTCATCAGAACAAGGATCCGCCGGGTAAGACTCCGGTGCACCCGCTGCTCATAGTACCCGGTGATCGGAAAGTACCTGCTCACCAGCGGCCTGATATCGCGGTGGGTGACGATGACCGATCTGAATCCCGGCCTGGTCACCCGTCTCATCTCCTCAAGGGCATGGGTATAGAGGTTCTCAAGGCCCGATCCGATGATGAAGACCGACTGGCCGTACGGGAGATCCGAGACGATATGCTCGATCGACTCGTCTTTGAAGGGAAGATGCCTGACGTCTGCGATCAGGGCATCAGAGCCGGGGAGATTGAGCCGGGTTCCCCTGACCATCTCCGGATCTGCATCCGTCCCCACCGCACGGCATCCGAGCAGCCCGGCTTCAATCTGTGTTCCTCCGGTTCCGCAGAATGGATCGAGGACGATCTCACCCGGCCGGGCATGAGCAAGGTTCACCAGGGCCCGGATCATCCTGGGCATCATGACTCCGGGGTGAAAAAATTCCCTGTTCCCGGGTTTTCTCTCATGGTAGGGACCGCGTTCTATCTCCCAGATAACCTCGCCGAAGTAGACCCTGCCTCCGGAGATGATCGCCCGGAAGACCAGTTCGGGTGCTGAGACCGAGACCGGTCCGTGGATGTTCTTCCCGATCAGGGACTCGAGCCGGGTGGTGGACGCCTCCATTCCGTGCCCTTCCATCTTCTTCACCCTGCCGCAGAAAGGCCTCCCGACCGAGAGACTGAGGGTCTGGAGCATCGTGACAAAAGACTCCTCATCAGCGGCACATTCACCCCGGTACCGCATGGCCCGGTGGGTGTACGCGAGGCGGGAGAGGAGGTCCGGGTCCACAATATCTGCCACCGCCACCTGCGGGCGGTGCTCGGTGACGGTTCCGATGCAGGAGAGTTCAGCCCGGGGAATATCAGGGTGTTCACCCCAGAGCTCACAGATGAGTTTCACTCCGTATCCATTGACGGGATGGTGAGAAAAAGGTGAAGGATGCCTCAATGGCAGACGGATACGAAAGAATTATGCCAGTGCAGCCGTGATCTTCTCGTTCAGAACGTCCTGGGTAAAGGGTTTCACGACATATCCTGCTGCTCCTGATTCAAGGGCTTCCTGAACGTGGGTGGACTGTTCTGATGCCGTGCACATCAGGACCTTCGCCCCGGGGTCCATCTCCCTGATCCGCTTCAGGACTTCCAGGCCGTTCATATCAGGCATCAGGATATCAAGGATGACCAGATCCGGTTTGAGCTGGGTATAGAGTTCAATCGCCCGGGTACCGGTATCGGCCTCACCTGCCACCTCATGCCCTCCTTTTTTCGCCATGATTCCGACGAGGCGTCGCATATAACCGGCATCGTCAACAAGCAGGAGACTGCCCATGGGTACGATCTTACGCTTAAATACAGTTAAGGGTTTTGATAAAAGACGGGGGTTGATGAACCCGAACAGCCTGATTCAGGTTATCCACCGAGAATGGATTCGAAGAACCCTTTCTTGTCACCATCATTCTTTGCCTGTTTGTTCCCTTCGAGGGAGAGGATCTTCTCATAGAGTTCCTTCACCTCGCCATGGACATTCTTCGGAATCAGGACTTCCACAAGGACCAGCAGGTCTCCGTGCCTGCCAC
>CAZSVH010000005.1:0-25538 GCA_964610235.1 uncultured Methanospirillum sp. | reverse complement strand
TCAGGGCTTCATGCACAGGAACAGGCGATCCGGTACGGGGTGAAGGTTGCCGGATGCACGGTTCATTTCGTGACCGAGGAGATGGATGCCGGGCCGGTCATCATCCAGCGGACGGTGCCGGTTCTTGATGGTGATACCGGGGAGACCCTTGCCGGCCGGATCCTCGAAGAGGAGCATACGGCACTGCCTGAGGCGGTCAGGCTCTTTTGCGAGCACCGGCTGGAGATCACCGGCAGACTCGTGCGGGTTCTCTCCACTGAGGAGAATTGCCCGTCACCACAGGGAACGGGGGTCTGATGGGAAGGAGACACCAGCGGCATGACCGGCGCCATATTGCCCGGGAGCGTATCAGCATCCTCTTCACCCAGGCCTCCCGTCTCTTCCCCGAAGATCCCGGGTGGAGTAACCGGTGCGTGACGATCGCACGACGGATCGCCATGAAGGAACGGGTCCGGATCCCGCGCGATCTGAGACGGCAGTTCTGCCGCCGGTGTTCAGGCTTCCTCGTGCCGGGTGTGACGATGCAGACCCGCATCCACCGCAGCCGTGTCGTGGTCACCTGCAGAATCTGCGGGTACCACAGACGTTATCCGCTTTACCGGAATGCATCATGAGTCAGGATAGAAAGACAGTCAGGAAGAAGACCGGGTCAGCAGCCCCGGGCGGGTATCATGACCTCAAACCCACGATCTGGGTTGGAAAACAGGGAGTGACCACGACGATCATTGAAGAGATCCGCAGCCAGATCAAGGTCAGGAAGACCATCAAGGTGAAATGGCTTGAATCAACCGGGGTGGATCCGGAGGGTGTCGCTGCAGAGAGCGGCACGATCCTCCTCCAGGTGAGGGGAAGGACGATGGTCCTTGGAGATCCGGGTTCCCACCCCGGGTCCCGTTCTCGAAATATATAAGAATCCTTCATACGTATAAGTAGAGACTACTATCTGCATTTGAGAGTGTGGACTATCGATGACAACTGTGTATGATGTTCCTGCTGACAGGCTTATCACGCGTGTCGCAGCGGAACTGAAGGAAAAATCCGAAATCACTGCTCCAGACTGGGCAGCCTTTGCAAAGACCGGTGCCCACAAAGGGATGCCTCCCGAGGATCCTGACTGGTGGTACACCCGTACGGCAGCGGTCCTCAGGCGCGTCTATGTGGACGGTCCGGTCGGTGTTGAGCGGATGCGTTCGGCGTATGGTGGAAAGAAGAACAGAGGCTCCAAACCGAACAAGACGGTGAAGGGGAGCGGCTCTATCCTGAGGAAGGCCGTCCAGCAGCTCGAGAAAGCGGGGTATGTCACCTCGCAGAAGGGCGGCAGGGTCGTCACGCCGGCAGGAGCGTCGTTCCTTGACGGAGTGGCATACCGCATTGTGTCTGAGTCCGCGTAATCGTCCAGAGGAACCTGTATGGGAGATGATGAATTAGCCGAGATCCGAAGGCGGAGAATGATGGAGATGCAGCAGCAGGCTGCATCCCAGCAGGATGAGGCAGAACGCCAGCGTCAGTATGAGGCCCAGATACACTCGGTCCTCATGCAGATTCTTGAGCCTGAAGCCCGGGAACGGCTGAACACCATCAAGCTCACCAAGCCCGAGTTTGCCCGTTCGGTTGAACAGCAGCTGGTCATGCTTGCCCAGAGCGGCAGGATCAAAAGCAAGATCAACGACGAGCAGCTGAAAGTCATCCTCAAACAGGTAATTCCAGCAAAGCGCGAGTTCAATATCCGGCGAAAGGGATGAAGGCCGGCGTCCTGTTCTCAGGAGGGAAAGACAGTTCCCTGGCAGCAGTCCTGCTGTCAGAACATTATGAGGTGGAACTGAACACCTTTGTCTTCTCGGCTGATGCGGAGATTCCGCAGATCGAACAGGCGGCCCGTGCCCTTGGATATCCGCATCACAAAGAGGTATTCAGGCCCGGTCTCCTTGATGAGGCGGTCGGGACCATCTGTGCATGCGGGTACCCCGGAGAAGCAATCCAGCGGATACACCGGGAGGCGGTTCATGTCCTTGCCGGGAGGTACGGAGTCGTCGGTGACGGCACACGGTTTGGTGACCGGGTGCCGCTCCTGACCGACGACGAAGTGCGAAGCCTCTCAGACAGGCATGGATGTTCCTATGTGCGCCCGCTCTTCGGGTTTCCGAAGCGGGAAGTACAGCGGCTTGCTGGCCGGTATCTCGTCGTATCATACGGGGAGACCGGGCAGATCCGCAGCGGGGACTATGAACATGAGATCCGGCGGGAGATGGAGCGGCGGGGACAATCCCCTGCATCCTTCTTCCCCCGGGATCATGAGCAATCCCTCGTGACTGCACGACAGTCATCTGGAGAAATAGATGAGTAAAGTTTCAAAATGCCGGAAGATCCGGCTTGCAAAGAAGACCCAGCAGAACCGGCGTGTTCCCCAGTGGGTCATGGTAAAGACGAAGAGAAAGGTCATGACCCATCCTGCACGTCACAGCTGGCGCCGGAGCACCCTGAAGGTGTGATAATATGGTAGAGAAGCTGAAAGAGCAGGTATATGTCATTCCCCTGGGAACGGTCCGGCGTGTTCCCCGGTGGAGACGCAGCGCCAAGGCAATGAAGGATATCAGGGAGTTTCTGGGACGCCACATGAAGAGCGAGGATGTAAAACTCGACTCTTCTATCAACGAGAAGGTCTGGTCCCGGGGATCCCAGAAGCCGCCAGCACGTATCCGTGTCCGGGCCATGAAGCTCGAGGACGGACAGGTGCAGGCCGAGCTGGCTGAGGAGTGAGATGGACCGCACGGTCTCGATAACAGGCGACCCCCATATCGGCGTATTTACCCGCGTGTTCGAGGATGTGGCAGTCATCCCGGCGGATGCACCTGAAGAGCTGGAAACCGCATACCGGGAGGCGTTCGGCCTTGAGATCATCAGGACGATGATCCAGGGCAGCCCGATCATCGGATCACTCCTTGCCGGGAACAGCAACGGATTCATCGTATCAGGCCTGGCGACCCGGCCTGAGATTAAGCGGCTCAGTGAGCACCGGGAGGTCTTTCTCCTGCATCACGGTATGAATGCAGCCGGGAACGTGATCCTTGCATCTGATCGGTTTGCCGCTGTTCACCCGGATCTTGATGCCCGGGCCCGCAGGGAGATCGGCGACTTTCTGAAGGTGCCGGTCATCCCCCTGACCCTTGGAGATGTCAAGGTTGTCGGGATGGCCGGTGTGGCCACCAACAGTGGTGTGGTGGTCAATCCGCGGAGCACCGCCTCGGAGATCACCGCCCTTGAGGCGGTCTGTGATCTCCCGGTTGGAAAGGGCTCGATCAACATGGGGAACGCGATGGTCGGGACCGGTCTGGTGGCAAACACCCGCGGGTATCTCGCGGGTGCTGAGACCAGCGGTTACGAACTCGGAAGAATAGAAGATATTTTCGGATTTGAGGACTGAAATACCATGGAAATGAAGCAGTATGAAATAAAGGGGAAGTACCAGGAGAAGCAGGCCTGGAAGCCATATACCAAGGTACTTACCGCCCCGAACGAGAAACAGGCGCAGGAGCGGGTTTACACCATCATCGGGAGCAAACACCGGCTCAAACGCATGTATATCCAGATTGATACCGTCACCGAATACAAGGGTGAGTGATCGATGACACCCGTTGATCCCCGAGAGGTCCAGTCTCTCCAGGCGTACCTGAATCAGTATAACCAGCAGGCTGAGATGTACTCCCGGCAGCTGGGGCTTATGGAAGAGGGGATCCGGGAGGGTAACGCCGCAATTGAGACCCTGAAATCACTATCTGAAGCAGGGGAATCGACGATCCTGATGCCGATCGGTGGCGGGGTCAATGTCCGTGCCCGGGTTGAGCATCCTGATGAGGTGTATGTGAACATCGGGTCAGAGATCATCCTGCAGAAGAACAGCGATGGGGGTATCAGTTATCTCCAGGACCGTATCCGCGAGATGGAAGCATCAGGGAAGAATCTCACCGAGGTCCTCCAGAAGATTGATGCCCAGGTCAAGGATATCTCCCGCCGTCTTGAGCAGATCTACCGTCAGGCCCAGGAACAGCAGGCCCAGGGCGGGGCAGATCCCCGGTAACGGGGGTTCACCGGCGGTGGTCTCTGATGTTCAAAGCGCTCAGGGAGAAACTCTCCTCAGTCAGGCAGCGGCTGGGGGCCACGGCCGGGGAACAGAACCCTGCGACCGGCTCCCTTCCTGAATCATCCCCGTCTCTTCCCGGTGAAGAGGTACCTGTCCCGGCAGCGACCGAAAGTGTGCAGGCTGCCCCGGATACCGGAGGAGAACGGGAGAAGAAAGAACCGGGGTTAGCCGGGAAAGTGCTCTCCCTGGTGCGGGACCGCGAACTGGCTATCTCAGCCAGGGAGATCGAAGAGTCCCTCTCTGAACTGGAGATCGGGCTGCTCGAGAGCGATGTCGCCTTTTCTGTTACCGATGCCATCCTCACCCGGGTCAGGGAGGACCTGACCGGGTCACGACGCAAGATCGGAACCTCGGCGGATGCCGTTATCACCTCAGCCCTCTCTGATGCGCTCCTCTCGGTTCTGGGGGAGGGGGTGGATATCCTTGAGTTCATCAGTTCCCGGGAAAAGCCGGTGAAGATCCTCTTCACCGGGGTGAACGGTACCGGAAAGACCACCTCGGTGGCGAAGGTCGCCCATTTTCTCACAAAGAACGGAATGAAGGTGGCGATCGGTGCCGGTGACACATTCCGGGCCGGTGCCATCGAACAGATCGATGTGCACGGACAACGGCTGGGGATCAAGGTTATCCAGCACCAGGACGGGTCTGATCCTTCGGCAGTGCTCTATGACACCGTCCAGTACGCGAAGGCACACGGGGTCGATGTGGTCCTGGGTGATACCGCCGGCAGGTTCCACAACCGGGTGAACCTGATGAACCAGCTCAGCAAGATCCGCCGGGTCATCCAGCCCGACCTGATCGTCTATGTGGATGAGGCGGTTGCCGGAAATGATGCGGTCATCAGGGCTGAGGAGTTTGCCAAATCTGTCGGGATGGATGCGGTGATGCTGACCAAGGTGGATATGGATCCCAAAGGGGGTGCCGCCATCTCGATCGCCCATGCTGTGGGAAAACCCCTTATCTTCATCGGAACCGGGCAGGGGTACGATGACATCATGGCATTTGATCCCCGGTCCATCGTTGAGGATCTCCTTGCGGGTGATGCCTGATGCTGGGGAACCTCGGTACCAATCTGAAGGATGCCCTCAAAAAGCTCGCAGGAAAGACGGTCATCGACCGGGCCGCCGTCGAGGAACTGGTCAAGGATCTTCAGCGTGCTCTCCTGCAGGCTGATGTTAATGTCAAGCAGGTGATGCAGCTCTCCCAGACGATCAAGAAACGGTCGCTCGAGGAGGAACCCCCCAAGGGAGTGACGGCCCGCGAACACGTACTCAAAATCGTGTACGAGGAGCTCGTCCGGCTTGTCGGGGGAAAGGTTGAGGTCCCTCTCGGCAGGCAGACCATCCTGATGGCCGGTCTGCAGGGGTCAGGGAAGACCACCACTACCGCGAAGATTGCCCGGTTCTTTAAGAAGAAGGGGCTGCGGGTCGGGGTCATCTGTGCCGATACCTTCAGACCCGGTGCCTATACCCAGATCAAGACCCTCTGCGACCGGGTGCAGGTGAACTGTTTCGGAGATCCGGGTGAGACCGATGCACGGAAGATCGTCGCAGAAGGGCTGAAACACCTCAGGGATGAGGTGATCATCGTTGATACACAGGGGCGGCATGCCCTTGAAGATGACCTGATCCAGGAGATCATCGACCTGAACGAGATGACCCGCGCGACCCACCGGTGGCTGGTCCTTGATGCAGCGCTCGGTCAGCAGGCACGCGACCAGGCACGGCGGTTCCATGATGCGGTCAGTATCGACGGCGTCATCATCACCAAGATGGACGGGACTGCCAAGGGTGGGGGTGCTCTCTCTGCGGTTTCAGAGACCGGGTCAGGGATCGTCTTCATCGGAGCCGGAGAGACGGTCGAGGATCTCGAATGGTTTGATCCTGACAGTTTCATCTCCCGGCTTCTCGGGATGGGGGATCTCAAGGCTCTTGCAGAGAAGGTTCAGGAGAGCATCTCTGAAGAGGAGATCGATGTCAATGCGATGCTCTCAGGCAGGTTCACCCTCAGGGATATGTACCGGCAGCTCGAGGCGGTTAACCGGATGGGGCCCCTGAAACAGGTACTCAGCATGCTCCCGCTCGGGGGGATGGAGGTTCCGTCCGAGGCCGTGGATGTCACCAGCACGAAGATGGAACGGTACCGGGTGATCATGGACTCGATGACCAGTACCGAGCTGGATGACCCGACGGTCCTGAACGGATCCCGTGTCCAGCGGATCGCCCGGGGGTCGGGAGCGACCCTTGAGGAGGTGCGTGAGCTGATCAAGTACTATAAAATGATGAAGCGGACCTTCAAGAGCCTGAAAGGGGGCGAGAAAGGGATGCAACGGCTGATGAAGAAGTTTGGCCGCTTCTCCTGAGTTCCCATGACCTCTTTTGTGGTGATCGGCCACCAGGCGAAGACGGACGGTTCATTCAGCCTCTCTGATCTCGCCGGCGGAGCAGGCCGGCTGGATCTGCTCTGCCGGTCTGTCCAGGCATCACTCTTCCTCTCACACGGGGTCAGGCAGGACGGAGTCTGTCTGCTCATCCTGGCCGGGGGTCCGGGTCCTGCCAAAACGGTCCGGTTCTCCGGTGATACGATCCGGAGCCTGAGTCCTGATGAACGGAGCAGTGCATCCTTCATCAGGAAGGCGCTGGAAGTCCCGGCAGGTTCCCTCTTCCGCGAGGTGACCCCGGGGGTCAGTGTCAGGAAAGGCGGACTGGAGACGATCCTGCAGGAGCTGCAGTGCGGGGTCCTGGATGAGGGCGGGACGGATGTCCGGAAAGAGCCTGGCGATCTCCCGGAAGCATTCATCCTCTCTGATCACCACAACTTCACTCATGACGAGGAGGATCTGATCCGTGACCTGCCCCGCTACTCCCTGGGTCCGGAGGTACTGCATGCTGACCATGCCATTGTGCTGCTCTTGAATGAGATCGATCGGAGACGATCCGGATGGAACTGACAGAATTATATACCCAGGGGATCGGCTATGGTCCGATCTGTAACCATTGTCTCGGCAGGCTTGTTGCGAAACGTTCGCACGGGCTTTCAAATGATATGCGTGGCAATGCGATCCGGATCGCGGCAGCGCTTGCACTCAATACGCCGTATCGTCCTGAGACAGAACCCTGCTGGATATGCAATAACTTCTTTGAAAATACCGGACTCTGGGCTGAACGGGTGATCGCAGCACTGGAAGGGATAGAATGCCGGACCTTCCTGATGGGATCAAAGGTCCCCCCTCTGATCGCGGAGGCAGAGGAGATGATCTGGAGTGATCTCTCCCTGACCGATCCCGAACCCCTCAAGTCAGAGATCAACCGGGAGGTCGGGAAGGCGGTCTCTGCCCGCTGCGGTCTGCAGGTGGAGCTGAAGACCCCTGACGTGGTCGTTGTCCTCTCTATTGCGAAGGATGAGGTCGAGGTCCAGATCCGCCCGGTCTTCCTGTACGGCAGGTACTTCAAGTACGAACGGGGGATTCCCCAGACGCACTGGCATTGCCGGTCCTGCCGGGGTGCCGGGTGTGATGCCTGCAACGGGACCGGGAAGCAGTATGCAGACTCGGTCGAGGAACTGGTGGGACGCCCCCTCTGCCGGATATTTGACGGGACCGCAGCCACCCTGCACGGTGCCGGGCGGGAGGATATCGATGCGGTGATGATCGGATCAGGCCGGCCGTTCATCATCGAGGTATCAGAACCCCGGCGGCGCCAGGCGGATCTTCCGTTCCTCACCGAGGAGATCAACCGGGATGCGGGGGGACGGGTCTCGGTCTCGGATCTCAGGTGGACAGAACGGGGTGAGGTGGAAACCCTTAAGACGCACAAAGGGCATAAAAAATACAGGATTCTGGTCGATATAGACGGCTCCATCCCTGAAGAAACCCTCTCCGCAGCCGCAGATCAGCTGACGGGTGCCACGATACATCAGCGCACCCCGGCACGGGTTGCCCACCGGAGGGCAGACAAGGTACGGGAGAGGGGTGTCATTGATTTCGGGTATACAGGCAAGGAAGAGCAGCTCTTCGCATTCGAGGTCTCCGGAGAGGCCGGTCTGTATATCAAGGAATTAATATCAGGTGACCAGGGGCGGACCACGCCCAGTCTATCAGAGATCCTGGGAAGACCGGCACGGGTGGTACAACTTGATGTTATCGACGTGCAGGGAATTGAGTAAAGTCAGTTAGGTGAATCGCAATGGCACTTCACAATGGACCGCGGAAAAAGACCCGGTATAAATTCAAGAAAGATCTGAGAAAGCGCGGCGTACTGCCCGTAACGACTGTCATCCAGGAGTTTGACATGGGTCAGAGGGTTCATATCGTCTGTGAGCCTAGTATCCAGAAGGGAATGCCCCATGCACGGTTCCATGGGAAGACCGGATCGGTCGTTGGCCGCCGGGGCCGCGCATGGCTCGTTCAGATCTATGATGGAAACAAGCTCAAGACCATCATTTCACGTCCCCAGCATCTGAAAGCACAGCAGTTCTGAGAAGGAGAGGTCGGTTGGCATGAAGATCAAAGGAATTATCCGCGAAGATGCGATTACCGTTCCCGAACTGAAGGAGGAACTCCTCAATGTCGAGGCAGTCCGGCTTGAAAAGGGGAAAGAGATGTCGTATGAACTCCGACGGAGTATAGAGCATGCCAACCAGATAGCCCGGACCTCCTCAGGAAAGTCACGTGAACTGGTGGATGCCCTGCTTCAGGTCGAGAAAGTCAAACCCGATGTGGCTCTCCGGATTGCGAACATCATGCCCCGGACCCGTGACGAGGTCAGGGCCGTCTTTGGCCGGGACAAGTTTGCACATACCACCGAAGAGCTTGATCAGATCGTCGATCTTGTCATGACCCATTTCAGCTAGGTGGATGATGAAGGCTGAAAAGAAGGAGGTCAGGGCAGTTGTACTGGATATCCTGCTGAAAGGGTACCCGGACGACCCCCGGCCGATATACAAGCGGGAACCCATTGTTCAGGCGGTCGGTATGGAGCAGTACAAACTGCTGGAGCTGATCCCCAAGAACGTCAGTGTGGAGATCGGTGATGAGATCTACATCGGCAGCGGGGAGCGCGACAAGATCGAACGGGTGAAGCGGAGGATCAGTTACCATGATCTCACTCATGGAGCGGTGAATGAACTCCCGTTTGTGATCGAGAAGATCATCATGAGCCGGGAGCAGGAGTACGTGGAATTTTACAACCGATCCATCTCGATCACTCCCAAGCTGCATATGCTCCATCTCCTCCCGGGTATCGGGAAGAAACTCATGTGGGAACTCATCGAGGAACGTGAGAAGAAACCGTTTGAGAACTTTGCCGATATCTCAGCACGGATCAAATCCATTCCTCATCCTGAAAAGATGATTCTGAACCGCATTCTTGAGGAACTGCAGGACCAGACGGTCAAGTATCATCTCTTCACGTCCCGATGAGTGGTGCATACCGGGACCAGCATTTTCTCACTGACCGGCGGGCGGTTGATCGGATAGCCGGGATACTGGATATCGCCGGCCGGGTGGTTCTTGAGATCGGGCCCGGCCGTGGTGTCCTGACCCGTGCCCTGCTTGAGCGGGGTGCCCGGGTCATTGCAGTGGAACTTGACCAGTCTCTGGTCGCTTTTCTTGAAGATGAGTTCTCTGGTCAGATTCAGGATCATACCCTGACCCTTGTCCCCGGGGATGCGACCCGTGTTTCTCTCCCCCCGTTTGAACAGGTGGTTGCAAACCTCCCTTACTCTGCCTCCTCGAAGATCACTTTCCGCCTGCTCTCTATCGGGTTTGAGGCTGCCGTGCTGATGTACCAGAAGGAGTTTGCTGACCGGATGCTCGCCGATATCGGAACGAGGGAGTGCGGGCGCCTCTCGGTGATGGTCCAGACCTTTGCCCGTGCCTCCCGGTGTTTTGATCTCCCGCCCGGCTCCTTCTCCCCCCCGCCTGCGGTTCACTCGACGGTGGTCAGGATCGAACCCCGTCCTCCGCTCTTCCCGGTTTCTGATCCGGCAGTATACGGTGAGGTGGTGAAACTCCTCTTTGGCGGAAGGAGAAAGACGGTCAGGAGTGTGCTGAAGAAGAGCGGGCCGGTCTTTGGTGCCGACCGGATAGCAGACCTTCTCCTCAACCTGGATCCGGCAATCCTCTCCTCCCGGCCTGAAGAACTCTATCTCGAGGATTATGCCACCATTGCCAATCTGCTCGTCTCCTGATCCTTCCCAGGTCTACCGGCCGGCTGAAGACTCATATCTTCTTCTCAAGGCAGCATCGGATGAGATCAGACCTGGTGATCGTGTCCTGGAGGTGGGGACCGGGAGTGGATTTATCCTGTCCCGCCTTCCTCCCTGTGAGCATAAGGTCGGGACTGATATCAACCCGCATGCAGCGGTATTATCGCACAGGGCCGGGATTGCGGTGGTAAGAACCGATCTCGCGGCCGGGCTGCGGCAGGTCTTTGACCTGATCCTCTTTAATGCCCCGTATCTCCCGACCACTCCCGGGGAACGGATCGATGACTGGCTGGAGTATGCCCTTGACGGCGGGGAGGATGGCAGAAGGGTTATCAGCCGTTTTTTTTCAGAGGTCTCCGGTCTCCTCTCCGCGGAAGGGCGTATTCTGCTCCTGATCTCGTCCCTGACCGGGGTGGATGAGACGCGTGACCTCGCCCGGGCAACGGGATGGGAGATGCAGGTGGTGGCGCAGGAAGCAGTGGACGGAGGAGAAGTCCTCATCGTCTGCCGCCTGACGCGTCTCTGATGGTTCAGAACCGGCTGCCTGCGGTTTCAGGTTCCCGCATGAGGTAGACTCCGGCTATCAGTACTGCCATCATGATCGCAGACCCGATGATCTCTATCGGCTGGATATTAGAGAAGTTGAAGATGATCACGTGCCGGATCATCGCGGTCAGTCCTGCAATCAGGATCGCCCTGACCGGGACCCGCTTGGTTCGCAGATAGACGATGACCGTCTCAAAGAGTTCGATGATGATGACCGTCAGCAGGATGGAATAGATCACCTGGATGATTCCGTCCGCTAGGTTCTGCGTGGCGATCATCGTGATGATGTCGATGAAGGTGATCCCGAGGGAGATGATGGCGAGGATGGTGAGGAACACCGCGATCACCAGGTAGATGATGATCGGGATCGTGGTCAGGATCCTGAGCAGGCGGGCGGTCTGGATCTCGTGGGGGTCAGTCATGTACCCTGTTATGGATCTGCGTGACAGAAAGGGTCTTCTGTGCCCCTTACTGCATATTTGCGTACCGCTGCCTGATCTCCTCGATCGAGCAGTGTTTGAGTTCTATGAGTGATGAGATCACCGAGTCTGCAAAGATCATCGCCGATGTCTCGAAGATGGTTCCCAGCGGGGTTGAGGGCGTAGAGAGGGATCGGTGCTCTCCTTTCAGCGGGCGGATGGCAAACTGGTCTGACCCGGTATGAATACTCTCTTCATCGGTTTTGAGGTAGACGACACAGGTCGCCAGTTCGATCATGGGGGAGTCCCGGGTACCGGTGATGAGGCAGAGATCACCCCCGATCTGCCGGGTGGTCTCGCAGGCTTCGAGGACTGACTTTGTCTTCCCTGACCCTGAGAAGGCGATGAGGAGATCGCGGGGATGGAACGCCGGGGTGACGGTCTCTCCCACCACGAAGGCATTCATTCCGAGGTGCATCAGCCTCATGCCGAACGATTTTGCTACGAATCCGGATCTTCCCGCTCCCAGAACAAAGATCCGCTCTGCCGTGTTGATCTCTGAGAGAAAACACTCTATCTGGTTCTGGTCTATCGATCTGGCAACCTCTTCGATGCGGGCTGCCATCATGAGCATCAGGTCCTGGATTGGGTAGCAGTTATCCATGGGTAGATAAAGGTGCTTCCGTTCTCCTCAAATACATGACGATTCGTCCCGGAAAAACGAGGCAGGGGGGTATCAGTGACGGAAGAACCTGACCCCGGTGAAGACCATCGCGATATTGAGCCGGTTCGCTTCGGCGATCACCTCGGCATCCCGGATCGATCCGCCCGGCTGAATTAGGGCGGTTGCCCCGGCCTCTGCTGCCACCTGCAGGGTGTCCGGGAACGGAAGGAAGGCATCTGAGGCGACGGCGGTCCCGGCAAGGGGGAAGAGGGACCGGGATACGGCGATCCGGGCCGAGTCCACCCGGTTCATCTGGCCTGCACCGATCCCGATGGCCCGGGTGTTGTCTGCGAAGACGATTGCGTTGCTCTTGGTGTGTCTGCAGACCTTCATCGCGAGCTGCATGGCAGCCTCTTCTGCTGCGGTCGGATCCCGGTCGGTCACCACCTTCCATTCTTCGCGGAATGGTCTCTCCCGCTGGACCAGGACTCCGCCGTCGATCGTCCGGAGTTCATCGGTCTGCTCTTCTTCAGAGAGGAGGAGAACCCGCAGGTTCTCCTTGGTTGCGAGGATCGTGCGTGCCTGCGGGGAGTAGGACGGGGCGATGATCACCTCGATGAAGGTCCCGGCGATCTCCTCTGCCAGGTCTGCTCCGACCTCCCGGTTCACTGCGACGATCCCTCCGTAGGCAGAGACCGGGTCTGACTCCCGTGCAGCGAGGTAGGCCTGCCTGACATCCGTCCCTATCGCCACCCCGCAGGGGTTGTTATGCTTGATGATCACCGCGGCGCAGTCAGCGAACTCCCGTAACAGCCCGACGGCAGCGTTGGTGTCGAGGTAGTTGTTGTAGGACATGGCCTTCCCCTGCAGGGAGACCGCACCCGCGATCCCGCTCTCTCCATAGACTGCTGCTTCCTGATGCGGATTCTCCCCGTACCTGAGGGTCCGGCCGCACCGGTACTGGACCGAGAGGGTCTCGGGGAACGGGGAATCCATCCCGTGGAGATAATTACTGATAGCCCCGTCATACGCTGCCATCCTCGCAAAGACCTTCTTCGCCAGTGCGAGGCGCTGGTCATATCCGACCGGGGTCCCGGTCCTGACCGCATCGATGATCAGGGGGTAGTCTGCCGGGTCAATAACCACGATGACGTCCCGGAAATTCTTGGCTGCAGCCCGGATCATGGCCGGACCACCGATATCGATGAACTCGATGAGTTCGTCGAGGGGAAGGGCCTGCTTTGCCATCTCTTCGAACGGGTAGAGATTGACGACCAGCAGGTCGATGGGATCGATATGGTTCTGCTGCATCTCGGCATCATCCTTCCCCCGTCTCCCGAGAATCCCTCCGTGAATCCGGGGATGAAGGGTTTTCACCCGGCCGTCCATCATCTCAGGGGATCCGGTATAGGCTGACACCTCGATGATCGGGACTCCTTCCTTCTCAAGGGTTTTTGCCGTTCCCCCTGAGCTGAGGATCTCGATACCGGCCCTGGCAAGGACCTGTGCCAGGCCGGTAATTCCGTCTTTATTCCAGACCGAGAGCAGTGCCCGTTTCATGTGCATACATGGGCTCTTCCCGGTATTGAGGGTGATGATTCCGACCGGTGGCCGGGAAAAAAGGGCGGGATTCAGGTCCGTCGCTGGAGGATGACGAGGAGTCCCCCGCAGACGAGTGCGGTGAGAATGATTCCCGGCGGGAGGGGGGCGGCCTGTGTCGGGGATGCTCCGGGTCCGGGAGGCCGGGGATAGGGGGTGCGGGTCGGACGCGGGGTGATGACCGGGGTCGGCTCCTCGGTGGGTTCAGGGGTTGGTACCTCGGTCATCTCCGGTGTCTCCTCAGGCGTGGGTTCAGGGGTAGGGGTTTCCGTCGGGGTGGCGGTCTCTTCATCGTCATCCCCGGTGGTGTCCTCCTCATTATCACTCTCCTGGCCGGTCTTTTCAGTGTCAGTATCGTCAGCGCCTGACTTCTTATCCGTATCTTCTGATGATTTCCCGTCTGATTCGCTTTCTCCATCAGCGTCCTTGTCATCAGTCTCTTTCCCGGATGAGGATTTCTCTTCTTTTTCAGACTCTTTCTCCTCTTCGTCCTCTTCCTTCTCAACCCGCTCCTCGGTCTTTCCGAGGGTCAGGGTCCGGGGTTCGGTGTAGGAGATCCCGCTCTCAGGAAAGACCTCGTGGATCCGGTTCACCCGGGTTGAGGCAGAGAAGGTGTACTCCCCGTCCGGGAACTTCTTCTCATCCGTGGTGTCCCAGACCGCCCCGGTGTCGTACGGGGAGGTGTAGGCATAGACCTTCTCAAGGTTGAAGTCGTTTGTCCGGGTTGAGCTGAGGGTGAGGTATTCGGTCTCGTTCGGACCGGTCATGTTGATCCTCACCTCCGGGCCTGATGATCCGGCCCGTCGGCTCAGGCCTGCGAGGTTGGTGGAGATCTTGAATGATACCAGGCTTCCCCGTTTGAGGAGGTCAGGGTCGCGATCGATCCCGTTCTCGATGATGTCCAGCTGGAGAAACGGTTCTTCGACCCTGAAGACGAGTTTCTTCCCGACGAGGGTATACCAGTCACCTGAATGTCCCCTGAAGGTATCCGGGTCGATGGTGAACTTGCGGACATCGTCCACCCGTGCCCGTGCCGAAGGGGTTCCCTGCGGGTTTCCTGACTCCCACCAGGCGATTTCATCACCATTGCGGACACTGCAGTCTGAGAGATCGAGATCACCCTCCCCGACATAGACCGTTCCTTCCCGGGGTACCTTGTTGTCAGAGGCTGATGCCCCGGGGGTGAGGGCCAGTCCGGCAAGGAGGATGAATATGAGCGCTAACCGGTAATTCATACAACAATCAGTGGTAAGGTGTGCCGCCCCGGGAAAAAGGGTTATGGGCCCGGGACCGGCAGTACAGGGAGATCCTGATATAGCTCACCGGCTGACTCTTCTTCACGCAGTACAGTATCATCATCCTGGCGCTGGTATTTCTGCTGATTGCGGTCAGGCAGGTCGGCAGGTTCACGTTCCGGATATGGCAGGTCATGACCGGGGGTGCCATCCTCCTCCTCTGTACCGGGGAACTCTCTCTTCCTGATGCGGTCGCGGCGATTAATGGCGAGGTGATGATCTTCCTCTTCGGGATGTTTCTCATCGGGGAGGCGGTGGCGGCTGGCGGGTATCTCTCAGCGATTGCTGAGACGATCTGCCGGATCGCCATGACGAAGGATCAGCTCCTCATTCTCCTCATCGGGGGGTTTGCCGTCTCATCTGCGGTTCTCATGAATGATACGGTGGCAGTCATCGGAACTCCGCTCGTCCTCTCTGTCGCCTCACGGTACCGGGTTCCTCCTGTGCCGGCTCTGCTGGTTCTCTGCTTTTCCCTGACAACCGGGAGCGTGATGAGCCCGGTGGGCAACCCCCAGAATCTTCTCATTGCGACCTTCTGGGATCCGGTGAATCCGTTTCTGGCCTTTGCCGGAGGCCTGGTGGTTCCGACGGTCATCAGTCTGGGTCTGGTGTATCTCCTTATGCGGGGAAGGTGCCGCCGGGATGCGGATGAGGTCCCCTCTCCCCCCCTCCCGACGCGGTCAGACCGGCGTCTCGAGGTGGCGACTGCCCTCTCCCTCCTTCTCCTCTCTCTGTTCATCCTGATGAGGATAGCGGGGAGCCTGCTCGGCGGGTATGGAGAGATCCCGCTCGGATATATTGCTCTCATCTCTGCTCTTCCGGTCCTGATCCTCGCACGGCAGCGGGTTTCCCTGGTCCGGGGAATCGACTGGAGGACCCTCATCTTCTTTGCCTCGATGTTCATCCTGATGCAGGGGGTGTACAACTCAGGCTGGTTCCAGGGGTCGGTCCCGTTCCAGGACCTGACCTCGGTTCCGGCTCTCTTTGCCCTGAGTCTCGTCCTCTCCCAGTTCATCTCAAATGTCCCGTTCATCGCCCTCTTTGAGCCGGTGATCGCGGCATCCGGTCTCTCTCCGGGGGGCATGCTCTCTCTTGCTGCCGGTTCCACGATCGCAGGGAACCTGACCATCCTTGGTGCGGCCAGCAACGTGATCGTTGCCCAGCAGGCAGAGAAGGCAGGGATCACCCTGACCTTCCGGGATTTTCTCAGGGCAGGCGTCCCGCTCACCATCCTTCAGGCGCTGGTGTACATGATTTGGCTGATATTCCTGCCATCATGAGGGAAAACCGGGGAAAACAGGGAAAGGTTTATGGTTTCAGGCCTTTTACATATTTATTTAATATTTTCTGAGGCAGGAATGGGTGGAATCCTTGTGGTTGATGATAATCCCGCTCAACGGGACCAGCTCATCCGGATTCTGAACGAGGCCGGGTACCCGGTGATGGGTGCGGCTGGTTCGGGGACGGAGGCAGTCCGGCTGCTCCGGTCACTCAGGCCATCTCTGGTCGCCCTTGACCTGGTGATGCCGGATATGAATGGTCTCGACCTGCTCCGTTCCATCAGGGCTGCGTATCCGGATATCCCGGTGATGGTCTGCTCCTCCTTTGGTCATGAGACGGTGGCAGAACTGGTCAGGCGTTCCGGTGCTTTTGCGTTCTTCCCCAAACCCTACCCGCGTCTCCGGCTTCTTGAGGAGGTCGAACGTATGATAGGCCCGCCGGTCTCACCCGCTGCGGTCTGAAACAGGGCTCTCTTCTGACAGGCTGAGAATCTCTTCAGCCTGGCGGCTCTATGCTGTTTTATTCTGTGCGTGAGAAAAGCGGCCGGGCGGTCCTGATACGGTGATGCCGGCTGAGGGACGGGTTCCTGCTCCATCTGCAGGAACGGGATCATACGGGGATATGAATCAGGATCGGTGGGTTCCCGTATCTCCCTCAGCCTAATTGGGGAGGGGTGTTTCCACCTGTCCGGAAGATCCTATTGGAGCGGGGAGTGCTGGATGGGGGGGTTCTTGGGTGGTCTTCCGGACCGGTGAATACTGGCATGATTTACCCTCTGATGAGGACGGCATACCGGATGGGTTGGTGTGGGGGGTTATGATCTGATGAATCCGGGTATCACCTCCCGTGCTGGTGGTTGAGGCATCTGCATGCCCATGTATAGTATTATTTACATTGTGTTATATCTACTTTCCTATGAGCACAGGTAGCTTGTCTTTCTGGCACGAAAAACCGGCTCCATCAGCCGGGCAGGGGGGAAAAATGGATGTATCTTATTCTTCAGGTTCTGCTGCCGCCAGGGTCCCGGGATCGTAGGAGAAGATCTCCTCGATGTGGACTCCGAACCGGTAGGATATCCTGAATGCCAGTTCAAGTGACGGGTCATACTTCCCTTTCTCGATTGCGAGGATGGTCTGGCGGGTCACCCCCACCTCACGGGCAAGATCCTCCTGGGTGAGATCATTCATCGCCCGAAATACCTTGATCTTATTCTTCATCCTCCCCCCCTGCCCCGTATTTCCGTTCGTACCAGGAGAGGAAGAGGACATATACGAGGATCATCAGGAAGACGATGAACATCAGAAGGAAGGCAAATCGTGCGACCTGGTAGGAGAAAGGACCAAACACCTCGCCCCGAAGGCTGATCACCACCCCACCAAGAGCATAGGAGAAGAGGGTGACCCCGAGGATCTGGAGTGTCCGCAGGGCCGCCTTCTCGGTGATCAGGTGGGTTCGCTCGTCGGCAATGACCTCATCGACCTGATGCCTCAGCATCCAGGCAGCGAGAACACCGATGATGACCGAGGCGATCATCACGAGCGGTTCGAGGTTTTCGACCGCCCATATGAAAATCCCGACCTCGATGATCGCGATCAGACCAAGGAGAAGGAAATATGTGTGTTGCTTCATAATGCTTCTGTGTATAGTACCAATGTTCTGATTCAGAAAAGATAAGCATGATCGTGGTTATCATGGGAGATAAGCCTCGGGCATCAGTAAAAAGGAGCAGTTCTTCTGTAAAATGGGTTTTGTATGACTGATCCTGATGCACCGGTGCGGGTTCTCTTCATTGATGACGAACCCGGGATGCTTCACGCAATCAGCGAATATCTGATGGTAGTTCACTCTCTGGAGGTCGATATCACCAGCGATCCGGTTGATGCGGTGCAGAGCGGGCAGCTCTTCTCGTATGACTGTGTTGTCGTGGATTATGACATGCCTGAGATGGACGGGATCACCCTGCTCAAGGCGATCCGGTCCGCGGATACTGATATCCCGGTCATTGTTCTGACCGGGAAAAGCCGCGAAGAGGTTGTTATCGAGGCGATTAACAACGGAGCTGATTTCTATCTGCAGAAGGGCGGAAATCCTGCTGAACTCTTCACCGAGCTCGCGCATGACATCGGGAAGGCGGCACGCCAGTACCGGGCTGAACGGGCCCTCCTGGAGAGTGAGCAGCTCTACCGTGCGGTGGTCGAGGATCAGACCGGGTTCATCTGCCAGATGGATCCGGAAGGATTCATCAGGTTTGTCAACGGGTCTTTTGCCGCATTTCTCTCCTCTGATCCCGGAGATCTCATTGGGCGTGAGTTCTCCTCCCTCTTCGGGGAAGGGGGGGAGAACCTGAAGGCAGCCCCGGATTTCTGTGATCCCGATAATCCGGTCGTCAATGCGGAGGTGAGAATGCCGCGTCCCGGCGGGCAGATTGCGTTCCTGGAGTGGACCCTGCACCTCCTTTTTGACCAGTCCTTCGAGGTGCGGGAGATCCTTGCAGCCGGGCGTGATATCAGTGTTCAGAAGGAGGTGGCCCGGCAGGTCTCCATTCAGCGGGACCTCGCCCTTCAGCTCGCGATGGTCTCCTCCACGGGGCTTGTCCTGGAGTATTCCCTGGAAGCAGCGACCCGGCTGAGCGGGCTTGAGTCCGGTGCGGTATACCTGCGGAGCCGGGAGGACGGGTCGGTCCGGCTCTTCCATGACGATGGTCCACAGAAACAGGCGCTGCGCCAGTTCATCGAGATGTGGGAGAACGACAACGTGGATGTTCTCGCCGTCCTTGCGGGTTCACCACGGTATTACAGTGAGACGGATCTCTCGCGGTATGATACCCCGTTCCTCTCCATCTGCCTGATCCCGGTGCAGCGATATGACGAGGTGACCGGCTGGTTCGTCCTTGGATCCGATGCCATCAACGAGGTCCCTTCCGGATGCCGGGGATCCCTGGAGACGATCGTCTCCCAGATTGGGAATGTCATCTCCCGGATCGATGCCGAGGACGCCCTGCGGGATGCCCTGATCGAGAGCGAAGAGCGGTACATGCAGCTCTCAGAGTCATCCCCGGATGCCATCGCCATCATATCCGGAAAAACCCCGATCTACCTCAACCCTGCTGCCCTCCTCCTCTTCAGGGTCCACTCGTTCGAGGAGTTCATGGCCCGGCCGACGGCAGAGTACTTCAGGGAGGACTCATACCCTCAGGTCCTGGAGATGCTCCAGCAGAGTTCGCGGTCACGGACTCCCAACTCCTGTGAAGCCGTGATGAATACGGCTGCCGGTGATGTGATATTCGGGGAACTGATTGCGGTCCCGGTGACCCAGACCGGGGAGCGGGCTATCCTCCTCATCATCAGGGACCAGACCGAGAAACGCCTCTCTGAACGTGCCCTTGCCGAGAGTGAGCGTCATTTCCGCGAACTTGCCGACCTCCTTCCTGAACCGGCTTTTGAGACGGATGAAACGGGCAGTGTGACGTTCTGGAACCAGAGTGCGGCAGAACTCCTCTCCACCGGGGACGAGGGGTCCTCTGCCGGTCTTCCGTTCCTCCGGTTCTTCTCAGACCGGGATCAGGATACCCTCAGGGGGATACTCACCAGCCTGGCTGAAGGGTCAGGGATACGGAACCAGGAGTTCACGATCCGGGCCAGGGACGGAACCGACCGGTCGGTCCTCCTCTCGCTCTCCCCGATTCTGAAGGATTCCCGGTTTTTCGGGATACGCGGGGTGATCATCGATATCACCCGGATCAAGCAGTATCAGGAGGAACTGCAGCGGACCATAGAGGAGAAGGATGTCCTCTTCCGTGAACTCCATCACCGGGTCAAGAACAATATGCAGGTCATCTCCAGCCTTCTCCAG
The DNA here is from genome assembly GCA_964610235.1 of uncultured Methanospirillum sp. Taxonomy (GTDB): domain Archaea; phylum Halobacteriota; class Methanomicrobia; order Methanomicrobiales; family Methanospirillaceae; genus Methanospirillum. The sequence continues at coordinate 5,537 of CAZSVH010000005.1, read as the reverse complement.
CTGCAGGAGGAGTACATCGAGGATGAAGGGGTGATTGCCGCGATTCACGACTGTGAGCAGCGGATCGGGTCTATGGCCCTCGTTCACGAGACTCTCTACCGGAGTGACTCCATCTCAGACCTTGCCCTGGATGTGTACCTGGAGCATCTGGCTGATGAGGTGATGGTCAGCATCGCAACCGTAAGGGATATCAGGACTGAGATCGAAGTCGGTGATATCCGTCTTGGCCTGGACACCGTGGTCACGCTCGGTCTCATTGTGAATGAGCTGATGGTCAACTCGATGAAGCATGGCTTTGTGGGAAAGGGGAGCGGGACGATCCGGGTTCTCCTGACCCGCGAGGCAGGGGAATACGTGCTCACCTATACCGATGACGGGGTGGGTCTGCCTCCCGGGTTCTCGATCGACTCCTGTAACAGTCTGGGGATGCGGCTGGTCCGGCTGCTCTCCCGGCAGCTCCTCGGATCGGTCGCGTTCGGGACCGACGGGCAGGGGGCACGGTTTGTCATCAGGTTCCCGGAGAGATGATTGGATAATGGGGGGGACAAACTCGACACTGATTCTGATTGTTGAGGATGAGGCGATTGTAGCCGAGTCCATCGCGTCCAAACTGCGAAAGTTCGGGTACCAGGTCGCCGGGCCGGTACCGACGGGTGAGGAGGCGATCCGGATCGCCGGTGAGGTGAGGCCTGATGTCATCCTGATGGACATTCACCTGGCCGGGATGATCGACGGAATTGATGCGGCTGATGATATCACGGGGCGGTACCATATCCCGGTGATCTTCCTGACTGCGTATGCCGATGACCAGACCCTTGAACGGGCGAAAGAAGCACGGCCGTTTGGGTACCTGATAAAACCCTTCAGGGAGCGTGACCTGCATGCCACGATCCGGATGGCACAGGAACGGTCCCGGCTGGAGGCAGAACTCGAGGCTGCAAACCGGGAACTTGACTCATTCAGTTACTCGGTCTCCCATGATCTCAGGGCACCCCTCATCGCGATCGACGGGTTCTCCCGGATCCTCCAGGAGTCGTATGTCGCCTACCTTCCTCCTGACGGGCAGGACTGTCTCCGCAGGATCCGGCAGGCTGCGGTGACCATGGATGAGCTGGTCAATGATTTCCTCAGGCTCTCCCGGGTGACCCGGAGTACCCTGGTCCTGGACCAGGTTGATATCACCGCCATGGCAACCGGGATCCTGGCCGGGCTCGCGGGCGAATATCCTGATCGGGCGGTCAGCTGGACGGTTGAGGAGGGACTTGGGGTGATGGCTGACCGCAGCCTGATGCAGATCGCGATGAAGAATCTCATCGGGAATGCCTGGAAGTACACCGGGAACCGGGAGGAGGCAGAGATCCGGGTCGGGAAGAATGAACGGGGAGGGGTGACCTCGCTCTATGTCCGGGACAACGGGGCCGGCTTTGATCCTGAGAAGGCCGGTCTTCTCTTCGTGCCCCTGCAACGTCTCCATTCCCCTGATGAGTTCCCGGGTAACGGGATCGGACTGGCGACGGTGCAGCGGATCATCTTCAGGCATGGGGGGAAGATCTGGGCTGAGGGGGCGGTGGATGCCGGGGCAACCTTCTCGTTCACGATCCCGGATCCTGCCTGATCCCCGGCATTCTCTTCATTTCCGGCAGTTTATTATAGGTGTATGGGGAGACTCCCCTGAGAGCTGGAGGGTGGGATGCCACGGATTCTGATCGTTGATGACACTGATTTTGACCGGAATCTCCTCAAAAATGTCCTGGTTTCTGCAGGGTATGAGATTGCTGCGATAGCTGCGGGCGGGGAGGAGGGGGTCCGCCTGTACCGTGAGATGGTCCCTGACCTGGCGATCCTTGATCTGATCATGCCGGATATGAATGGTATCGAGACCCTTCGCCGTATCAAGGCTGACTACCCTGATGCGAAGGTGATCCTCTGCACCTCGGTCGGGGAGGACGGGATGGTGGATCTTGCCCGTCGTCTGGGTGCCCGGGGATACGTGGTGAAGCCGTACCAGGCTGCCCATATCCTCAGGGCGGTGGAGAAGATCGCCGGACCTCCTGGTCAGTCCTCGGCCAGGGGCTGGTGATCGGGTTCCGGCTCCTCCTTTGGGGAATTGTCTTCTGCCGGGGTATCTGCATCAGGCCGGATCTCTTCTGTTGTTTCGGGGGTCTTCTCTGCCGGCCCGGTATTGACCGTGGTCCCGTTTCCGTGATGCTGGTCTGCCCGGGTTCGAACTTCTTCAGCCTCCCGGGTGTCTCCTGCCCTGAGGTACATCTCTGACAGTCTCTCCCCGGCCATCCGGTTATCCGGGGTGACGGCGGTCGCGTTCCGGTACGCAGCAGCTGCTTCCCGGTACCGGGAGAGAGATGACCAGGTATCACCCAGTCCGATCCAGGCATCAGCGTTATCAGGGTCTGATACTATCGCTTTCTCATACGCAGCCACCGCCTCGTAGAACCTGCCCTGCCCCCTGAGAATCGTTCCCAGTCCTTCCCATCCTGCAGACCGGGTGGCCGATATCTCCAGGGATCTCCGCACGGCCGTGAGGGCCTCTTCAAACCGGGACTGGCCGGCATATGCCCTGGCGAGGGCGTCCCATCCGCGGGGATCCTCCGGGGTCCGGGCGGTCACGTTTCTGAGGATCTCGAGCGCCTTCTCATCGTCACCGGTGGCAGAGAGGCCTGCTACAAGAGGGATGAGCATCTGGTCATCACCGGTCCGGGTGGCGTTCACCCGCAGGTAGACCGGGCCGGCCTCTTCGTCGCGTCCCAGCCCTGAGAGTGCCCGGGCGTATCCCATGAGGGCGGTGTCCGAATCCTTCTCCAGCCTGAGTGCGGCAGAGAATGCGTCTGATGCAGCCTGATACCGCCCTTCTTCCAGTGCCTTGTTCCCCTGCGTGCACCAGCCGGTGAAGGCTGCCAGCACCGCATCCCCGCTGCCGGTCTGGGTGGCGTTCGCGGGAGGCGGTGGTGATTCTGCGGTGGTGTTTTCATCTGCCATCACCCCGGTCAGGGAGAGAGATATGATCAGGATGAAGAAGAGTGTGATGAGGGAGAATGATCGTCTCATAAGAGATATTCGGTGACCGGGATGAAAACCTTCACCCCCTGGTCCCGCTAACCTGCGGTGATCGTCCGCACGGCGGTTCCCGACCCGGCCGTTCCTGATACGGTCAGACTGACCGCATAGGTTCCCGGTGTTCCGAAGGTGTGGACCGGTTCTGTCTCCCAGGATGAGAACCCGTCGTTGAAGTTCCAGTACCGCTTCTCCGGGCTGCCGGTCGAGAGATCGGTGAACCGGAAGGTCCGGGGGGAACCGGTCACCGGGTCAGCCCTGAAGTCAGCCGCGTACACGGCGATCTCCCGGGTTGCTGCCTCACTGCCGCAGTGCGTGCTCACCGTCCGGCTGACCGTGAACGTTCCCGGTCGTTCAAACCGGTGGGTGGTACTGATCTCCGCTGCTGTTGCTCCATCCCCGAAGTCCCAGATCCCGGTGATCGGGTTGGTGGTCGTCCCTCCTGATGAGGCATCCTCGACCCTGATGGTGAGGGGTGCATACCCGGCGACCGGCTCCACCCTGATCTCTGCCTGAAGGCGGGGAACCGTCCCGGCACCGACCACGGTCCCCATCAGGTTCCAGACGATGTTCGTCCCGTTCTCCGGGAAGGTGACGGTGAAGATATCCCGGTGGATACCGGGCTGAAAGATGGTCGGCTGACCCTGGTCCGGGTCTCCGGGAGAGAAGTGGTTCTTCCCGCCGACTGGAAGGGAGACGGGAGTACTATGCCTGCTGGTGTACCCGAATGAGACCCTGATGGTCCCGTCACCCTGGTTGCAGGGGGTTGATACGGTCGGGATGAGCATTCCTGGTGCCGGGGTCTGTTCCGGGGTCAGGGTGGTGACCGGTTCAGCCTCCGGTGCCGCCCCGCTCTGGTTTCCCCCCCGGGGGGGAGCGATGAGGGTGTAACTGTTGAGGATGGTGGTGATGAGATCCTGATCCGTGAGGTACCGCGTCCCGGTCATCCGTTCCACCTTCCCGTCCCACTCGATGAACCTGACCATGGCTGCCTGGCGCTGCCGTGTTCCGTTCTCTGGTGCAGGGAGCTCAGCATCGCTCCAGGTGGAGGCATCAGATCCTGCCGGCCGGTCATAGTCCCGGAAGGTGTAGGTCCGGCCCGTCGGGTCGTACCAGAGAACCCGTATCCGGTGGGTAGCGGATGAGGCCGTCTCCCCGGCGGGTACCCCGGGCTGGATCGTCGCGGGTGCTGAGAGGCCGGACCCGGGTCCGGGATACGCTCCCGGGGGGAGGGTCCCGGGCCCGGGGGTGCTCAGCAGGGTGAGCATTCCGGCAGCAGCCAGGCAGAGGATCACGGCTGCCACCGCAACCGGGAGAGAAGATGAACTCATGTCAGATGATGCCTCAGCGTTACACGGTACCGGTATTATACCTGCTGGCGTCCGGTGAGGGGGCACTTACCGGAAGTCTGCAAACGTTCTCTGCGCCTTGATCCGGGGAAGGAGGGTGCAGTGGGGGACCCAGCGGTCCATCCCGAGCTGCCGGGATGCGGCAGCCGTGACCGCGGGGATATCATCGAAGCGGGCAGGGGGTGCTGCCATCGCCTGCCGGGTCACCTCCCTGATGACCCAGGTGCCGAGGGGTGCCCAGTACTCAGAGGTGATCCACCTGATGACGAGGACCCGGGCGTTTCTCCTGATGGTGGTCAGATGCTCAAGGACTGCCAGCCGGGCAGAGTAATACGCCCCGGTGATCGGGGAGTATCCGGTCTTTGTCCGACCTTCCCGGTCCACCACGACCTGTTCAGTCCCTCCGGCCCAGAGGGATCCCCCGCCCCAGAATGCGATCATCTCAAACTCCCAGTCACCGGGGAGGAGGATGACCGCTATTGCGTTCCCGAATCGTCTGGCATAAAAGAGGCTGATCCCTTCGTACCCCGGGTACCGGAAGACCTGCTGTTTCAGCTCTTTTCCGAGGGTGTCATCGACGGCGGTGATCGCCCACCGGGTCGGGACGAGGTGGCGGTTTCTGCCGGTTCCCAGGAGTCCGGCCGACATGAGGCTGATGATCCGGTAGGTGTCCGTTCCCCCGGCACCGAGTTCCCGGCAGGCCCCGGATGCGGAGAGGTCGGTATCCGAGGTGATCCGGTCCACGACCCGGGTCGTCTTCGCCTGGTCGATGACGTCAAAGGAGCGGATGGCACCGGTCATCCCGACCGGGGCGACCATTCCGTCGAACCTGAGATCAAAGGAGATCGCCTTCTCAAACGCGGTCTCAACCTGGAGCGGGACCGAGGAACGGGCGATCTCCTGGAGGTTCTCCTCGTACCGGTGCGGGGCTGTGGTTCCCCTGATGGTCCCGGCCCGGATCCCGACGATATCCTGGATGGAGAGGTTCTTCTCCATCCAGGAAGGGGGGTGGTCTGCATCAGGGGTCAGGAGCGGTCCGGCAGAGACCTGGGGGTACTGGTGACTTCCGATGAAGACCGACGGGGAGGTGCCGGTGTACTCGGCACGCGGGGTGGTGGA
>CAZSVH010000004.1:12910-31435 GCA_964610235.1 uncultured Methanospirillum sp. | reverse complement strand
AACCTGAAAAAGCGGCTCCGGGCAGAGGAGAAGAACAACCAGAAACTTCAGAAGCGGCTGAAACGGATCCGGGAGGCTGAGATTGCAGAAGAGGGGGAGAAGAGGCTGATGGTCAAGGTCCTTCCTGACCTCTCCCGCGACAGCATCAGGCAGCTCTCTGAAAAAATCGGGATAAAACCCGGGGATATTCTTCATGTCAGATCCCTGGCATCATGGGGGAAGAACAGTATCCACGATCTTGCAGCCCTGGGTCCCGGTGTCGTGATCATCGGAGACCGTTCCGTGGAGACGGTCGCTGATGAGATCCGGCAGGTCTTCCTGTCTGAGGAACTCCCTGCCGTTCCGGGTTCACAGGTTCCGGTCCAGGGAAAAGGTGAGCTGGGTACCTGCGATCCTGCCCTCCTTGAAGAGGCGGTTGCAGACTGGAAGCATGACCTTGAGGTATTCAGGAGAGGCAGGAAGGAGGAGATGATAGACGGCCTGTTCAGGGAGTACCTGGCAGAACGGGAGAGAGAGGTGAGAAAGAGTGGATGACCGGGGACTGCTCGCGAGGATCATCCCGGTTCTGGGATATGAGGCCTGCTCTGATGACTGTGCCGTCCTTCCTCCCTTCACCGGAATCCCGGTCATATCAACCGATATGCTCCATGAGACGACGGATTTTCCAGCAGGGATGACTGACTGGCAGATCGGGTGGATGGCGATGGCCGTGACGATCAGCGACATCGCCTCGATGGGGGCACGGCCCCGTCTCCTGACCCTGGCCATCGGGCTGGACCGGGAGGACCGGCTGGAGATGATCGTACGGGGTGCCCGGCAGTGCTGCCAATCCTTCGGGGCCGTCTATGCCGGGGGAGACCTGGACTCCCACACTGAGCTGACCCTGGTATCCACCGGGGTCGGAGAGGTGAGCGGGGGAGCACCGGTGAGGAGAAGCGGAGCACGGCCCGGAGACCGGATCGGGGTGACCGGGATCCAGGGACGCGCCATGGCCGGATTATCCGGGGATCCGAGGTACTGGAGGGATCTCTGTGAACCGCAGCCCCGGGTCTGCGAGGGGATCGCCCTTCGGAACGCAGGGGCAACCGCCATGATGGACATCAGTGACGGGCTGGCGATATCGGTGCATGATCTGATGCAGGCATCAGAGACCGGCTGCATCATCACCCGGGATGAGATACCCGTCATCCCCGGGTACCCGGAGGAACAGGCACGAACGTTCGCTCTGTACGGGGGTGGTGACTTTGAACTCCTCTTCACCATTCCGGGGGAGAATGAAAGCCGGATCCCTGCGGGAGCGAGGATCATCGGCACCGTCACTGCAGATCGGGAGATCCTCCTGGACCAGGACCCTCTTCCTGCCCGGGGATACGGTCACCACTGGTAGGTGTAGCGCCAGTAGTTGTAATTGTTGGTGAACCGGTGATATCCCCGGTACAGGTTGTCATAGATCCGGGAGATGTAGAGTTCATCGCCGACCTTTTTGAAGTACGGAAACGCCTCGTTAATCTTCCCCTGTTTATACAACGAACGCCCCATCCCGTAGTTGGCATCCTGGTCATTCGGGTTGATCTCCAGAGCACGGGCAAAATCGGCCTGGGCCTTCTCATCACGATCGATCATCTGCAGGGCCGCCCCCCGGTTGACATACGCCGCAGACAGGTTCGGATTGAGTTCTATTGCCCGGGAATATGCCTCAATCGCCCCGAGCGGGTACCCCTGCTGGAAGTGGGCAAACCCGAGGCTGATCCACCATCCGGTCTGGTTGGGTTCGGTACTGACCAGGCGCTGATAGATATCCTGGGAGAGATCAAACATCCGGGCCCGGTCTGCTGCATACCCGGTATTGACGAGGGCGAGGGTGTTGTTGGGATCCGCTGCGAGCACACGATCATAGTAGTGAAGGGTTTCAGCCCCCCGGTTCACCTTCCGCAAAGTCTCAATCAACCCCTGCCAGGCCATGGTGTACCCGGGGTCCAGATCAAGAGCCTTTTTAAACGCAGACTCTGATGCATCATAATCATGGGTCCAGAACGACCCGTCTCCAAGGAGATACCATGCGTCCGCAGAGGCCGGGTTCAGTTCAGTCGCTTTCCTGGCTGCATCCACCGTTCCCTGGAAGTCACCCAGTTCTTTCTTCGTCTTTGCCATATACAGCCAGGCCATGGGATCACCCGGGTTGATCCGGGTTGAGTTCTCAAACTCAGGCAGGGCGCGGTCATACAGACCCCGCTGCATCATCAGGAACCCGATGTTGGTATGGACTGCATCATTGCCGGGATCCAGTTCGAGCGACCGGTTGAACGCGGAGAGCGACTGGTTGAACTGCCCCAGGTTTGCATAGGAGAACCCGATATTGGACCAGGCCCGGGCAGAGTTGTTATCAGCTGCAAGGACCTGCCGGGAGAGGTTGAGGGAGTCCGGGTACTTCCCGAGTGAGTTCATCACCTTCGCAAGTTCAGAGAGGAGCCCGGGATCGCCCGGATTATCCCTTACAAGAGCGGTATACTTCTCTTCTGCCTGTTCATATCTCATCGACCGGGCGAGGAGATCAGCCTCGATCCGCAGATTTGTCTGATTCCCCGGAACCAGGTTGTTCAGCTGTCCGTATGAGACGGCTGCTTCTGCATACCGACGGGAGTACCGGAGCAGATCACCAAGAGCCTGCCATGACCCGGCATCACTCCGGTTCAGCATCAGGGCACGATCGTATGCCCGGGCGGCATCATTGTACCGGGAGAGGTTCACAAAGACCCGTGCCTTCCCCACCCAGATGGCAGACTCATTCGGACTGATATTACCGGCCTGCTCATACAGGGTGAGGGCAGCAGCGTCTTCCCCCCTCTCCTGAAGAATTCCTGCCAGTCCGGCATATGCCGGAACATATTCCGGGTGATCCCGGATCACCTCAGAATATGCAGCCCTTGATTCGGTGATCTTCCCTGATTTCGCCAGAATCTCAGCACAACGTGTCCATGCCAGGGGATTGGCCGGGTCCAGTGAAGCAGCCTGGCGAAAGGCTACCAGGGCCTGATCCTCGTCTCCGGAAAGGGAACAGAGTTCACCAGCCTGAATCCAGAGATCCGGACTGGTGCTGTTGAGGGTGAGGGCTGCATCGATGAGTGCAATGGCCTGTGAATCATTTCCACCCGCGATCTCACTCGCGATGGACTGCGTGAGACACTGTTCCACCGCGGTGACATTGACCGGTTTATCACTCGTGCATCCGGCAGTAAGGGTGAGGAGAACAGCAGTGCCCAGGAGCAGGACGCATGTGATACCTGATGATATCCGGTTGTGACGGGGTTCTCTCTGATCCATGATGATGAGCTGGTGAAATCGGGATTATTATGAAAAAAGGTTAAAAGGCATCGTTATACGGGGTGAATTTTGATAAGCGGTACGCCCCGGTAAGAGAGAGGGTATCCATGTACCCTTTCTGCGAATCAGGAGTGATCGTGACCGTGGTCGCATCAAAGCGGGCAGAACCCACCACCCCGGACTGACCTGAGGGAAGGGTCACCAGATTCTTCGGTTCAGGGTAAAAATTCACCGGAACCGGCTGGTCGGTTCCTGAGCCTTCTTCTGCCACGGTGATGTACTCCAGTTCACGGTCGGTACTCGAGTATGCGAGGTCTGTCAGCTGACCCTTGCCGGTATTCTTAAAGTCAGAATTCAGTCCCCCCCCGGAGGTCGTCGGCGTGAGATACGCGGTCTCATAATTGACCTTCTTCCCGATCGTCAGGGATACATCGTAGGTGCCGGGAACCAGATAGGTGTAGGTGGGATTCTGATCCTCAGAGGTGTTTCCGTCACCAAAATCCCAGAGCCAGTAATCCGGATACCCGTAGGAGATGTCATACAAGTTCACGGTGAACGGGGCATCACCCCCGGTCCGGTCAGCAGTGAAGTCTGCCGCCAGGGTGTCGGCAGTGAAGTATGCCCAGGACGGGTGGCAGGTGAATCCTGAAGGCGAACCAAGTTCAACCGGTTTCAGTTCATATGCCGAGACCGGCAGTCCCAGCAGAAGAGTGCATCCGAGGAGCACCAGGCAGAGCGTCTTCAATTCCCCCATGATCCTATAATCGTATTCCCGACGAGTAGTCAAAGGTTTTTCTCAGGTTCGCAATGGTTCCGTGCACCTCGGTGGTATCCTTCCATTCATGGGCTGCTGAATGATTCAGGAGTGTATCCCTTCCTTCCAGGATCGATACCGCAAACGCTGTCTTTGCTGATCCCACCGCTCCTCCGGCAGCGGACCCGTTGATCCCGCTGATACTGACCATATAGTGGACCTCTCCCGGACCGGACCCGTCGGCACTGACCAGAGATGACCGGAGAGATGACTCGAGCGCAACCTCCTGCATATTGGATACCGAGGATGAGGCCCTGACAACACTCTCAAATGCCGGAATACTCAGCGCGAATACCGGAGATCCGAGGAGGAGGAAGAGGAGGAGAATACAGAATAAATGCACTATGGACCGCGTGGGAATCACCCGCTTACTGAGCATACTTTATCGCCATGAGATGAAGAGGTTTCTTCCTTCGAAAAGGGGGGGTTATGCATCCCCGACCTCAACCCCGGACTGGACCGTGAAATCCTTACCAAAGTGGAAGATCAGGCCATCAACCGATGTCGAGTCAGAGAAGGTCTTCTGGGACGAGAGATTCGTGGTATTCTCGTATCCTTCCTCGTTCGTGATCACAAAGTTGGTTGCCGCCCGCCCCTCGGCATAGGGGAGACCGGTCGAGGTGTCCGGGTGTATGCCGAGGGTGTACCGCATGGCTGCGGGAACCGTGTCCGCATACCCGACTGAACGGCCCTGGGCGATGGTAGCCAGCTGACCCGTGGTCAGGGTCACATCTGAACCAGACTCGTAGTAACTGTTGAACCCGCCGATATACCGGTCAACAATGGATGCCACCAGGACATTGTGGATAGACTGGTTGAGCGGGGAGTAATTCCCTGAAGTCGTCAGGGTGAGCTTTTCGGAGGTGCTCATCGCTGACCCCTTGTCCGGATCAGTCGCGTAGGTGGAGACGATGGCAGAATCGATATTGTAACCGCCCTTGTTCTGTGCTCCTTCGTCATAGGTCTGGTCTTTTGCCTGCGCCAGGTACCCGCCGTTGGTCATCATGTCATTATGATACACCAGGGTTGAGACGACCTCTCCCCTGCCTCCGGTCAGAAATCCATTGGCGGTGGTGTTATTCGCAAGATTCGATGAGTATATCTCCACATCGGTTGAGGAGTCCATCATACCGATGAGCTGCAGGTTGGATGTTGACGGGACCTGAAGATGGTTGGTCCTGGAACCATTCGGCAACCGATCCGCGGAGACGACACAGGCCGCAGCGATCAGAAGCATCAGGATCAGGAAGACTGCTCCGTGCTTATTCATGAACAAAAACCCCGGGTATTGCTGAGTATACTTTTCCCGATACCGAATAATAAGGTGCTGGTATTTGAAAAATCAGACGCCCAGATCGGAATTCGAATCCGAGTCGTCGGCGTGACAGGCCGACATGATAGGCCACTACACTATCTGGGCAGTACAAGGGATCCCGCCTCCCGGATTTGAACCGGGGACATCGCGGTAGCTGCGCAGTTACCTCAAGCGGCAATCCATACTACAGCCGCGCACTCTACCAGTCTGAGTTAAGGCGGGATATTGCCTCAATAGGTTATTGTTACTATTATTTAAATATAGAAGGTCGATCCGGTATGCAGGACCCTGAATCCCGTAATTCCTTCTCCCGGCCATCCAATACTTTTACCCCGGTACAGGTTACATCACTAAGATACTTTCACGATGGTATATGCATGACGGGAATTCCGAATATTCTGTGGCTTGAAGAGATTAGAAAGGAGGACATCCCTTCTGTGGGAGGAAAGGGTGCATCCCTGGGGGAGATGGCATCAATCGGTCTCCCGGTCCCTCCGGCGTTTGTCGTAACCAGTGAGGCATTCCGCAGGTTCCTGAACACGAGCGGGCTTGAGGAGCAGTTATATGCGCTCTTTGACGGCCTTGACGTGGACGACAATCAGGCCCTCGAAACAGCAGCAGAGAAGGCAAAGGCCCTCGTGCACGGTTCCCTGATGAGTGAAGGGCTCAGGCAGGAGATCGCTGTGGCATATCAGAAACTCTCTAAAGAGGGGGACGTGGTTGCTGCCCGCTCCAGCGCCACCGCAGAGGATCTTCCTGATGCCAGTTTTGCCGGACAGCAGGAGACCATCCTCAACATCAGGGGGATTGAGAATCTCCTTCGTGGAGTCCAGGTCTGCTGGGCCTCCCTGTACGGAGCACGTGCCATCTACTACCGGGCGAAGCAGGGATTCGACCATCACACGGTGAACATCGCCGTGGTGGTGCAGCGGCTCATCCCGTCAGAGAAGGCAGGGGTGATGTTCACCTCCCACCCGGTGACCGGTGAGCAGCTCGCCATAATCGAGGGATCCTGGGGCCTGGGAGAGTCAGTGGTATCAGGATCAGTCTCCCCTGACAAATATGTCTTTGATCGCAGGTCAGAGCGGATCATCGACAGTTTCATCGCCACCAAGCGGACCGAGATCGTCCCGGATGGCGAGTACGGGACCCGGACGCTGGAGATAGAGCCAGACCGTCAGGAGTTACAGGTGCTCTCTGATGAGGAGGTGCGCAGGCTCGCAGTCTACGGGATCGTCTCAGAGGAGCATTACGGGGTTCCCCAGGATATGGAGTGGGGGGTGGTCGGAGACCAGATCTTTATCCTGCAGTCACGCCCGATAACCACGATAAAGACGGGAAGTCCGAAGAAGGAAACCGTGCAGGAGCCTGCAGGAGAAGAGACGGTGATCCTGCAGGGGCAGGGAGCATCCCCGGGGATCGCCTCGGGCCCGGTCTGTATTGTGTATGATGTCAAGGATATCGGAAAGGTCAGTGACGGGGACATCATGGTCACCCGGATGACCAACCCGGACATGGTTCCTGCCATGAGGAAGGTCGCTGCCATCATCACCGATGAAGGGGGAATGACCTGCCATGCCGCCATCGTATCGCGCGAACTGGGAACCCCGGCAGTCGTCGGGACGAAGACCGGGACCCGTACCCTGACCGAGGGTCGGATCGTGACCGTCGACGGGGAACGGGGCCTCGTGTATGACGGGGTCATCAGCCAGGCAGCACCGGCAGAACCGGCCGGTGTATCACCAACCCTGGCCCCGGCAAAAATCATCACCGCCACCTCGGTCAAGGTGAACGTCTCCATGCCGGAGGCAGCAGCACGAGCGGCAGCCACCGGCGCTGACGGGGTCGGTCTGCTCAGGATCGAGCACCTCATCCTGGGCCTGAACAAGACGCCGGGCTGGTTCATCGAGAACCACCGTGAGGAGGAGTTCATCCGGGAACTCATGTCAGGAATAAAGACCGTACTGGACGCATTCACCGGTAAACCGGTATGGGTCCGGACCCTCGACGCTCCGACCGACGAGTTCAGGAACATGCAGGGGGGCAGGAGTGAACCGATCGAACATAACCCGATGCTCGGATGGCGGGGGATCCGGCGCGACCTGCAGAGCCCGAAACAGTTCAGGCTTCAGATAGAGGCCTTCAGGCGTCTGTGGGATCTCGGGTATGACAACCTCGGGATCATGTTCCCGATGGTCTCGCATCCGACCGAGTTTATCAGGGCAAAAGAGGAGTTCAGAGATGCCGGAGTGGATGTTGACCGGGTCGATCTCGGTATCATGATCGAGATCCCGGCATCAGCAATCATCATCAGGGATTTCATCAGGGCCGGGATACGGTTCGCCTCATTCGGTACGAACGATCTCATCCAGTACACCCTCGCGATTGACCGGAACAACGAGAATGTCACCAGCATGTACTGGCCGAAACATCCGGCGGTTCTCACCCTCATCGACCAGGCGATCCAGGCGTGCCGGTCGGCTGATGTTGAGGTCTCCATCTGTGGTCAGGCAGGAAGCGAACCTGATATGGTCGCCTGGCTTGTCCGGCACGGAATCACCAGTGTCTCATCCAACATCGATGCCATCGCCCGGATCCGGGAGACCGTGGCCCGTACTGAACAGCGGATCATCCTCGAAGGTGCCCGAATGCATCATGAACAATGAGGGAATTCCATCAGACGAACTCTTCTGTTTTCTTGAGGGAAAACGCAGAGAGGACAGAACCTGGGATCACATCCTCTCCTCGATGTGCACTATTCCGCACCCGGTGGCTGTCCGGGCACATACCCTCTTCATGGATGCGAACCTCGGGGATCCCGGGCTCTTTCCCGGGACACTCGCCATTGACGAACTCCTGATTCGCTGGTTTGCCACCCTCTTTCATGCCCCGGATGCCGGTGGCTGTTCAACATCAGGGGGAACCGAGTCCAATATCCAGGTGCTCAGGTTCACCCGGACCAGGAAGGAGACAGAGACACCCAACATCATCGTCCCGGCCTCAGCCCACTTCTCGTTTGAGAAGGCATGCCGGATGATGGGGATCGAGATGCGGATCGCTCCTCTTGACGACCAGTTCAGGATGAAGGTGGATGCGACGGCTGACCTGATCGACAAAAACACCTGTTGCATCATCGGGATTGCGGGAACGACCGAGTACGGGATGACCGACCCGATCCCGGCCCTGGGGAGACTCGCAGAAGAGGAGGAGATCCATCTTCATGTTGATGCTGCATTCGGCGGTCTCGTTCTTCCGTTCATGGACGATGCACCCGGGTTTGACTTCTCGGTTCCCGGGGTCGGGTCGATATCGGTTGACCCGCACAAGATGGGTATGAGTACAATCCCGGCAGGGGTCCTGATGGTCAGGGACGAGGAGTGTTTCTCAAGCCTCCTCGTGGAGACCCCGTACCTGACCGTAAAACAGGCATACAGCCTGACCGGAACCCGCCCGGGTGCGGCGGTTGCCGGTGCATACGCGGTCCTTGCCCATCTCGGGTATACAGGGATGCGGGACGTGGTTGCCGGCTGCATGGAGAACACCCGGCGGCTGACTGAGGGGATGGAGGCATACGGGATCCGGCGGCGGGTGAACCCGGACGTAAATGTCGCGACGTTTGAGCCGGTCACAGTCCCTGACCCCTGGGTGACATCGCGGACACGGCAGGGAGACCTGCGTATCGTCTGTATGCCGCATGTCCACCGAGACATCATCGAGTCATTCCTCCAGGATATTGGTGAATCACGTGTCTGACCACTTTATTGAGTCGCTGATCGCATCCCCGATCGTCAAAAAAGGCGAGTACAATTATTTCGTCCACCCGATAACCGACGGAATCCCGGCCATTGACCCGGTCATTCTCAGGGAGGTTGCCCAGGGAATGATCTCCAGGCTTGACCTGGAAGGAGTCCGGTATATCGTGGCAGCCGAGGCGATGGCCATCCCCATCGGGTCAGCCATCTCCCTGATGACCGGGATCCCCCTGAACATCATCAGGAAACGGCCGTATGGTCTGCCGGGTGAAGAGAAGGTGATGCAGCAGACCGGGTACTCGAAAGGGGAGATGTACATCAACGGGCTCGTCCGCGGGGACCGGGTGGTCATCGTCGATGATGTCATCAGCACCGGAGGGACCATCTCCGCCATCCTCCGGACCCTTGAGTCCATGGGGGTCGTGGTCGCCGGAATCTCCTTTGCCATCAGAAAAGGAGACCCGGACTGTCAGTACCCGTACTCCTATCTGGTCGCGATCGAGGTCGATGACGCCGTGAGGATCGTTGACCGGCAGTGCTGACCTGATCGCAGAACTCACCAGACGGGGAGTGGAACGGGTCGCCCTCCAGGCACCGGAGGGACTCAAGAGAAGCCTCGGTCCCCTTGCAGAAGACCTCAGGAACGCAGGTTTCTTCGTGATCATCAGCGGGGATCCCTGTTATGGTGCCTGTGATCTCGACACCGGGATACTGCAGGAGGCTGATATCCTCGTTCACCTCGGGCATGCACCCGTGGACGAAACGCAGGGAGTCCTCTACGAGATCATGCGGATGGACTTTGATCCCCGGGTCGTCCTCTCCGCGGTGCCATACCTCTCAGAAGAGCGGATCGGGCTGGTGACCACGGTCCAGCACGTCCATCTGCTGCCCGGGATCGCCGGTGTGCTGGAGGAGGCCGGATACCGGGCTCTCATCGGGTCCGGTGAGGGGAGAACACCGTATGACGGACAGATCCTCGGCTGCCTGTACGATACGGCACGAAAGACCGGTGCATCAGAGATCCTGTACATCGGTACCGGGCAGTTTCACCCGCTCGGCGTCGCCATTGCAACCAGAGCCCGGGTGATCGCCTGTGACCCGTATACCCGGACCTGCGGGATCGTTGACGGGGAACGACTGCTCCGCAGGCGGTTCGGACTCATCGAACAGGCGAGGGAGGCCCGGCAGTTCGGGATCATCGTCTCCCCAAAGAGCGGACAGTGCCGGCGTGAACTGGCAGAGCGGCTCCTCACCCTCTCGGAGAGGGCAGTGCTGATCTCGCTCAGGGAGGTCTCACCTGACCAGCTCCTCAACCTGAAACTGCCATGTTATGTGAACACTGCCTGCCCGCGTCTCGCCTATGACGATCAGGTCCGCTGGCCGGTCCCGGTCCTCACCCCGGGCGAGTTTGAGATCCTCTGCGGGGTCCGCTCATTTGAGGACTACGAGGTCGACGAGATCAGATGAGACTGCGAAGACTTGAGATCCTGCTCGAAGGGGTGGCAGGGTTTGCCCATCCCTCTGCTGCCCGGGAACAGTACCGCACCCCGCCACCGCTCGCTGCACGCCTCCTCTATACCGCATTCATGGCCGGGGACATCACCGGTCTCCGGGTTCTCGACCTCGGGTCCGGTACCGGGATCCTGGGCATCGGGGCTGCACTCCTGGGGGCAGGGACGGTGACCGGGATCGAGGATGATCCAGGAGCGATCACCACCGCAGAAGAGAATGCCCGAAACCTGCAGGCAGAAGTAGAGTTCATCCATGCTGATGTCACGGATCCTGCCGGGAGGGAGCGGGTGCCTCTGGCTGATACCATCATCATGAACCCGCCGTTCGGGGCGCAGAGCGAACATGCAGACCGGCCGTTCATCGACCTGGCCCTGGAGAAGGCCGGAGTCGTGTACGGCATCTTCAATGCAGGGTCAGAACGGTTCATCAGGGAGTATACCCGGGACCGTGCCGAGATCACGGCGGTGATCGCCGCTGAGTGTACCATCCCCCGGACATTCTTCTTTCATACCGATGACCGCCGGGAGATCCCGGTGGTGATCCTTGTCCTGAACCGGAAAAAAAGTTGAAAAGGGAACCGGATTAATCCCTGACCAGGATCGCCCCGATACCGGCACACATGATACCGGCAAGGAGAACCACGATCCCGATTCCGCCCATGATGAACGTGATCACTTCGGGCAGGAAGAACCAGATACCATATGCTCCGGCCAGAATCATGATGATCCCGGCGATGAGCATTCCAAGTCCCATCTTATCCATTTTTTATCCTCCTTTTGCTATATCAGGTTGGAATTTCACGATATTAAAGGACACGCCACCCGGTCCCCGGTTACCGGTGCGAATCCGGCAGCGTTTGAAAGAGGGATCCCTGCGCACCGGCCACAGGTTTTTCAGGGTCATACTCAGCGATCATCCTGACATCGAGCCTGCACTCGTCCCTGAGCAGACTGATGAGCTCACGGGGGAGGGTTGCGGCAGTATGATCGCTCTGGAGACCGATGGTCCTGCCACAGGAGAATGACGATCGCCGCCAGACCAGATCGGTCGGATGGGTCAGGGAGAGAGCCGGCGATCCTGAGGCCGTGATCGTCACCTCGGCATCCTCACAGGTCAGGATGGTGATCAGCCGTGACCCGGGAGTCCGGATCAGGTCCCTGAACCGGTCCGAAAGACCGGCCGCCCCCCGGCCGGAGCGCACGGCAATTATGCAGGTGCCGGCCGGTGAGAGGTGCTCCTCGGTGGTAATCTCAAAGGTCGTCCGGTGCGTCGCGGTCACGGACGGATGTCCGCGGGCAGAGAACTCCTCAACAGCCCTTTCCATTTAATACAGAGATCTCTTCCATTGATAATGAATGGAACCTATCGATATGTTCTGCGCAACCTGTGACGAGGAGACCGAACACGAGGTGCTGAGCCGGACCCGGAGCCAGGTGATCAAATGCACGATTTGCGGAGCCGTCTCCCGGATACCGATCCCGAAAGAGGGGAAGATCCTGCAGGTCAAGGCAATCGTGAGCAGGGAGAACACCTCAGCCGTCTGCCGGTGCGAGCTCGCAGAGGACGAAGAGGTTGCAGTCGGTGACTACCTGATCGCAGAGTGCGGGGACGGCGAGGGGGCCGGCGTGGAAGTGATGGCGATCGAATCAGGGGACAAACGTCTCGAGAAGTCGACCGGAGACCGGATTGATACCCTCTGGACCCGGGTCATCGATCAGGTGGTCGTCAGGTTCTCGGTCCATGACGGATGGCATACCCTGCCACTCTATGTGAAGTGCGAGGGTGATGAGAAGTTCGTGGTCGGGGATGTGTACGTTATCAAAGGCGTCAAGGCACGGATCGGACATATCAGGATGAGGAATGGATCAGTCACTAAAAGAAGGGGGAAGTTCGAGGTTGCAAACACCATCAAACGGGTGTATGCATACCGGGTATAGATTAGCTGGTGGTCAGCGACGAGAGGGTAATCTCAATCGTCGGATATCCGTAATTAATGGTCACGTTCCCGTCATCGATCGCGACGATCGTGGAGGTCCGCAGGTAGGTGGACGGGGTGGTGTTCTCAAGAGCCACCTGAGGGGTCTCGCTGAAGGCTATCGGAACCTGATCGCCGACCTTCGCCGATCCTGACGAATCACCGGTGATGTTGGTAAACTGTTCACGGGTCATCATCCGGGTGAGCTGGGATGCAATCGGGATCTGGAGGGTCTTTGTCTCGCCCACCTTCATGCCAAGGGTTCCGAAGGAGATGGCATCCATCTCAGGGCCGAAGAGCCCGAAGTCGATGAGGCCGCCCTGGTTGGAGGGGCTGAGCACCTGAATCGGGATGAGTTCACGGTTTTCAGAGATGTTCACCCGCACCGGGAGCTTGTCACTCATGAGCACCAGGGTGCTGTCCTCCTGTGCCTTCTGGAGGATGGCGGAACTGGTGGTGACGATGGGTCGGTTCTGAGCATCCCGGACGGTGAAGTCAACAACCGCGCTGTTGCCGGGCTTTGCCTGGCTGAAGATATTGAGCCAGGACATCCCGAACATCGAGAAGACCATGAAGATGGCAAGCAGTACACACGCGGTGATAATCGCGTATTTGGACCAGTTTGTCGGCTCCTTTTTCACATCTGGCTTATGCCGGAAACCTTTCATTCCCATATTGTCGGCCTTCAAATGAGATAAACATAATACCGGGGAGACTGAGCAGATCCCGGCTGCTCCCCTGGTGCCTGACCCGGGTATCCGGAGACTTCACACAGACCGGAGAGATCGAAGTATTGATGTACACCCAGGCTGAATAACCAGAGATATGGAGAAGAAGCGGGTCAGGGACTATATGACCGCTGATGTTGATACCATCAATACCTCGCAGACCGCGCGTGATGTCATCAATGCAATAAAAAAGACCTCACATGACGGATTTCCGATCGTCAGCGATGACGTGGTGGTCGGCTATATCGCGGCACGTGACCTCCTCTTCGTCCATCCGGACACCCCGGTGACGGAGATCATGAGCCATCACCTGATCGTTGCCGAGCCGGACATGGCCATCAGCGATGTGGCCCGGGTGATCATCAGGTCAGGCATCCAGAAACTCCCGGTCGTCAACGAGAAGAACCAGCTCCTCGGGATCATCTCCAACACCGATGTGGTCAGGTCCCAGATCGAGCATGTTTCTCCGGATAAGGTCTACAAACTCATGGATACGATCGAACGGCTCCACGGGATCAAGCCACACCTCTCCCGCGGTCCGGTCCAGGTCAGCACCCTCCTCCCAACCCAGTCACGGATCTATATGGACGAACTGGAGGGGAGGATATACGAGATCAAAAAAGGGCTGGCAGAACCGGTGATCGTGATTCAGAAACCCCATCAGCATATCCTGGTTGATGGTCATCACCGGGCTGTTGCCGCAAGCCGGCTCGGGATCAAGATCCTGGACGCGTACATCATCGTTATCCAGGAGGATTTCGAACTCGGACTCGAGCGGACTGCCCGGGCGATGGATCTGAAAACCATCAGCGACATCCAGATCATGGATTATGCCCGTCACCCGCTCATCGCCGGAACCCATCGGTTCGGGGGGATCGTGGTTGTTGATCGGGCTCCCCCGCAAAAGCCGAAACCAGAGGAGGATCAGGAACCTTCGCACCGGGTGTCATAGGCATCGTTGAGGACGTGTTCGGTGACGATGGTCCCGTCAGCAATGACCACGTCCGGCCAGATCCGGGTATTGGAATGGATCGTCACCCGGTTTCTGATGACACACCGCGGGCCGATCACCGACCCGTGTTCAATGCTGCATCCGTCACCGATCATCGTCTCGTTATCGATGATCGTGCCCGATACCGAGGAGCCCTGCCCGATCACCACCCGGTTATAGATGGAGGAGGAGAGCAGGCGGACATTATTGCGGATGACACAATTCTTCCCGATCGAGGTGTACGGCCCGATGAGCACATTGTCCCCGATTGAAGTCCCGCTTCCGATAGCAACCGGGCCGATGATCCGGCTGTTGTTTCCGAGATAAATCGAACTGCCAAAGTCGAGGGGGCCCTGGATACGGGCATTCTTCACATCCAGATCCCCGGTGATATTTGCATACCGCATATCCTGGAGCAGCCACTTTTCAGCCTGCCGCAGGGAGGCCGGACTCCCGACGTCGGACCAGTTCCCGCGGGCCAGCCACCCGTTCAGGAGCATGTTCTTCTCCATCAGGCGGGGAAAGAGATCCTTGGCAAAGTCAAACTTCGTGCCTGCCGGGATGTACTCGAAGATCTCTGGCGAGCAGACATACATCCCGGTCGAGGCAAGGTTGGAGAAGATCTCACCAGGGCCGGGTTTCTCCCGAAACCTGCGGATCCGGTTCTCCACATCAATCTCAGCGATCCCGTACTCGGACGGCTCGTCGATGCTGATCAGCCCGATAGTGACGATTGCCGAACTCTTCAGGTGTTCCCGGTAGAATTCGAGGAGATTGAGATCGGTCAGATGATCCCCGCCGACCACGAGGAACGGTTTGTCACCCAGGTACTCCTGTGCGTTCCTGACGCTGCCGGCGGTACCCAGTTTCGTCTCCTCGTATACATAGCTGATATTCGCCCCCAGCAGGGACCCGTCACCCAGGGACTGCTCAATCTCATTGCCCTTGTATCCGACGGTGATGACCACATCATGAAATCCCAGGTTCGAAAGATGGGAGACCAGATGCTCGATAGAGGGTTTATTGACGATGGGAATGCAGGGTTTCGGGCGTTCAAACGTGAGGGGGCGAAGCCGGGTCCCCTCGCCCCCGCACATGATACAGACCTTCATACTGATACTCTGTATGATCTCACAAAATAAATGAACTCGGAACCATTCAGAGACTGTCTATGCTGATGCTGTCAAAATCCTGCGTGATCTCCTGGAGATCACGGACGCCGAAGGCTGTCCGGACTGCATGAATCTCAAGCCCGGCGGCGGCAGCACACATGTAATCGAGAATATCAATGGAGAGTTCTTTTTTGACCTTGCTCTGTTTGAGCTGTTCGACCAGATGACCTATCGTATCAGGATCCTCGCCTTTCAGCCGGGCGAGGCTCACCACACACATATAGATCCGGGTGAGATTGCGATCGGTTCCCGTAATGGTGTCAAAGAAGTTTTTGAGAACCTGGGCCTGAAATATCTCACCACCCATGAGTATGGATTTATCATCGGATTAGTATAAAAATGTGGCGTTGTTATTTTGCGGTACTGACAATCTTGATGATATCCCCGTCCTTCAGCTCAGCGGACTCCTTGATCCGCATCCGGGTCTTCACATCGATGGCATACAGAAACCCTTTCCCGATGTCGGTGTGGACCTGGAAGGCCAGGTCATGAGGGGTTGACCCTTTCTTCATCAGGAAGGCATCAGGGAGAACCCGTCCCTTCGCATCGGTCATATGGGTCTCGTCCTCGACCGGGTAGATCACGATCTGGTCGAGGAGATCAAAGACCGCCCGGTTGATGATCTCCTGGACACCGGTCCCGCCATGGGCAGCCATGAAGGATCTGATCGTCTCAAGACCATCCTTCTGTGCCGGGGTCAGGGTCCCGGCATCAGGAATGGAAAAGGAGGTATCTCCCGGGTGATAGGAGATGATCCGGTGCTCGGCCGCAGACCGGAGTGCCAGCTCGGCGGCACCGGAGGTGAGGCTGATTCCGGCCCCGGTGACCCGGGCGATCAGGTCCGGTGGTGCCTGGTCGGCCTTGTTCCCGGCCTGGATCATCGGCTTGGAGATCCGGAGCAGGATTCTGGCAAAGGCCTTCAGATCGTCCGCCTGGGCGGTCCTGAAGTTGATCCCGGACTCCCGTTCCGCATCGGCGACATGATCCTCCCTGATGGAGAGGCCGGCAAGGATCTCGGCAAGACCGGCATGCATGTTAAACGACTTCACCTGACACTGCCGTTGCATCCGTGCCCAGTGTTTCTCAATGATCCCGTACAGCCACATGGCCATTTCGGTCTGGAGCATCGGAATCTCTTCGAGCGGGTCATGGGATCCGATCTCATCGGGTGTTCCTTCAATATCGGTCCCCCCGCTCGCATCGATGACATTGATGATGGCATCAGCCTGGCGGAGATGATCAAGGAACTGATTGCCCAGCCCTTTACCGGTGCTCGCCTCCGGGACCAGCCCGGCGACATCGATGAGGTGGACCGGGACATACCGGATCCCGTCCACACAGTTCCCACAGCGTGCGGGGAGGGATGAACACGGGCAGGGAACCCGGACATAGGCAACCCCCCGGTTCGCATCGATGGTGGTGAAGGGATAATTGGCAATCTCTGCCGGCGCCATGGTGGCCGCCCGGTACAGGGTTGATTTTCCGCAGTTTGGTTTTCCTGCGAGTGCAAGGGTGATCATAGCTCGTACCTTAAACCTTTGCGGTCTAACCGATAAGTATGGGGTACTCAGTAAAAAAAATCTGGTACTTTGACAAACCGGGAGAAGAGAATACCCGGGACGCAATATCAGCCGCAATAGAACGGGCATCAGAACTGGGAATCACCCGGATGGTCGTTGCGAGCACCAGCGGGAAGACTGCCCAGACAGCAGCAGAACTGATCAAAGGGAGAGAAATATCCCTCATCGTGGTATCACATGCCGTCGGATTCTCCACTCCCGGAGTATGGGAGTTTGACCAGGCGATTGCAACCCGGCTCAGGGCAGACGGGATCGCCATTGTGACCGGAACCCATGTCCTTTCCGGCCTTGAACGCGCGTTTTCATCCGCTCCAAAGGTCGGCGGAGGTTCCCGGAGTGAAGCGGTGGCAGAAGCCTTAAGAAGGACGGTTGCCATCGGGGTCAAGGTGGCTGTCGAATGTGTCCTGATCGCCGCTGACCAGGGAGCCATCCCCGTCAGTGAGGAGGTCATGGCTCTGGGAGGGACCGGAAGCGGAGCAGATACCGCCTGTGTTATCCGTCCTTCCCACACAAACCGGTTCTTTGACCTGCAGATCCGGGAGATTGTGGCCATGCCCAGGGACCGGTGATCATGGTACTCAGACCCCTCTCTGAGACCATCTCCCTGCTCACTCACCCGGTGACCTGGATCCCGGGCCTCTATGCCGGGTGTCTTGCCACGGTGCTCATCTGGCTCGCCTTCTCAGGCTGGGAGTTCATCGCCGGTAAACTGATATTCCTCGGCCTCGTCGTTGCCCCGTTCTTCGTCGGGGGTCTGCTCGGCTGCCTGACCAGTGGTGAGTACACGCTGGGGAGGTTTCTCAGGTCTGCACCCCGGTTCTTCTTCCCGGTCATCCTGCCCGCGATTCTGGCACTCACCATCAGTATCCTCCTCGTCATCCTCTTCAGCATCCCCTTCGCCATCGCCGGCCTGGGAAGCGAAGCACCGATGATGGGGGGATTATTCATCGGGATCATGGTTCCCGTGCTGATCTTCTCCTTCTTTTCGGATAACG
Source organism: uncultured Methanospirillum sp. (assembly GCA_964610235.1). GTDB lineage: Archaea > Halobacteriota > Methanomicrobia > Methanomicrobiales > Methanospirillaceae > Methanospirillum. The sequence goes on along the minus strand of CAZSVH010000004.1, from coordinate 13,280 downwards.
TGGCCGTCACCGAGGGGCTGGCCGTGCTTGCCTCCCTCAAGAGGAGCATGGTGATCACATCACAGGCTTTTCTGACGATCATATCCTGCATCATCATCAGCTGCCTGGCTGCCCTCCTCCTGATGCTCCTTACCGCAACCCTCTGGGGGATGATCCTCTCAGAGAAGTTTGCCGGGTATCTGGACCTCAACATGACCCAGCAACAGGAGATATTCGGAGAATTCGGGATGGCAGAGTGGCAGCAGACCCTCGGCGCAGACGGGATACTGGTCACATCCGTCATCATCGGCCTTTTCTTCTTCTTCCTGGTCCCGTTCTTCCTGGTTCTCAAGCACCAGTGTTACCGTGCGGCCTCGGCGGTCCCCGTCAC
>CAZSVH010000004.1:976-12900 GCA_964610235.1 uncultured Methanospirillum sp. | reverse complement strand
TGATGAGAAAGGACGCTGGTACAAGTACTGATCAGAAGAGGGGGTGAATACCGGCCCAGAGGAAGGAGGTGACCACCCCTCCTCCGAGGGTTGCCAGGAGATTGGTGCCGGCGTTCCCGACTATCTTCCGGTTTTCCAGCACTTCTCCGATGAGACTGTCAATGTTGGATCCGATCAGCCCGCCGGCAGTTGCGGCGATGAAGATCGGAAGATCTGCCACCCCGAGGAGGACAGCACAGCCTGATACGAAGACCGAGGCGAACAATCCTGCGATCTCGCCGGTCAGGGAAACCCCCCCGTTCGTCCCTTCGGGAACCGGTCTGAGGGTGGTGATAAGGTAGGGGCGGCCGGAACAGACGCCGACCTCTCCGGCAACCGTATCAGCCGCTGCGGTGGTCACACTTCCAAGATAGAGGGCGATAAAGACGGGGTGATGCGTCACCCCGAAACAGATCGCGGCTACAACCGAGACGATGCCGTTTGCAAAGACATTGACATACCCCCGGACCCCGCCCTGCTCCTGCTCCACATGCAGGCTTTTTTTGTACTCCATCTGGTACCGTGTTGCCGCTGCCCCGATGATGAAGAATGAGAGCATCACCATGAACCAGGAGATGCCGGCAAAGACGATCAGGAGAATCCCGACCAGTGCCGCAGAGAAGAGGCCGGGGATATCTGCCGTCTTCATCCGGTAGGCAAAATACGCAAAGACGAATGAGATACAGACAGCAGTCGCAACCAGAGGGAAGTCTGCCTGGTATTCCAGGTCCTCTATCAGGAGCATGGCCATGGCAACCCCGGTCAGTTCCCCGGCATATGCATACGGGTGATCCTGGAGGATCGCATGGAGCAGAATGGCAACTGTCACCCCGACAACGATCGAGAGCCAGGTTCCCCCGCCGGTATACCGCATGACCAGGGCTGCAACAAGCAGGCCGGCAATGAGGGAAAGGGCGTATTCTGCCGGCCTGCCGGCTGAATAGGAGAAGATGAGAACGCGGATCGGAACGATCAGGAGGGCTGCACAGAGGACGAAGACCGGAAGAATTCCTGAGAGGCTGAGTATCCCGAGGAGAAAGAGGACCAGGGGAACCGCCGGATCAATTGTCCTGAGGAGGAGCAGCCCGGATACGATGATCAGGAGAAGGCCTGCCATCCCGGCCGGGAGAAACGGGGCAAGGAGGGTGAAGGTGACCGCACCCAGAGCTGCCAGCCATCTCCCGTGATGTTTCATGGAGTAAGGTTGGATAAATTATCAGATAAGGTATACCGGATCAGGCAGGTGGAAATCCTTTAACCACCGGATACAGATGGTACGGGTGAACCATGCCCGACCATACCGGCAATTCCCCTGGAATTTATCTTAAAACCGCAATTATGCTCATACTTATCACCTGCGTGATAGCAGGCGGGGTATCGGCACAGCCGTCATTCTCACCTGACCAAGGGAAGATCCCTCTGAAAATTCAGTTCACCTTCCCGGGGGGAGACGCGTGTGATTCGGTCTCCTGGGAGTTTGGCGATGGGGAGACCTCCCGTGAGACAGGCCCTCAGCATACCTATCAGAACATGGGATTCTTCTACCCCCGGGTCATCTGCACACTCCCCGGCGCCACGGTAACTTACGCTTTTGACAAGATCGTCGGATCAAATGCAGAGATGCCGGATGCTGACTCAAATGATCAGCACTACCCGGTCGAGACGATCGTGGAGATCAGCCCGGCAACACCCGGGCTGGATGATCTGCTGAAACAGGCAGACGGACTGTATGCCCTCGGGCTCTCCGGGTATGCAGCCGATGCATACAAAAAAGCAATTCCACTCTCGGGTTCTGATCCACAGGTAATCGGGAAATACGGGGATATTCTGGCCAGCCTCTCCCGGTGGAGTGAGGCGGCGACTGCATACAACCAGTCATTGTCAAAGAACGAGGATCCGGTGGTGCTGAACGCCTATGGAGGGATGTTGATCAAACTGAACCGGCACCAGGATGCCCTGGATGTCTTTAACCGTACCCTGGCAATCAACGCAAAGAATCCGGTTGCACTGACAGGGAAAGGAAAAGCGTTCGAGATGCTCGTGATGCCTAACGAGTCTGCAGAGGCATACAAACAGTCGGTTGCTCTCGACGCAAAACAAGCAGCAGCGTGGATAGGATATGGGAACGTTCTTAACACTCTGGAGAAGTACCCGGAGTCGATCGCGGCCTATGAGAAGGCGATTGGACTCGGAATATCAGGTGCTGACATCTACAACCGGTATGGTGCGGTTCTCAGGAAGGCCGGGCGTGACGGAGATGCAGCGCGAGCGATGAGTACCGCACGGAGTTACCAGGGGCAGCTGTACTCAGGTGCCCATGACTATATGCCCAGATGCAGTATCGGTGCGATGGGATAATCCCCTCTTCTCTTTCCACTATGCTGACCCAGGATCCGGTACCCGTCAGGTAGATTACGGAGCGGCCACAAACGGATAAGAAATGCCCGTCTCCGATCCACTCCCCAAAAATTACGATTATCGCGAGGTCGAGTCGCGATGGCAGCAGATCTGGAAGGATGAAGATCATTATTTCCAGGAGGGATCCGACAAACCGCAGTTTGTCATCGACACTCCGCCCCCGTACCCGACCGGGGAGTTTCACATCGGGAACGCTTTTAACTGGTGTTACATCGATTTTCTTGCCAGATATAAGCGGATGAAGGGATACAATGTGATGTTCCCGCAGGGATGGGACTGTCACGGGCTTCCCACCGAGGTCAAGGTCGAGGAGACGCATTCGATCACCAAGAATGACGTCCCCCGCCAGGAGTTCAGGGAGATGTGCCGCTCCCTGACCATCGGGAACATCGAGAAGATGCGTGCCTCGATGCGGAGGATGGCATTCTCCATTGACTGGTCCCACGAGTATATCACGATGATGCCGTACTATTACGGCAAGACCCAGCTCTCGTTCCTGCGGATGATGAAGGCAGGGCAGATCTACCAGAGTGATCACCCGGTGAACTTCTGCCCCCGGTGCGAGACCGCCATCGCGTTTGCAGAGGTCAATTACAGTGATCGGACGACCTCGCTCAATTACTTCACCTTTGACGGGATTGAGATCGCCACCTCCCGGCCCGAACTCCTCGCCGCCTGTGTGGCGGTCGCGGTTCATCCGGAAGACAAGCGGTATGCGGGGCGGAAAGGTCAGACCCTCACGGTCCCCCTCTTCGGACATGCGGTGCCGATCATCTGTGATGAGGCGGTGGATCCCTCCTTCGGATCCGGTGCCGTGATGATCTGTACCTTCGGTGACAAACAGGATGTCATCTGGTGGAAGGTTCACAACCTCCCTCTCCGCAAGGCTATCGACAAGACCGGGAGGATGACCGCTCTTGCCGGGAAGTATGCATCGATGACCACCGGGGAGTGCCGCACGGCTATCCTCGACGATATGGAGGAGCAGAAGATCCTGATACGCAGGGAGCCGCTTGAACAGCGGGTGGGAACCTGCTGGCGGTGCAAGACCCCGATCGAGATCCTCTCAGAACACCAGTGGTTTGTAAAGATCCCACACCAGGAGGCACTCAGCGCGGCAAAGGAGGTGAAGTGGTACCCCGGACACATGTTCCTGCGAATGGAGAACTGGATAGAGCAGATGGAGTGGGACTGGTGTATATCGCGCCAGCGGATCTTCGCAACCCCGATTCCGGTCTGGTTCTGCAAGGACTGCGGGGAGATCATCGTCCCGGACGAGCAGGATCTCCCGGTTGATCCGACCGTCGACTCACCGAAACACCCCTGTCCTGCCTGTGGCGGATCGACCTTTGTCCCTGAGACCGATGTGCTTGACACCTGGATGGACTCGTCGATCTCGGTTCTCCACGTGACCGGCTGGGATGGAACCCGGAAGATTCCCCCCCTCTTCCCGGCCCAGATCCGTCCCCAGGGGCATGATATCATCAGGACCTGGGCATTTTATACCATCCTCAGGTCTGTCTCGCTGACCGGCGGCAAACCATGGGAACAGATTCTGGTCAATGGGATGGTGCTCGGCGAAGACGGGTTTAAGATGAGCAAGAGCAGGGGGAATGTCACGGTTCCGGAAGAGATCCTGAGTCAGTACGGGGCCGACTCCCTGCGGCAGTGGGCGGCGGGGGGAGCAGCAACGGGTTCAGACATCCAGTTCAACTGGAACGACGTCGTCGCGGCGAACCGGTTCCTGACCAAGATGTGGAACATCTCCCGGTTTGCCCTGATGCAGTTATCCCGTGAAGCCTATCGTCCGGACGCACCCGTTACTGCTCTTGCAGACCGCTGGCTGCTGGCCCGGCTCGATGCCACGGTTCAGGAGGTCTCGGACGCCTTTGAAACCTACCAGTTTGACAAGGGGCTCAAGGCCATCCGTGAGTTTGCCTGGGATGTGCTCGCCGATAATTACATCGAGATCGTCAAAGGGAGACTATATGGAGGGGAGGGCCGGGACGGGGCCTGTGTTGCCATAAAAACTGCCCTTGACGCACTCTGCCGGATGCTTGCCCCGTTCACCCCGTACTTCGCTGAGGAAGTCTGGTCATTCGTCGGGGAAGGGTCGGTACACAAACAGCCCTGGACTGAATTCTCCCACCCGGATCCGGAGGCGCTCGAGGATGGTGCCCTGCTCGTAAGAATTGTCTCTGAAGTCAGGCGGTACAAACACGACAACAATATCGCCCTGAACGCACCTCTCGGGAAGGTGACCGTCTATACCCCGGGAAGACTGGATGATGCCGGGGACGGCAGCCAGGCTCTGAACTGCAGCCTCGAGTTCGTCCAGGGATCCCCTGAACTGCGACAGGTTGCCACCGGTGTCTCCTTCAACATGGGCATCATCGGGCCCGTACTCAGGGGGGACGCAAAAACATTCATGCAGGCGGTTGAGGCTCTCCCGCCTGAAGCGATCCTCTCACTCCCGAGATCGGTCAGGGTAGGGGACCGGGAGATCCCGGTTCCGGAGGGATCCGTGATCCCGAAGATGAGTTACACGGTTGCCGGTTCTGCGGTTGAGATCATCACGTCGGACCCCGGCCTGATCATTACCGTTGAGAGAGTCGCCTAACGCCCAGGGAGACACGCCCCCCGCCAGAAATGTCCACCGAATCCTCTTCCCCGGGCGATCCGGCAAGCAACCTGAAAAAACCACTTTTTCTGATTCTTCTCCTCTTTTTAACGATATGTACCGGGAAGATCCTCCTCTCGGTATTCATCATCAGCCCTCAGGTATTCGAGGATGAACTGGTGTATGATGCACTTGCACAGGAGATCGCTTCTGGTGCATTATTCTTCAGTTCCCATCCCTACCCTCCGGGACCCTTCCCCCCCGGGTATCCCCTGAGCGTGAGTCTGTCATATCTTCTGAGTACCGGGAAATACGCCGCGTTTCAGGGGATACTGGTGATGAATGCGATCATCACCTCCCTGATCATCTTCCCAGCTTTCTTCATATTGAGAAGGTTTGTACCCGCCCCGGTATCTGTTGCGGGTGCCCTCCTGGTATCACTCCTGCCATCCGTGAGTATGCATTCATTCTTCATCATGAGCGAGGCACTCTTCATTCCTCTCTTCCTCGTGTCAATATGGTGCATCATGAACTCATTCTCGCGGAGCAGCCCTTCAATCTGGGATCTGCTCACAGGAACCACCCTCTTCCTTCTTTTCTACACCCGGGCAGCGGGACTATCCATGATTCTCGCATGGATCCTTGCATCCGGCCTGTTTCTCTTCACAGAACGGGAGGAAACCCGATGGGTATTGATAAAAAAAATGTCTTTCGTTGCCCTTCCCGGAGCCGGGTTGTACGGAGCCTGGATTACAGACCAGATCTGGTTCAAAGGAGCCCTGCCTTCAGGGTATAGTACGCACCAGTATCTTTCCGAAGGAGTGCGGATTCTGCTGCAGGATCCTCTCCATGTTCTCTACGTGATCCTGCTCCATACCGATTATATCCTGCTCAGTGCATTCGTGATATTCCCTCTTCTGATCCCCGGGATGATCCGTCTCCTGTCAGCAGATATTCAATCCACCTTCTCACAGGGAGAAGGAAGGAATAAAGCCACAGGAGACAGGCGAAGCCCGATCATCCCCCTGCTGGTATATGTCAGCGTATCAGCGGGTTTCATCTTTCTCTTCGGCATATCACATACGATCCAGCCTTTTTTCGAGTATAAACTCTGCGGAAGATACATGGATCCCATCATTCCGGTGATTGTCCTGGCCGGGATCATCGGCCTTGAGAACCTGGTCCGGCAGAAGTGCGGCAGAAGATTCGTCCTGCATTCTGCGGGATATCTGGCTCTGCTCTCCATCCTAACCGGGATGGTCATGCTCCCCTTTGCTCATGAACCAAATAACAATCTCGGCCTCTATTACCTGTATTCATTCAGTACAGAGTATATGGTACCCCTCTTCGCACTGCTGACCGGTCTGATTCTGGGTGGAGTTATCTGGTTCACCATACGGATAGGAAAAGGGACGGTAATCACTCTTCTTCTCATATCTCTCATTGTTCTCACCAGTTCCCTCCCGATCTTCACCTTCATCGCCGGGACGTCTGCTAAAACCGGTTCTCTCCTCCCTTTCTGTCAGGAGCTCCATGATCTGGATACCAGTCCGGGTTCTTTCGGCTGGGACAGGTCAGAAGAGGAGAATGTCTGGGACGGGATGGTCTATTATACCCTGAAATTCTGGCTTGGTCAGGCGATTCAGGATGTATCGCCAGGAACCTGCCAGAGTCCGGTCAGACCGGAGTGGATGATTCAGAACATGAAGGGTCAGAACTGTAGAATATCTTCTGACGACTACTGTGTCATCCCTGTCGGAGTTCAATCCCCCCTTCCCCCCTGATGACCCGTTTTTTATAACCGGCGGATGATCTGATCCCTGACAAAATCCTGGATCGTCTCTTCCGGGAGGGTTGCATCGACCATGACAAACCGCCCGGGTTCTGCCCGGGCCCGCATGAGGTATCGTTCCTGCACCTGTTCCAGGACAGGGGCCTTCTCAAAATGTTCGGCAGTTCCCCGGGATTTCGTCCGCTGCAGGGCGTTCTCAACCGGCAGGACGAGGAGAAACGTGAGATCCGGCATGATCGTCCAGCCGGCATGGAGGTCTGACAGCCATCGCTCAGGGTTAGGGAGTGACCCCTGCAGGGAATACTCCTGGTACACGAACCTGCTGTCGATATACCGGTCAGATATCACCATTTTTCCTGCAGCAAGGGCAGGCCGTACGACTTCCCGGAGGTGAGCGGCATGATCGGCAACAAAGAGGAGCGCCTCAGCGATAGGGTCAGACTGCTCAGCGATCGCCCGCCTGACCTGGTCGCCGATCCAGGTTGAGCCGGGCTCCCGGGTGAGGACCGGATCATACTCCCTGAGCAGCTCTCCCAGGGCTGCATGCAGGCTGCTCTTCCCGCTTCCATCGATCCCTTCGAGGGTGATCAGCATAACGAACCCTCCCTGATGAGGTCCAGGGGGATATGACCCTGATGGAGGGCAGTGGCTATGATCGCACCATCATAGCCGGATCTCAGGAGCAGATAGAGATCATCCATGGAGGCGACCCCCCCACCCCAGAGAAGCGTGCCGGGGTATGCTTCACGATATGCTGCCAGCCGATCAGGATCCAGTCCGCGACCTGTCCCGACACCCCCGATGTCCAGGAGGATACAGCCGTCAAACCGGCATCTGCCGGCCCGTGCCAGGACCATAGCCGGATCCAGCCCCCGGGGGATGACCCGGCCGTCCTTCACATCCACCGAGAGGAACCCACCCGGGTAGGATTCAAGGTCCGGACCGGCGGTCTCGGTTCCGATGACCGGTATCACCCCCGGGATCCTGAGGATATCAGCTGGACCCCGGCACCCCCGGTCAAGGAGGAGCCGGGCGACACGGTCTGCAAGGACGGGTATCAGGGGATCATGGCTTCCTGAGCCGGAGATCCGATCCAGGTCAGCGATATAGAGATACCGCGGCCGTATCTCCTCCACGTACCGGACCGGTTCTGCGGTGGTCGCGAGAGGGGTGACAACCGGACGGTATTCGTCCCGCTTCCCACTCATTCCATGCACAATATTGCCGCTTTTCAGGTCTGCCGCAAGTATAAGGTCCATAATGATACGTAATCACTATTTAGATACCAGTTGCATAAATTGTATGCAGTTATTGGTCAGCCCGGCCAGCGTGGAAGAGGCAAAAAGTGCTCTTGCTGCCGATATCGTTGACGTTAAACGCCCTGAAGAGGGATCGCTCGGCGCTTCTTTTCCCTGGATAATCCGGGCGATCAAAGACCTCACCCATAAACCTGTCAGTGCAGCCATCGGTGACTTTGATTGTAAACCCGGGGGAGCAGCACTCACCGCTCTGGGAGCTGCCACTGCCGGTGCAGACTATATCAAGATCGGGCTGATGTTTGACGGAGAAGAGGAGGCGGAAGAGGTGGTCAGGGCGGTCGTCAGGGCGGTGAAGGAGACCTACCCTGAAAAATTCGTGGTTGTGGCTGCCTATTCTGACTGGAAGCGGCTTGAGACGATCTCTCCGTTTGACCTGGTCCCGATCGCCGCACGGGCAGGTGCAGACATCACCATGGTGGATACCGGCATAAAGGATGGCAGATCCACCTTCGAGTTCATGAGTGAGGAGGACCTGGTACGGTTCACCCGGATGAATACCGAGCTGGGAATTAAAACCGCGATCGCCGGATCACTGAAATTTGAAGATATCGGGATCCTCAGACGGATCAACCCTGAGATCATCGGGGTCAGAGGGATGGTCTGCGGGGGGGATCGCCGGGCCATGGTCAGGGAGGAACTGGTCATGAAAGCCATCAGCATGGTACACTGACATGTATCTGGAGAAACTTGAGGCACCAACCGGTCTGACCTTTGATGACGTGCTCCTCGAACCCGCCGCTTCAGAGATCGAACCCAATCAGGCCTCGGTGATCAGCAGGTTTTCCCGGAGTATTCCGCTGAACATCCCGCTGGTGAGCGCTGCGATGGATACGGTCAGCACCTCCCCGATGGCAATCGCCCTGGCACGGGCCGGTGGAATATCAGTCATTCACCGGAACATGACTGCAGAGGCAGAAGTCGAGGAGATTAAGGCAGTCAAGCGGGAAGCAGAGATCATCGAGCGTGACGTGCTCACGGTCGGACCGGATGTAACCGTGACCGAGGTTGACCGGCTGATGTCCATCCATGGGATCGGCGGGGTTCCCGTGGTCGATGATGACAAGGTCATCGGCATCGTCAGCCGGCGGGACATCAGAGCGATCGTCAACCGGCGCGGAGGAGACCGGGTATCCTCGATCATGACCCCCGAACCCCTGGTGGCACGGGAGTCAATCACCATCGATGAGGCGTTTGACATGATGTACTCACGGAAGGTGGAACGCCTCCCGGTGGTAAACACGCAGAACCGGCTGATCGGGATCATCTCGATGCAGGAACTGCTGGAGAAGAGCCAGTACCCGACCGCTATCCGCGACGGTAACGGGAACCTCCGGGTTGCGGCTGCAGTCGGGCCTTTTGACCATGCCCGGGCGATGATGCTTGCCGAGGCCGGGGCTGATGCCATCGTCGTCGACTGTGCACACGGACATAACCTGAATGTCGTCAGGCAGGTCAGGGATATCAAGGGGAGCCTCTCCTGTGACGTCGTGGCGGGGAACATTGCAACCCGGGCTGCTGCAGAGGCCCTGATCGACACCGTGGACGGTCTGAAGGTCGGGATCGGTCCCGGTTCAATATGCACGACCCGGGTGGTCGCCGGGGTGGGAGTCCCCCAGATCACCGCGATCGCCCAGGTCGCCCAGATCGCCGCACCCGCAGGAGTGACGGTCATCGCGGACGGGGGGATCCGGTACAGTGGTGATGTGGCAAAGGCGATCGCCGCCGGGGCAGATGCCGTCATGATGGGAAACATGTTTGCCGGAACCGATGAGTCACCCGGCTCACTCGTCACCATCCAGGGGCGAAAATACAAGCAGTACCGCGGGATGGGATCACTCGGGGTCATGAGTTCAGGGGTCTCGAGTGACCGCTATTTCCAGAAGAAGGAGATAGGAAAGACCAAATTCGTTCCTGAAGGAGTGGAGGGGGTCACCCCGTACGTCGGACCGGTCCAGGATGTTATCTACCAGATGATCGGCGGGCTGAAATCTGCCATGGGATACACCGGGTCAGCAACGATCGACGAGATGCACACCAGGACCCGGTTTATCAGGATCACCCAGGCTGGCTACCTGGAGAGTCATCCGCATAATATCACCATCACGGACGAAGCCCCGAACTACCGGATCTGAACCACCTTATTTTTATGAAAGTAATACTAACGATACGTTAGTGGAAGACGAGCAGACAGAACTCTCCCGGTTGCTCGATATTCTGGGGAACCGGAACCGCCGGCGTATCATTGAGTTACTCCGTGATAAGCCCTGCTTCGTCACCGAGATATCAGATCGGCTGATGATCTCCCCAAAGGCGGTCATCGATCATCTGCAGATGCTGGAAGAGGCCCGTATTCTTGCATTCAGGCATGATGAGCGACGGAGGAAGTATTACTACCTGGCACACGATATCAATATCCAGGTACATCTGAACAGGGAGCAGGGTCTCGTGCCTCTGGTTCTCAACGATGACCAGAAGTTCATCGTTTCGCTGCTGAAACTCTGGCAGATGATCTCCTCCCGCGAACAGCTGACCCTGCGGATGGAGGAGCTGGAGCGGGAGATTGACCAGCAGATCGGCGAGGTTCTCCGTCAGGGCCGCCTCGCCGGGAGTAGTGACACCGGGCTGATGGTCGCGGTCGCCCTGGCCCACGGGGCGCGGACCATCCCTGAGATCGCCCACCTCACCAACCTCCAGTCAGCACAGGTCCAGGAAGCGATGGAGGATCTTGTTGAAGAGGGAATCGCCAGTCGGACAGGAGCAAGCTATCGTCTCAGAGGAAATTATGCCGAACAATCCGTATGATGAACTGCTCAGAAGTCTTGCACGGTTAATCGAACAGGTGACCGGGCTTGAGCAGAATATGCGCACCCTCAAAAATGTGCAACCAGATACTCCCCATATTATCGGCTGTGCCATTATTACCGGCGGGATGATGCATGAACAGGAGATCCCGGTCAGCCGTCCCCTTGAGGTGGGGTATGAGATCATCGATGGCGGCGACTGTGCATTTCTGACCGTGGCTCTCCCCGGGTTCGTTCCCGGGAGACCGGAGGTTGAGATCACCCCGGACACGGTGTACATCACCGCAGCAGGATCACGGGCACCGGTGAGCCTCGGATTTGAGACGGTTCCTGAGGCCTGCTCTTACTCGGTGAGGAACGGGATCATCGACGTGGTCCTGATCAAAAAGACGGGCGCACCTGACAATCCGGAAGAGCAGGACGAATAATCACCCCCTCCCTCTGCCAGCCACGGCCGTCAGGGACCGGGGAGAAGGCTTTTTTATCCATGTTCCGGTATGACCGGCAGGTATCGGGGGTTCCTCTTCACGGCTAACGGGACGAGCGGGTGAATCTCTGCCCGGTCAGGAGAGAGAGGCCGGAGGGTACTGAGGAATAATTGCAGGGAAGGACAATCTCTTATCCATGATTGTGGTGATCGGAGGGGGCCCTGCCGGACGGTATGCTGCCATGCGCCTGACCGGTGCGGGAAAAAAGGTTCTCATCGCAGACAACCGGCCGGAAGGACTGGGGGGTCAGTGTCTGCACCAGGGGTGCATGGTCATCTGTGCGCTCAACGATGTCGCACGGTCTCTGGAGCATATGGACGTCCTGCACCGATCCGGGATCGTCTCCACGAGACCCGAGGTCAGTTTTCCGGTTCTGATCAGCAGGATGCGGGAGATCATCGGGACCATCGCCGGGGTGCTTGATGCCGAAACCCGGGATGCCGGAGT
>CAZSVH010000004.1:0-966 GCA_964610235.1 uncultured Methanospirillum sp. | reverse complement strand
GGCAGGTGAGCGTGAACGGGGAACCGGTGGAGGCAGAGGCGGTCATCATCGCCACCGGCACCCGGCCCAGCTCCCCGGGCATCGACGGAGACACCCTCCCGGGAGTATACACCGCCCATACGCTCCTCTCCATGCCGGATCTTCCCCGGCACCTGATCATTATCGGGGGCGGGGCGATCGCCACCGAGATCGCATACATTTTCACGGTCCTGGGATCCCAGGTCACCATCCTTGCCCGGAGCACCCTGCTCAGATCCTTCCCGCCAGAACTGGTTCGTGAGGCGAAACGGGAACTTCACCAGGCTGATATCCTCGAGCATGCCGTGGTCACCCGGATCACCGGGGACGACCGGGTGACCGGGGTTGTGGTCCAGAGCAACGGGGATACACTCTCCATCGGGGGCGATGCCGTCCTCATCGCAGCCGGAATGATCCCGAATCTGGAGGGGATCAACGGGCCTGAACTGACGGATGAGGGATACATCAGGATCACCCCGCGGATGGAGACCTCGGTGCAGGGGATCTTTGCTGTCGGGGATGTGACCGGGACCTCCTGGCTGACACCGCTGGCCCGCCGGCAGGGGAGATGCGCTGCCGAGGTCATCCTGGGGAGAGAGATCCCTGCTCCGCTGACCGTCACCCCCCAGGCGGTCAAGCTCAGGAACGACCTTGCATTCTGCGGGGAGACCGGGGCGGGCGGCATGCGGGTGGCGATCCCGTCACCGGTCGGACCGGGGAGTTTCTGGGCGGTGTCAGACCGGGCAACCGGCAGAACCGGGATGAGAGTGGATCCGGATACCGGACTGATAACAGGGATGTTTCAGGCATCACCGTATGCAGCCGTCGTCTCGGCATACCATGCCCTGTTGATCAATAACAGGGCAGAAATCAGCCAGATGGAGCAGTTCGTCGAGGTTCACCCGTCTGCAGACGGCACCGGATGGATGGGGAGATACCTCTCAGACA
>CAZSVH010000003.1:0-35045 GCA_964610235.1 uncultured Methanospirillum sp. | reverse complement strand
CATTCGTCCGGCAGTTGATGTCAATCTCAATCTCTTTCAGATAGTTCAGCGTCACCACCCCTTCCAGGAATCCGGTATTGGGGAGCCAGCCAATCTCGGTGAAGAGGCCGTCCATGGCGAGATCCTGAGTCGCCCCGTCACGGCTGCGGATGGTGACCCCGCTGAGCCGGTCTGTCCCCTTCAGGGCAGAGACCTCGGTTCCGGTATGGACGATGATCCCCGGGATCTTCTCAACCTGATCCGCGTAGACCGCGTCGGCACGTATCTTGCTCCTGACAATGAGATGGACCTCCTTTGCGATCCGGCTCATCTCAATCGCCGTCTGCAGGGCAGCGTTCCCGCCGCCGACGACGCCCACGACCTTATCCGAAAAGAGCGGGCCGTCACAGGTGGCACAGACCGAGACACCCCTCCCGGTAAACTCCTCTTCGCGCTCGATCCCGAGCCTGCGGGGCCGTTTTCCCTGGGCAAGGATGACGGTCTTCCCGGTGAACTCCTGGTCCGATGCCGTCTTCACCCGGTACCCGCCTGATACCGGAGCGAGGGCGGTTATCAGGTCCAGTTCGACATGGATCTGGTTCTGCCGGATCTGCTCCTCGAACCGTGCCATCAGGTCATCCCCGGTGATCATCCGGAATCCCATGTAATTCTCGATATTCCAGCTCTCCAGCGCCTGCCCCCCGATATCGCCGGAAATGAGGATCGTACGGAGGTTCTTCCTGGCACAGTAGAGAGCAGCAGTCATCCCGGCCGGACCGGCACCGGCGATGATCACATCGTAGAGAGCAGTGGCAGAATCCGTGGTGAAGAGTTCCTTCAGCCGGCTGGTGTCAAACCCGACGATAACCTCGTCATCCACCGTGATGACCGGCACCCCGTACTGGCCGGAGCGTTCGACCATCTCTTTCGCGGCCTTCCGGTCAACCCCGACATCAATACTGCGGTACTCAACCCCGTACCGATCGAGAAACGCCTTTGCGAGTCGGCAGTACGGACAGTTCTGGGTGGAGTACACCGTTACCTGCGGCATACAGGCAGATATGCCGTAAAAAGATATGAAGATACGGGAAAAACGGGATCAGGATCTTCTTCCCAGGAAGAGGAGCGCTACCAGGCCGGCAATGAGGGGAAGAAGGCCAAGGGGAGACTGGCGGGTCGGTTCAGGGGCAGGAATCTCTGGAGTGTCCGCCTGCTGGGACGGGGTGACAGATGCATCGACACTCCCCCCGGTCCCCGGTGAAACGGTCAGGTCAAGCTTCTGTGACTCTCCGGCCCAGAGTTTTACCCTCTCTGCCGTCTGCATCCCGTTGATCCAGAACGTGATGTACTCGCCGATCTGGGTCTCTTCTCCATTCACGACAAGACGCTTGTCAAAGGTGCCGGATCCTCCGTAACTCCCGGCAGTGCTGGTGGTGATATTGCCAACCTCTGCGTCGCCGATCTTTGCCAGGATGACTGTTCCAACAGGAACAGGCGTTCCGTTCAGTGTCGCATTTCCATAAAACTCATAGGGCAGGGGCGGGATTGCAGATACGCCGCCGACGAGAAGCATCAGCATTATCAGGATTAAACCGGTTTTCAGGGACATAATATCATCATCCGGGTCTGAACCCTTCAGGGTCAGAGTCTCTCAGTATAGTGATGCAGGAAAATAAATGGATGTTCCCGGATCAGGGAACCAGCTGACCGGGAGACGGGAGATAGATCCAGTACCCGGCACCCGGGATCAGGGGAGTCTGATCTGAGTGCTCTCCCGAGCCTCCCCTGATGATCGGCTGCCGGTACTGCTGCAGGGAGGGGTCAAACCCGATGGCATACGTCCATTCAGAGAGGCTTGCCAGAGCCTGGGCAGCCGGAACCGGGGAAGTGCCCGGGATCGAGGCGATATTCCACCCGGCTCCCAGGGACCGGGGGGTCGTCGGACGGCCCTGAACCTGCAGGGTGATGGTCAGGGGCTGGACCGAGTAGATCCAGTAGGCATTCATCCCGTTCAGGACCTCAGTCCTCCCGATCGTCTGCCATCCGGCTGCGGGATCATAGGAGAAGATGGAGTGGCCGGCACTGGGAACATCCCGGAAGACCTCAGCGGTATCAGATCCCGGCTTCAGGGTCATCGGGATCCCGATGAGGTTCCATCCTGATGCCAGGTTCACCACACCGGTCTCCCCGCCGCCTCCGCCCCCGACGGTGACAGATCCCGACATGATCCCGGCATCAACCGGGTTGCCCGAGTCATCGTCCATCTGGGTGATCGCGGCGGTGATCGAGGTCGTCCCGGATCCCACGCCCCGGAGAGAGAGGGTGGCCAGGGGAACGTTCGTTGCCCCGGGTTTCACCCCGTCGTTGAGATCAAGGGCACGGAGGGTATACGCCGCCCCGGACCCGGGGGTTGCTTCAGACAGGGTTGCCCAGGTCGGAAAGGTCGCACCGGTCACAGCCACGACCTGCGGATTCTCCGGTGATACCGAGAGAATATATCCCGAGAGGCCTGAACCGGCTGAATCCAGCGTGATCTCCACCGAACCCGTTGCATCAGCACCCGACAGGGTTGCAGAACCGATACTGATTGCTGCTGCAGAGACACTCGTCACCCCGCAGATGAGGATGCCTGCCAGCACCGCTCCCATGAGAAAATAATTCATCCAGATACCTCCAGGAAGAGCTCGTTCACATCGCCGAGGTCGATCGCCCCGTTGGTGTTGAAATCAAGGATCTCAACCGGGTAATGCAGGACGATCCAGTCATACTCAGTGAAGAAGATGGACGGGTCCTGCATATCGGCCTTTCCGTTTCCGTTCAGATCCTCAAACAGACCATCCCCGTCAGGATCGGACGGGGGAGTATCCATACCGGGAGCAGGCAGGAGGGTGGTGCTGACGGGGGAGACGGACTCTGCCGGAAGAGTCCCGGGAGATGAATTGACCGGGGTGACAGCCGGATCCACAGACACGTCGGCCGCCGGGGCCGGGGGCTGGACCATACCGGCTCCTCCTTCCACCTTCACCACCCAGAGATCCCCTTCTCCCTTCCCGTTCCGGACATCCCCGTCCATCGACCGTGTCGTCCCGCAGGCGGTCAGGGTCCCGTCAGGAAGGGGCCGGACCCAGGATCCGCTCTCATAGTTCTGCCCGCCATAGGTCTTGTACCAGAGCAGGGTTCCGTTCCCGTCGATCTCAGAAATGAGGAGATCCGCATCTCCGTGATTCCCGGCAAAATCCCCATCCACCGAGAAAGTCTCGCCTGAGAGGTAGACCCCGCCTGTCGGAGCCGGATGGATCTTCCAGACATTATCACTGAAACTTCCCCCGTACGTCTTCTCCCAGACCAGGTCTCCACCCGGGGTCAGCCGGATGAGCCAGATGTCACCGGCACCATGGTTGAGGCTGACATCCCCATCGGCAGAGGCGGTGACACCGGCCACCACCAGGTCCCCGCCCGGCAGTTCGACGAGGGAATGCCCCCAGTCAAGCCGGGAGCCGCCATACGTCTTCTGCCAGAGGAGATTCCCGGCTGAATCGGTCTTTACGACCCAGACATCGCTGCTCCCGTGGCTGGCCGTGACATCCCCGTCTGTGGAGTAGGTGTTGCCGGTGATCGCATATCCCCCGTCCGCAGTGGCGATCAGACTGCTCCCGCTCTCCCGTCCTGATCCGCCATACGTCTTCTGCCAGAGGACTGAACCGTCCGATCCGAGCCGGATGAGCCAGAGATCCCCGCCTCCCCGGTGACCGGTGGCATCCCCGCCATCAGACATGGTGTACCCGGCTGCAAGGAATCCCCCGTCCGCGGTCTGAATGATATCTCCCCCTTCATCCGTCAGGTTTCCGCCGTATACTTTCTTCCAGACAGATTCACCAGATGAAGAGAGCCGGATAACCCAGAGATCCCCGTTCCCGTGATATCCGGTTACATCCCCGGTCATCGAGCCGGTTGTCCCGATGATGACCGATCCCCCGTCCTCTGTTGCACGGACAGAGAGTCCGTAATCTGATTCATTCCCTCCGAATGCATGATCCCAGAGGAGGTTCCCGGACGGGTCCAGCCGCACCACCCAGAGATCCCCGTTTCCCCGGGCTCCGGTCACATTCGCATCGGTCGAGTAGGCGATCCCGGTGACCAGCAGTCCGCCGTCGGGTGTCGCGTCAAGGCTGTACCCCCACTCCTCACCACCCGGTCCTCCGAGCGTCTGCTGCCAGATGAGATCACCGGGTGCTCCTGACCCCGCCTGCACCAGGAGCAGGAGAGCGAGTGCAGACACCAGAGAAATATATTGTTTCATGAACTATACCCCACCAAAAATACATCTGTATTTCTGAAGATATACGGGAAAAAGTCATATCAAGGTTTCGTGAGGAGACAAACCAGCTCCGGAGATCCCGCCACAGCATCGCCTTCAGTCACCGGCTGGCCGGAAAAAAAGAGAAGTGTCTGAATTATGCAGTTATGTTCTCTGCAGCTGACTGGACTGCGTCAACGACTGCCTCAGCACCGGCGGTCAGATTTCCGACCGGGGCGGTGACATTGGCATCAGGTGCAGCACTCACGGCAGCGGTGACAGCCTCAACAACGGCAGCCGGCTTCTGCTCCTCTTCCCTGACAAAGACCCCTGCTCCGATCCAGTAGGTGCCGTCGACATCAGTCACGTAGGAGACCTTCTCAGCGATCTGACCCTTGTTCATCATGTCAGATTCCTGGTATCTGACAAAGCCGACACCACGCTTGGCAGTGTCCCGCATCTGCTGGACATACCTAAATCCGGTGGAGTCTGAGAGGGCAATCTGGTTGAACCCGACCATTCCCGGGTTGTACGGCAGGCAGAGGGCCTTTCCGTCATAGTCATAGGCGAAGATGTACATGTCATCGGTGACATACCCGCCGACGGGGTTGGAGAACGCAGACATTGCTGCAGCCTTTCCGCTTCCGACAGCAAAGGTCCGGGCATCAGTGACAAACTTGACCAGGGTATCGTTGACCAGGTCAGGTTCTTCCACAGCCCCGGTAACCGCTGCAACGGCTGCTGCTGCGGCGGCGGCAGGTTCAGCGGCTCCGGCCTCTGCACCGCTGACGGCTGCCAGGACATCCTGTGCAGACTCGGTCAGGTTCTCTGCCTGAGCGGCAGCAGCACCGACCATTGCCGTGGCTTCCTTGGCTGACTCGGTCAGATTCTCAACACCGGTCAGTCCGACGGCTGCAGCGGCGCTGCCCACGGTCTCGGTCACGTTCCCTGCCTGTGCGGCGGCAGCGCCGACGGTCACGGCTGCCTCCTTGGCGGTCTCAGTCACATTTTCAGCCTGTGCAACAGCTGCGTCTACAGTTGAAGAGCCCGCAGTCTCCGCCATTGCCCCTGAAACGAGCAGGGAGGCGATAACTACGAGAATACACCCAATCCGGAAGATTGATCTCATGCACCTATTCATTCTCTACGAAGGTATTTAGGTGTGATTGTAAGAATCGCCGGCAACCGGAGGGATGCAAAAAAAAACGGAAATGCCAGCCGGAACCGGATTTCAGAGAGAAGAGCCCCGGGATACGGCAGACCGGGAGAGGAGAGATCAGAGGGTGATCTCACGCCACCGTGAACCCGGCACTCCGCAGATGGGGCAGGCACCCGGTGCCTTGTCCAGCGCCACGTTCCCGCAGACCGGACAGAGGAGGATCGTACCTGATGCGAGATCCGAACCTGACCCGATCGCCTCAAGTGCCTTCTGGTATAATCCCGCATGCACCTGTTCTGCCTTCATGGCATAGGTGAAGGAGCGGGTCGCCTCCGTGTTTTTTTCCTGCTCTGACTCAGTGATGAACTTCGGGTACATCTCGGTGAACTCTTCCGTCTCTCCGGATACCGACGCTTTCAGGTTCTCGGCAGTGGAACTGATACCATACACCGAGAGATGGCGCTTTGCATGGATGGCTTCTGCTTCTGATGCAGCCCTGAAGAGTCTTGCAACATTGGGGAATCCCTCTTCGGCAGCTTTTTCTGAAAAGGCTGCATATTTTCGGTTTGCCTGAGACTCACCAGCAAAACCGGCCAGTAAATTATCCTTCGTTGCCATTTGGATCATCTTCTGCAGGTGGCCTTAAATCAGTTCTGATCACACATTCAGGAGAATGAACGATCCTGTACGCCGACAGTGAGATGAGACCCGGAGAGCAGGAGCGGAGATCATGGGGAAGGCATGGCACGGAAAAGAATGCGGGATATCTCACCACCGGACCGCCCTCGGGAGAAGATCGAGGAGCGGGGAGCGATCGCCCTCACAGACCAGGAGCTGATCGCCGCTATCCTGGGCAACGGGATACCGGGCCGGGATATCATGGATATCTCCCGGGAGGTGGCATCCCTGCTCAGCCGGGAGAGCCGGCCCACCGGTGAACAGCTGATGGCAATCAACGGGATCGGCCAGTCAAAAGCCTGTATTCTCCTGGCCTGTTTTGAGATCGGGCGCAGATACGCAAAGCCGGAAGAGGAACCGGTGATCCGGATCACCGCCCCTGCTGATCTCCTGGCTGTTCCGGAGGCTGCCGCACTCAGGACCCGGCTTCAGGAACATTTCCTGGTCATCACCCTGAACGGAGCCTCAGAGGTCATCCATGCACGGACCGTCACCAAGGGTCTGGTCAATCACAGCCTCGTACACCCGCGTGAGGTCTTCGCCGATGCTATCGCTGACCGTGCAGCAGCCGTCATCTGTGCCCACAACCACCCGTCGGGAAACCTCGAACCGAGCAGCCAGGACATCCAGGTCACCCGGCAGCTGGCAGAGGCCGGGGAGATCCTGGGGATACCGGTCATAGACCACGTGATCATCTCGAAGAAAGGGATCGTATCACTGCGGGAATCAGGGTACCTCTGACCGCTCATGCCCCGGCATACGTGCCGGTGAGGAGTCCGCCGAGGCGGAACCCTTTCTCATATGCGGCCTGCAGGAGTTCGGGGAAGCGATCCAGGTCCACCCGGTTATCCATATCCCGGATGAAGAGTTCGTCATCATACCGGCAGTCGATAACATCACAAAAGGACTCGGTCGTCAGTTTTACCCCGTCAAAATTGTTCGGAAGGTTCATCCCGGATATCGAGAGGAGGAGGGTCCTCCTCATGCGTCTCTTCTCCTTCGAAACCAGACGGTCCTTTCGGATATACTTCGCACAGAAGAAGACCTGGAACCGGTCCATGAAAGACTTGAGATGGCCGGGGACGCCCATGGTCATCACCGGGGTGGCGATGATCAGGCTGTCCATCTCCCGAAATGCCGGAACCAGCGGGGTGAAGTCGTCCTCCATGATGCAGGTCTCGTTCTCCCGGCAGAAATAGAACTCACGGCATGCAGATATCTCCAGATCAGGAGCACGGATCAGCCTGACGTCTGCACCCGCTGCCTCGGCTCCGGCTATCGCTTTATTCAGCAGTTTCGCGGTATTCCCCTCAGGAAGCGGACTTCCGAGAAGCGCGATGATCTGCGGTTTCATACCGAGTTATTCATCAACACCCGGTCAAGTAGGTTTCGGTTCCACCGGCACGATCGTTGAATCTGACCAATATTGGAGTATAAATAGAATATGGCGGTAATTCTACGGATTTCTCGTTCCGAACCATTAAATAACCAGGGGGGTTATTTAAGATAGGTGAAAACCATGAGCGATGCGAAACAGGTAAAGGCCGGTGGGAAAGTCGGCCCGGGAAAATATGTCTGTGTAGACTGCGGAAAAACATACGAGATGACAGAAGCAGAACAGGATCTCCGCCACTGCCCGGCATGTGCCTGTGAGATGTATAACTGCTTCCCGATTACCCATATCAGGGACGATATCAAGAGCCCTGAAGATGTGAAGAATCCTCCGAAACGGTGAGGGGATCTCTTCCGGACTGATGAACCGCATGATGAACACCCAGGGAGAAGAATAGAATGGCAAGCGTATCAGCAGAAGGACAGGTCTTTGAATGTGAGATCTGTGGGAACGTAGTGAAGGTTCTGGAAGTCGGCGGCGGAGAACTGATCTGCTGCGGCGAACCGATGGTCCTGCAGGGATGAGTCATGTCTGACGGAATGGATGACCTGGAGAAGAAGATCGGGAAGGTCCCGAAGATCTTCAGGCGGCTGGCAGACACCGACCCCGAGATCCACGAGATGATCCTCAGGCTTGACCAGTACATCTGGGATGACGGGGCTCTCTCGCGGAAGACAAAAAAACTGATAGCAATCGCAATTGCTGCCTCCATGAGGGATCAACATGCGATCAAGGCACAGATGGCAGGTGCCAAAAGCCTCGGTGTCAGCAAGGACGAGGTTGAGGAAGCGCTCAGGGTCGCCTACCTCCTCGCCGGAATGCCGGCATACGTGAACGGGAAAGTTATCGAAGAGGAAGTGATGAAAGAATGATGGAAGACGATTACGAATGTGACTGCATCAGCCTCCCGATCCTGGGAGCACCGGCACCAAACTTTGAGGCCGAGACGACACACGGCCCGCTGACCCTCTCTGACCTCCAGGGAAAATACGTTGTCCTCTTCTCACACCCGGCAGACTTTACCCCGGTGTGCACCACCGAGTTCGTCGCCTTTTCACAGGCATACGATGAGTTCAAGGCGCTCAATACCCAGCTCATCGGCCTCTCTATTGACAGCGTTCACTCGCACATTGCCTGGGTCAGGAATGTCAAGGAGAAGATGGGAGTCGACATCCCGTTCCCGATCATCGCAGACCTCGATATGAAGGTGGCAACCCTGTACGGGATGGTCCATCCCAACCAGAGTAACACAGCCACGGTCAGAACGGTCTTTTTCATCGATGACAAGGGGATCCTCAGGGCGATGATGTACTATCCGATGGCGAACGGCAGATCCATCCCCGAGATGATCCGGCTGATCAAAGCCCTGCAGACCACCGACAGTGCCGGAGTCGCCACGCCTGCCAACTGGCAGCCGGGTGACAAGGTAGTGGTTCCCGGACCCAAAACCGTCGCCGAGGCTGAGAAACGGATGACCGAAGGGTACGAATGCAAGGACTTTTACCTCTGCTTCAAGCAGATCTGAACCCCTCTTCTTTTATCTGACCAGCACCAACATACCCTTCATGGTCATCAGGGTCCTTGCCATCGCCGGCAGCCCCCGCAGGCACGGGAATTCTGAACAACTCTTAGACTGGGTCATCGCATCCCTGATGACAGAGCCCGGGGTCAGTGTGCAGAAGGTAACCCTGACCGATGCCGGGATCAATCCCTGCCGGGGATGCAATGCCTGTGAAAAACTGAACCAGTGTGTCATGCGGGACGGAATGGACCAGCTCCATGACCGGATCCTCGAGGCTGACTGTATCATTCTGGCCGCCCCCATCTACTGTATGAGCATCCCCGCCCAGGCGAAGGCCCTCGTCGACCGGGCACAGGTCTTCAGGTCCCGGAAGTATGTCCTCAGACTCCCGGTGGTCCCCGAAGACCGGGTAGGAAAACGGCTCGGCCTCTTCATCTCAACGGCCGGTCAGGACTGGGATTATGTCTTCGATGCCGCACTCCCGGTCATCAGGTGCTTCTTCCACGTGATTGAGGTGAAGAACCGGGACATCTCATACCTGATGATCAACCAGGTTGATGAGAAAGGAGCCATCCTTGCCCATCCGACCGCACGGGAGGAGGCAGAACGGGTGAGTGCTGAGATGCTCAAAACCCTTCGGGAGCGGCTCGGAGCATGAACCGTCCGGTGAAGGTCATCGGCATATCCGGGAGTCCCCGCAGACACGGGAACACCGAGAGACTCCTGGACCGGTTTTTGGAGGGAGCGGCAGAGGCAGGGGGAGAGACCGAGAAGATCATCCTCTCCCGCCTTGAGTACTCCCCCTGCCGGGGATGCAATGCCTGCCATATAAACGGCGAGTGTATCATCAGGGACGAGATCGGGGAAGTATTTGACCGGATATACGAAGCAGACTGCATCGTCGTCTCATCCCCGATCTACTCGATGGGGATCACGGCTGAACTGAAGATGTTCATCGACCGGGCCCATGTCCGCTGGGTCCGGCACCTCAAGCTCGCGACGAATCCCCACCCCCCGGGGAGGAGAACCATCCATCGCGGATACTTCATCTCCACTGCCGGGATGGATCGGAGCGATGTCTTTGATACCGCGTTTCCGATGATGCGGGCACTCTTCAACATCTTCGGGTTCTCCTACTGCCAGAATATCCTTGCCCCTGATATGGACAGATGCGGGGGGATTGAGGGGGATCCCGGAGTACTGGAGGAGGCGGCCCGGGCAGGATCCGGTGCAGTGACCGGGATCCAAAAGGAAATTCCCTGCTAACCACATTGTTCAGAGGAACACTTTCACCCCGTGCCCTTCCGGTTTTATATCTGACCAGGATGAGATACGAGGGAGATGCAGGGAACAGACCTTTGTACCGTCAGCCAGAGATGGCAGTCCCGGATTGCTGCATCACCCGGTTACGTGGTCGTCCCCAACGACAATGTCTTCAGGATGGGCATGCAGGCGTCAGCCATCGGGCAGACTGCTTTTGATCAGTATGAGGCCCTCCTCAGGGATCTCTGCAGGGAGTACGACGGGACTGCACTCGCGGATGCCATCCCGGGAGAGGAGATCCTGACAGAAGAAGGAAGGTGCTACCGGGTGCTGACCAGGGAGGATGCCGGCCTCTGCGGACCATCACCGCCGGACCCGGCACTTTTCAGGGAGCTGCGGCTGGTCCGGGGAATCGGGCCGAAAGCCTCAGCCGGTCTGAAAACCCGGGGGTGTCGGAGCATCCAGGGACTGATCCATCACCGCCGGTATGAACAGGGAGCAGACCATGCCCTCTCGGTGCTCAGGTCAGGGCCGGCGGGCGCCTCTGCTCTGGTCAGAAACCGTCTCGGCCCGTCCCATCCCCTCGGCCTCATCGCCTCGGAAGGATTTGATCCCGCGGGACTGAGGTGTATTGATCTTGAAACACTCGGGATATTCGGCAGACCGGTCATCCTCTTCGGGGTTGGCTGCCCCACGGATCATGGTCTTGAGATCCACCAGTTCCTCCTTCGTGACATCACCGAAGAAGCAGCGGCCCTTGTCGCGGTCGCTGATCTGATGAGTGATGCCACAGCGGTGGTGAGTTACAACGGGAGAGGGTTCGACTGGCCGTACCTGAACGAGCGGTATGCCTACTACGGAATGGAACCCCTTCCCACCCTCCCCCATATCGACCTCCTCCATTATGCCCGGAGGTTTTTCAGAGGAACCATCCGCGACTGCCGCCTCTCATCCATCGAGGAGGAGTACCTCCGGATCAGCCGGGAGACCGATATCCCCGGGATGCTGGTTCCTGAGTGGTACGTCCGGTACCGGCAGACCGGGAACTGCGGACCGCTGGTGCCGATCGTCAGGCATAACCGGCAGGATATCGCCAGCCTCGTCCACCTGCTCACCCTCCTCCGGAAAAAGGCACATGACTGTTGCTGATTTTCTCGACCTGATCGCAGAGAATCCGCGGTTCTCCCAACATATCTCCCACATCCGCAGGATCGACGGGCATGAGGCGGTGTACGCATCACCACCCTCCTCACTCCCTGACCCGGTGATCCGGTACCTGGAGCGGAGCGGGATCCGGCTCTACTCCCACCAGGCAGAAGCAGCGGCAGCGGTACCTGCCGGTGAGGATGTCATCCTCTGCACCCCTACTGCCTCGGGAAAAACCCTTGCATTTCTCCTCCCGTTCTGCAAGATGCGGGCCGATGATCCGGAGGCGACAGCCCTCGCCATCTACCCGGCAAAAGCCCTGACCCGGGATCAGCTCGCTGCTGCCCGTGCACTCGCGGAGGAGACGGGAATCCCTCTCAACCCTGCCATCTATGACGGGGACACCCCGCGTCATGACCGGCCCGCAATCCGGAGCAATGCCGGCCTGGTCCTCACCAACCCGTACGAGATCCACCATATCCTCCCCTGGCATCACCAGTGGTCATCCTTCTTCTCCCGGCTCAGATACATCATCATCGACGAGGCACACCAGTACCGGGGGGTCTTCGGGAGTCACATGGCCCTGGTGATCCGCCGTCTCCTCAGGATCGCTGCCCACTATGGATCAGACCCGGTCTTCCTCCTCTCCTCAGCCACCCTCGCAAACCCTGAAGACTTTGCCCGGGAACTCACCGGGAGGACCGTGCGGGTCATCAGTGAATCAGGAGCCCCATCAGGAACCCGGTACTTCATCCTCTACAACCCGTACCATGCCGGTCCCGGGGAACACTCGGTGTACACCGAGAGTGCCACCCTCCTCGCATCCCTGGTGGAGACCGGCCTGCAGACCCTCTGTTTCACCGGATCACGGAAGATGACCGAGGTTGTCGCCGGCTGGGCACAGGACCGGATCCGGGACGGGGGGGGGAGAAATGGCGGATCCATCGCGGCATACCGGGCAGGGTATCTCCCGCAGGAACGCCGGGAACTCGAAGAGCAGCTCCGCTCAGGAGTGCTGAAAGGAATCGTATCCACCAATGCCCTCGAACTCGGGATCGATATCGGGTCTCTGGACGCGGTGATCCTGACCGGCTACCCGGGGACGATGATGTCCACCTGGCAGCAGACCGGCAGGGCAGGACGGGGAGCCGCCCCGTCCCTTGCCGTTCTCATCGGGTTTCAAAATCCCCTTGACCAGTTCTTCATGGATCATCCGGGCGAATTCTTCGGCAGATCACATGAGCATGCGATCATCACCACCACCAACCCGTACATCCTCTCTGGCCAGGTCCTCTGTGCGGCATCCGAACTGCCGGCAGACCCGGTCAGGGACAGCCGGTGGTTCGGTCCTGACCTGGACCCCCTCCTCTCATCACTTGCCGGGGCAGGCGTGCTGACCCGGACCGGGAGAGGGTATGTGTACTCAGGAACGAAGCGGGCAGTGGAACTCGTCTCCCTCTCCGGAACCGGGGAGACCTGGACGATAGAAGAGACCGGAAGAGTCCTGGAGACCGTCGATCACGGGCAGGCCTGCCGGGAAGCCCATGAAGGAGCGGTCATCATCCATCAGGGGGAGAAGTACCTGGTTGACCGGTGGGACCACGAGCGGCACCGGATCACGGTGTCCAGGGACGATGTTGAGTACTACACCCGTCCGGACCAGGTGACCACCGTGACGATCATACGGACCACCCGGACCACCGCACTCCCGGGTGCTCTCCTCTGCCATGGAGAGGTGAGGGTTTCAGAACAGTACACCGGGTATCGGAAGATCATCAGGCAGACGACGATCGCACGGGAACCGCTCTCCCTCCCACCGGTGACGTTCACCACCTCTGCAATCTGGATCGTCTTTCATCCCCGTGCCACCGAAGCGGTCACCAGCCGGCCCTGCGACCTTCCCGGAGCCCTTCACGGGGCTGAACATGCCCTCATCGCCATGACTCCGTTCTCGGTCCTCTGTGACCGGTGGGATCTCGGTGGCCTCTCAACCGCCTTCGATCCCCGGACCGGGGGGGCCACCATCTACATCTATGACGGATACGAGGGCGGAGTCGGGCTCGCAGAACGTGCATTTGACCTCTTTCCCGGTATCTGCAGGATAACCCGGGAGATGGTGCAGGGGTGCCGGTGCACGGAAGGATGTCCGGCATGTATCCATTCCCCCAAGTGCGGGAATGACAACCAGCCGCTGGATAAAGAGGGGACGATCATCCTGCTGGAGGAGCTGAGCAGAGAAGAGAGGGGTGAAGAACGGGGAGAGGACCGGTGAAGGTCAGGTATCCTTCGGAGGGGGTGACTGGGTGGCACGCCGTTGTTTGTAATGTTCGGCTATCTTTTTGATATGAGCGATCTTATCCATTTCAGGACCATATAAGGCATAGCCCCGCATGTCCACCCCGACGATCCGGTACGCCTGTTTCAGCACATCCGGCACCTTCTGGGAAGGAACCGCCTTCATGCTCATGAAGTTCTCAATCTGGACCTGGAAGTGCTTCTTAAGCAGTTCACGCATTCTGAGGATCATTGCTTTCAGTTCCCTGATATCCTCCATGTTCCATGAGCGTATCTTCTTCTCCAGTCCCTCGATCTGCTCGATCACCTCCTTGCTGTTCTCGATGTGATCGTCCACCGCCTGCGAGAGGGCCTGCTCGGCCATGTCTGCGCTATCGATGATCTCATTCTCATACTCCATGGCAGATGCACCTCATGTCGATACTGATGAGTATTATCTCATTCCGGACACATCAATATTATTCTCCTCCGCTCCCCGGGTTTCCCGGGTATCAGCACCAAAGACCGGGATCTCACGGATCCTCCCGCCGGTCAGAAGGGCAGTGAGATGAAGGCCGGCGGACCGGACGGGATCCGTCATCTCCTCCCCGATCCCGACCAGACCCGGTTCGATACCGATGATGATGATCTCACCGCAGGATGGGGATACCATCCCACAGAGAGCATCAAGCGGGAGCTGGTGGGTGCCGATGCCGGCATCCGCCACCCGGTCCGGGGGGATGATCCGCACGCTGCCGGGGGACAGGTTCATCCGTGCAGCATCGACCAGCACCAGAAGATCCGGCCTCATCTCCCGGATCCGGCGGGTGAAGTTCTCAGGAACTGTCCCGGCCACGCAGGAGACCCAGTCAGGGTGGGAGAGACGATCCGCAACCCAGCATCCGATCCCGTCATCGGCGAGGAGATCATTCCCGATCCCCAGCAGAAGATTCATGCCGTTCATGGGTCACCATTCCGGATAATTCCAGCGGAATTTTTATACACAACCTTATATGTTAATCTGTTGATGAAAATACGATGGATTCTGAGACGCTTGAAGATATTGTAGATATTCCATATCCCCAGCATCCTCACTGTGCAACCGTCCTTGTCCTGGATACCTCAGCATCGATGAAGGGGGCAAAGATCGCTGAGCTGAACGAAGGCCTGAAGATACTCGCTGATGAGCTCCTGAACGATGATCTCGCGGCAAAACGGATCGATCTGGCGATCATCACCTTTGGCAGGAGCGTGGAGATCGTCCAGCCGTTCACCGGGATCACCCGGTTTGAACCACCTGAACTCGAGGCCGGCGGATATACACCCATGGGGGCAGCCATCCTTCAGGCAGCCACCCTTATCGAGGAGCGCAAGTCAGAATACCGGGAGACCGGGGTCGATTACTATCGCCCGTGGATTTTCCTGATCACCGACGGGCAGCCGACCGACATGTCCCGGGGCGATGCCCGGTGGCAGGAGGTGACCGGTCTGATCCACGGGGGAGAAGCAGAGCGACGGTTCCTCTTCTGGGCACTGGGAGTAGATCAGGCTAACATGACCATCCTCCGGGAACTCTCGCCCCCCACCCGGACCCCGCTCCAGCTGAAGGAAGCCAGGTGGTCAGAGATGTTCCTCTGGCTCTCGAGGAGCCTGGCAAAGATCTCGGACTCCCGGATCGGAGACCAGATCAACCTTGAAAACCCGACCGGACCAGACGGATGGGGAACCATCCCGCTCTGATGCGGCCTTGGGAGGAGTGGCTGCGTCCCGGGAACTCTGCCGACGATATCCTGATCACCGGTGCCTGCAGCAGGGGGAGCAGGCATACGCAGGAAGGAACTCCCTGCCAGGACGCCTGGATATGCCTCCCGGTGCATAACGGGGGATGGGTGATCGTGGCAGCGGACGGACTCTCCACCGCCCGGCATGCCCGGGAGGGGGCAGAGATGGCGGTTCAGACCGCCGGGGAAGCACTCGCCCGGTCCTGTTCAGAACAGCAGCAGGCCGGATACGAACCCGGAGTCCTCATCAGACAGGCTGCAGGAGCGGCACACCAGATAATTCTTCAGAAAGCCGCAGAACAGGGAGAGCACCCGTCATCGTTTGCATCAACCCTGATCATCGCCCTCTGCATCGGTGAGACCGTCTCAGTCGGTCATATCGGGGACGGGATCGTGGCCGGTGTCCGGGAGGGAGAGAACCTCATCCTCTCAGCACCACAGCAGGGTGAGTATGCAAACGAGACGGCATGCCTGATGCAGCATGACTGGGAGGATCATCTCAGGCTGGGAAACCATGAGCTGATCGAGGCCTGCATCATCGCCACGGACGGGTGCCAGGGGGCAGTTGCGGTCAGGGAGAAGGGCGGATATCAGCCCTATGATCCCTTCATCACCCCCCTCCTCTCCTTCGTCCGGCAGCGGCTGATCGCCGGACACGACCCCCGGCCGGATCTCGCCGCCCTGCTCCTCTCCCCACGGATGGAAACCCTCTCCGGGGATGACAAGACCCTGATCATCATGGTACACCGGGAGAGACCGGACCCCTGACCAGGTGACCATGCCTCCGCTCT
This sequence comes from uncultured Methanospirillum sp., assembly GCA_964610235.1. Classification (GTDB taxonomy): domain Archaea; phylum Halobacteriota; class Methanomicrobia; order Methanomicrobiales; family Methanospirillaceae; genus Methanospirillum. The sequence continues at coordinate 18,762 of CAZSVH010000003.1, read as the reverse complement.
TCGCCGGGGATCGACCACCGCGGCTTCGGATTGACCGCGAACGGATCACCGTCGGAGGAGGAGGACTCAGGACAGAAGTCATCACCATCATGAATGACGGGGGAGGGGTCCTGAAAGGAACGGCACTTTCAGATGTCAGATGGATCACCTTTCCTTCCCCCCGGGTCGAGACCCCGTTCATTCTCCCGTTCAGGATCGAGATCCATCCGGACCGGATCGCGGGAGGCCCGCCGGCCACGGGAACCGTCACCCTGGTGACAAACGGGGGAGCGGTGCGGATCGGGGTTGAATTCATCACCCATCCCCTGCCGCACCCCCGTCTCTCCCTTGACGACCGGCACCTCCGGTTCTGTAACCTCAAAAAAGGGGAGGATATCACCACTGATCTCACCCTGCGCAATACCGGGTCCGGCATCCTGAGCGGAACCGTGGAGTCAGAGTCTGACTGGATAGACGTGAAGACCCGGACCATCTGGACGAAGGATATCCAGGTGATCCCGATCGTCATCCATACCCGTGCAGCACCTGCCGTCCGCCAGCCGGTCGGGAAGATACGGGTCCGCAGTTCAGGCGGAGAACAGGATATTACCATCAATATCCATTTCAGGACTGGTGACGGCCCCCGGCTCCGCCTGGATCCTCCCCGCATCAGGTGCACCTGGGATAAGCGGGGGACAATTGAAAGCACGGTCACGGTCATCAACGAAGGAGAAGGGATCCTGCGGGGGACCATCTCCTCGCCGGTCCCCTGGATGAGATTCATCCCCTCCATCTTCCCGGTTGAGACCCGGGCCCGGATCATCCTGAAGGTTGATACCCGGACACTCCCTGCTGACGGGACCCTGAGCATCCCGGTTCCGGTCATCACGAATGCGGGCAGAACCACCCTGAATGTTGAGGTCACCGCGGGAAAAACCGTTCCTGCCCCGCCCAGGAAAGTCCGGCCTTCACGCACCCTGATCAGGACCCGGCTCGTGGCATATCTCCCGGACGGAGGGACCTGCCTCCTCCTCTCGACCGGACGGGCAGGGGGAGAAGGGGAGATCTACCACGTAAGCGGGGATCAGACCCGGTGCGCCAAGATATTTCATCCTCACCGGAGAACTGCCGAGCTGGAGGAGAAACTGCGGGTCATGGTGGACCATCCGCTCCCTCCCGGCCTGCTCACATCCGTGACCTGGCCACTCCTCCTCCTCACCGACCTGCCCAAAGGAGGGCATATTATCGGGTACCTGATGCGGCGTATTCCTGACGAGGAGTTCCGGCCTGCCCATCTCTGGTATGATGAAGCCGGGGAGCGGGACGCCGGGGGGCTGAAGGCACGGTACTCGCTCGCCTCCCGGCTCGCGGCCGTAGTGGAAGGAATCCATCAGTCCAACCATGCAATCGGGGATCTCAGGGAGAATAACCTCCTCATCGGCAGGGACGGATCCCTCATCCTCATTGACACCGACTCGTTCCAGATCCATGCCCCCGCCACCGGCCGGATATTCTGGAGCAGGGTCGGAACCGGTGAATACCTCCCGCCCGAACACCTCGACGGCTCCTTCTCCCGCGACGGGTGTGACCGCCGGTGCGGTGACCACTTTGCCCTGGCAGTGCTGATCTTCAGGTTCCTCATGGATGGGGTCCACCCCTTCCAGGCAAAGGGACCACTGGTCAGGGATGCACCCGCAACCACCGACAAGATCCTTCTGGGCCATTTCGCGTTTGAGTCCCGGCTCGCCGGTATCGCTCCCCCGGATTATGCGCCCCCGTATGACTCGGTCCCTCCTGCCGTGCAGGAGCTCTTCAGGCAGGCGTTCGTCACCGGTCACCGTCAGCCGTCTGCCAGGCCGGATGCAACCCGCTGGGGGAAGGCATTCAGAGCCCTGCTGCCAACCAGGCCGCTCATGCACCCCGGACCTGATACCGGACCGGCAGCCCCGGAACCAGTGGGGGGGAGTGAACAGAAGAGTGACCGGAATCGTCTGATGGACAGAGGCGGATTGACGATCATGGCAGGAGAGCGGTTGTTCTGCACTGCATGGGGATCGATCCACTCCTCAGACCAGAGGAGAAGCCACCTCTATCTCCCCGTCTCACCGCTCCCGATCGGGATGAGAGAGTACCGGGTGGCAGACCCCCCCGCCTCACTGGTCATCCCGAGCGGAACGGTTACCAAGGGAGGAGTCGGGGCAGGATGGATCATACCCGCGATCGACCCGGGCCGGTACCGCCCCTGGCACCTCATCGCGGATCCCCAGAGCCGCTGGAGAGAAGGGTGGGAGTCATTCTCATTCAGACACCGGATCGCCTGCTGCCGGAACCTTATGGCAGCGGTTCTTTCAGCCTCCCGGCTCGGGATATCCGATCTCCTCATCACTGACCGGTCGGTCTTTGTCGGATCCGATGCCTCGGTGAGGATCCTCTGCCTCCCCGGGATCAGGGAAGACCAGCCCGGGGATGAGAAGCCGGTTCAGGCCGCCGCCATCCTCATCTTTAAAATGCTCATGGACGGGTACCACCCCTTTCATGCAACCGGTCCGGGCATCAGGGGGTACCGGTCTCCTGAACGGCGGATGGCAGCCGGACTCTTTCCCTGGACCGGAGATACCCCCCGGCTTCGTCCTCCGCCCCGGGCTCCGTCCTGGAGAATCATCCCGGACGGGATCCGGGACTTCTTCCGCCCGCTCCTCTGCCCGGACACCAGCCACCCGGCCGGGGATGGGAAGCCCGATGATCCCCTGACCTGGTTCTCAGCCCTGGACCGGATCTTCTCCACCCTGATCCGGTGCCAGGCCAGCCCGGACCACTGGTTCGTCCCCGGGAAGGACGGCTGCCCCTGGTGCCGGTCCCACCACCCGGTGAGAAGATGGCGGCAGAACAGGCGGACCCTCTGTCTGCCTGCCCCCGGGCCAGAGCCCTTCCGTCTCACCGCCGGATGGATCTCCGGATACCTCATGCTCCCGTCACGCTTCCGCAGACCTGTCCGCGTGACAGCCAGCCGGACCTGCTGGGATACGATCCCGCTCCCTGCCGCCGGGTCTTCACGCTCCTTGCTGCCGGTGCGGAGAGAACACCCGGCCCTGACCACCGGGAGGAGCATCCCGGCCCTCCTCATCGTCCGCGAACATTTCCCCCTCGTCTGTATCCCGTACCGGCCCCGTCCTCCTGCCATCCGACAACCGGTACGCGTCCCGGGATCGGGTGGAGTATCCGTCCCTGAACCCTCACTGCTTCCCCCGGCATCGCTCAGGTTCATCGATGCATGCTCCCTGATCGATGAGATGATCTGGGTCAGCACCATGGATCGGCTCAGGGGAGAAGGGGTGGCCTTCAGGGGAAGGAGACAGGCCCGGAGACCCGGGCCGGTGAGGGTTCTAAAGAGGCCGGTTCAGATCATGATCCCCCGCCTGTACATCCCGTGGCCTGAAGATGAGGAGCCGGTACCGCCGCCTGAGGGGACAAAAAAGCGGGGAGGAAGGAAGAGAACGCGGGGAAAAGGAGGAGAGAAGGGGATACGGAGCAGACTGCAGAGTATTCTGCGGGATTTCCTCGACGCACCCCCCACAGATCCGTAAGGACCTCTGCCGGTCATCGCCGGAGACCATTTCTGAAGCATACATCTAATCAGGAGACCGGGAGGATCGTCAGGTCTCCGGGATGCCCCCGGATCTTCCGGTGACCGGATCAGCCGTCTCCATACCCTCAAGGGGGCTGCCACCAAATAGTGGGTATGCATTCAAAAGTCCCACCTGGTGAACTGACATCACGGATGGAGCGGTTTATCGCCCTGATGGATACACAGCACCCGGAATGGGAGATTGCCATCATTTTCAGCAAGATCAATCTCTTCTATTTCACCGGCACCATGCAGGACGGCATGCTTCTGATCCCGCGGGGCTCGGACCCCTGTCTCTGGGTAAAGCGGAGCTATGAACGGGCGGTTGATGAATCATTCTTCCCGCAGATCCGACCGATGAAAAGTTACCGGGACGCTGCCGCTTCCCTGACCCGCCTGCCCGAGGTCGTGTACCTTGAGACCGGACAGGTTCCAATCGCCCTGTTTGAACGACTCCAGAAGTACTTCCCGTTCCGTGCGGTCAGAAATATTGACAGCCAGATCCAGGAGATTAGATCCGTAAAAAGCCTGTACGAACTTGCCATGGCAGGGGAGGCGGGCGAGATTCACCGCCATGTCCTCGAGGATCTGGTCCCCGGCGTCCTGAAGGAAGGGATGAGTGAGACTGACCTGACCAGCAGGATCTATTCGCTGATGCTCGAAGAGGGACATCATGGGATCGTCAGGTTCGGGATGTTTGAGTCCGAGATCCTCCTCGGTCTGATCGGGTTCGGGGAGAGTTCCATCTATCCCACCTACCTGGACAGTCCGGGGGGAAATGCCGGCCTCTCCCCGGCAGTCCCCCTGATGGGGAGCAGGAAACGCCGGCTCAGGGACGGGGACCTGATATTCGTTGACATCGGCTGCGGATACAACGGGTACCACACCGACAAGACGATGACCTATGTCTTCGGCAGCCGGCTCCCCGAGGAGGCCGTCTCGGTTCATACCCGGTGCCTGGAGATCCAGGAAGCCATCATCCCCCTGCTCAGACCCGGCGTCACTCCCTCTGATATATACCGGACCATCACCGCAGACCTCAGCCCGGCATTCCTCGAGAATTTCATGGGGTATGGCGAAAAGAGAGTCCAGTTCCTCGGGCACGGGATAGGGCTAGAGATCGCGGAGACCCCGGTCATTGCAGCAGGGTTTGACAGACCGCTCGAGGAGAATATGGTGATTGCCCTCGAACCAAAGAAGGGGATCGAGGGGATCGGCATGGTCGGGACTGAGAACACCTTCATCGTGACCCCTTCAGGAGGAAAGAGCATCACCGGATGCCACCCCGGCCTGATGCCGGTCTGATACCCTTTTTTGAATGCCTCTGCTCTGGGAATCAGCAGAAGAAAAAAGCGGTGGTGATGTGAACCCACTGTCGGTATGCATCGACCGGGACTCGAACCCGGGTTTAGGCGTTGGCAACGCCTAGTGATAACCACTACACTATCGATGCACAGAGTGCTCTATAATGTAATACCTGGATTTATTTAAAATTTTTGAAACCTTACCACACCGGATCCCGGAGAGATCCCCCCAGAACGCCCGCCGCTGCCGGATGAATCCTGATCGGGGAGAGTTCACAAGAAGCCCACCCTGTCGTAATACTCCTTCATCTCCTGAGGACATAATTATAACAACAGGTTAAAATTTTTTTACCGCACACCTTCATCCATGATTCCCCTCATGGTCGACTGCACCGACCGACCGGTGACCATATTCGGTGGAGGGGAGGTTGGAGCACGAAAGGCTGAGTACTTTGCACCCGCGGCTGACGTGACCGTGTACAGCAGAACCTTCTCCCCAGCATTTCAGGATATCCGGGTGGTGCAGATCACAACCGAACTGACCGGCGACGAGCGGGAGATCGACAGGTACATTGAGGGCGCGTTTCTGGTGATCGCAGCAACCTCGGATCCTGACCTGAACCGCCGGATCCTTACAGTCTGCCGGGATCGGAAGATCCTGTGCAATAATGCAACCATGCCCCGCGGTGATGTGATACTTCCGGCAACATATGAAGGGGGCCGGTTCACCATCGCAATCAGCACGAAGGGAGCGAGCCCGGCAGTCTCCCGGTTCATCAGGGAACATCTCCAGGCCGCTTTCCCTGACCTTGACCAGCTGATCTCTCTCGAGGAACAGCTCCGGAGCCGGCTCAGGGACCAGGGTCTGCCTGAACCCTGCCGGCGTGATATCCTTACCCGGGCGCTCCATGACCCTGAAGTCAGGAAGAGACTTCAGAATGGCACCGATACCACGATCACCTACATCATGGAGCAGTACCCGGCATGAGACCATCCCTCTTCGCCCCCCTCACCATCGCAGGAGTCTCCCACCATACCGCTTCAGTTCCGGAGATCGAAGCCTTCCGCTTCCCTGACGAGCATGAGCTCCTCACCCGGGCGCGGGAGTGGTGTAAGGGAGTCGTCCTTCTGCAGACCTGTAACCGGGTCGAGATCATCGTCCATGGAAGCGCCGATACCCTCTCAGGGTTCCTCGAGAGTATGGGACGCGGGAAGTTCACCATCTTCGAGGACCAGCAGGCCCTCTCCCACCTCCTCGAACTGGCCGCAGGAGTGGACTCCCTGATCATCGGGGAGGACCAGATCCTCGGCCAGCTCCGGCGATCCCTCGCCCTATCAGAGGAACTCGGGGTGGCCAGCCCCATCCTCGCACTCTGTATCAACAAGGCCATCCACACCGGAGCCGAGGCCCGGCGGCGGACCGGGATCAACAACGGGGCGGTCTCCATCGGATCCGCAGCGGTCCTTCTGGCCGAGGAGCAGCTCGGGACCCTTGAGGGAAAACGGATCCTGATCATCGGGAGCGGGGAGATGGGAGTCCTCGTCACCCAGGCCCTTGCCGCCAAGAACCTCTCGGCCATCTACGTCGCAAACCGGACCCTTGACCGGGCCCGGCTCCTCGCACACAAGATCGAGGGGACAGCAGTCCCGATGGATGACCTCTACCGGTACCTGGCCCTTTCAGACGTCGTCATCTGCTGCACCGCAGCCCCCCATCCGGTCGTCTATGCCAAAGACCTGAAAGAGGCACTCAAAGGGAGGACCTGGCCGCTGGAAGGAGAGAGCCGGCCGCTCATTATCGTCGATATCGCCCAGCCGCGTGACGTGGAGCCGGAGGTCGGTGACCTGGACGGGGTCTGCCTCTTCACGATCGATGATCTCAGGGAGGTCAGTGACAGTACCGCCCGTACCCGGCAGGAGGCGGCATCACGGGTGCGCCTCTTCCTCGACGAGGAACTGGACCAGTTCATCCGGCTCTATAACCGCCATGCAGCAGACGAGACCCTCGCCACCCTCCATACCTGGGCAGAGACCATACGAATCAGGGAGCGGGACCGGGCGTTTGCCAGGCTGCAGGGGTATGATGACCGTGCCCGGGAGATCGCCGATGACCTCGCCCGGGCCCTGACCCGCAAACTCCTTGCGGATGTCACAATGTCAATCCGTGCATGTGCCGAGATGGGTGAGATTCACCGGGCCGAAGAACTCGTATCAGCCATCACCAGGGGAGAAGGACTATGTTCCCGCAGACAAGAATGAGACGACTCAGGCAGCGGTCAATCCGTCCGCTGCTCTGTGAAACCCATGTACAGAAGACCGACCTCATCGCTCCCCTCTTCTTTGATGAGACGGCGACATCTCCCGTCCCCATCGCTTCAATGCCGGGAGTCTGCCGCTACCCGGCAGCGATGGCAGGTGAAGTCTGCCGGAATCTCTTCTCCGCAGGAGTCAGGGCAGTTCTCCTCTTTGGTATCCCCAAAGAGAAGGATGAGGCCGGATCCGGATCATATGCAGACGACGGTATCATCCAGGAGGTGACCCGGAGGATCCGGGCTGCCGTCCCGGAGATGGTCATCATCACCGACCTGTGTGCCTGCGAGTACACCTCCCACGGACACTGCGGGATCATCGGGGAGACACGGGACGGGGTCGATCTGCTCAATGATCCCTCCCTGGCACTGATGCAGGAGATCGCAATCTCCCAGGCACAGGCCGGGGCGGATATCATCGCCCCCTCCTGTATGCTCGACGGGATGGTGGCAGCGATACGCTCGGCCCTCGACGAGAACGGGTTTGAGGATCTTCCGATCATGGCCTACTCCTCCAAGTTCGCCAGCAGCCTCTATGGCCCGTTCCGGGATGCGGCTGGATCCGGATACTCGTTCGGTGACCGGACCACCTACCAGGAGCCGGTCGGGAACCGGAGAGAAGCGTTTCGAGAGTCAGAACTGGACGCCGCAGAAGGAGCGGATATCCTGATGGTCAAACCCGCCGGCTGGTTCGGAGACATCATATCAGATATCTCGGATCTGAACCTCCCCGTGGCCGCATACCAGGTATCAGGCGAGTACTCGATGATCCGGGCTGCAGCCGCCATGGGGTGGCTGGATGAGAGAAGAGTGGTGATGGAGAGCCTGGTCTGCCTGAAACGGGCCGGAGCGGACCTCATCATCACGTATTTTGCAGAAATGGTATGCAGGTGGATAGATGAAGAGCAGTGAATATTACGAGATCGCACGGCAGATCATACCGGGAGGCGTCTCCAGCCCGGTCAGGGCGATACAGCCATTTCCCTTCTACACCGTCTCGGGGAAGGGACCACGGATCACGACGGCGGACGGAAGAGACCTCATCGACTGCTGCTGTGCGTACGGGCCGCTTCTCCTTGGCCACGCAGATCCTGCAGTCAGGGATGCAATCGCAGCCCGCCTTACCGACGGCTGGCTGTACGGAACACCGATCCCCGAGGAGATCGACCTCGCCCGCCGGGTCATCGCGGACCATCCCTCGGTTGAGATGGTCAGGTTCGTCTCCTCAGGATCCGAAGCGACCATGGCAGCCATCCGGCTCGCCCGCGGGTTTACCGCCAGACCGGACATCATCAAGATTGAAGGGGGATTTCACGGTGCCCATGATGCAGTCCTCGTCCAGGCAGGATCCGGATGCACCACCCTCGGACAACCGGACTCTGCCGGGGTGGTACCGGATCTCGTCAGGCACACGCGGCAGATCCCGTACAACGACACAGAGTCACTCTCCGCCATCCTTGAAAAGGACAAAGAGTCGGTTGCCGCCCTCATCATGGAGCCGGTTCTGGGGAATATCGGGCCGGTACTGCCAGAGCCCGGGTATCTGAATGAGGTTCGGAAGATCACCGCAGAGCATGATGTGCTCCTCATCTTCGATGAGGTTATCACCGGGTACCGGCTCGGTATCGGGGGGGCACAGAGACTCTTCGGCATACAGCCTGACCTGACCACCCTCGGGAAGATCCTCGGGGGAGGTCTTCCCATCGGGGCCTTTGGTGGAAGAAAGGATATCATGGCATGTATCGCCCCTTCAGGCCCGGTATACCAGGCCGGAACCTTCTCAGGCAACCCCCTCTCGCTCACAGCCGGTCTCGCGACCCTGGACCGGATCCATGCCGACCACAACCTCTATACCCGGCTTGGTGACCAGGTCAGGGCCATCGGGGAGGTCTGCGGGGGAGGAAACGGATCCTTCGTGAGCATCGGATCGATGTTCAAGTACTACTACCGGCCTGCTCCGCCCCGGAATTACCGGGAGGCAAAAGAGGCAGACAGCATCCGGTTCGGCAGGTTCTGGAAGGAGATGCTGGGGAGCGGCATCTTCCTCCCGCCCTCGCAGTATGAGACTAACTTCATCTCCTCGGCCCACGGGGACGGGGAGATCGCGGCTATCTGCCAGGCCTACCAGTCATGCATCTGAGGATCGGAACCCGGGCATCAACCCTCGCCCGGGCACAGGCTGACCGGGTCGCACTGCTCCTGGCTGAAAAGGGGGTCAGGGTCAGTATCGTCTTCATCTCCACCATCGGTGACGAGAAGACCGGGGTACCCCTCCATGAGATCGGGGGGCAGGGGGTCTTTGTCAGGACACTTGATGATGCCCTCTCCAACCGGGAGGTAGACATCGCGGTCCACTCGATGAAGGACATCCCGGCAGAACGACCGGAAGGCCTGGTAACCGCAGCCATCCTGAAGCGGGACTCTCCTGCCGATTTCGTGGTCACGCAAAAGAAGAAGGAGGCAATCCGGATCGTCGGGACCTCCAGCACCCGGCGGGCCGCCCAGCTCAGCCGGAACTGGCCGGGGATCACGATCCGGCCACTCAGAGGGAACGTCGACACCCGGCTTGAGCGACTGCGAAGGGGCGAGTATGATGCCATCCTCCTCGCAGAAGCAGGACTGCAACGACTCTCCCTCACCCTCCCGGGATTCAGACTCGATCCGCTCATCCATGTCCCCTCCACCAACCAGGGGACAATCGCCGTCGTCTGCCGTGATGAACCGGAGGTCACGGCAATCCTGGCAGGGATTGACGACCCACAGACCCGGATTGATACCGGGCTGGAGCGGGTGGTCATGGAGGAGATCGGGGGAGGATGTTTCACCCCGCTCGGAATATACTGCAGAGAACAGTTCCTGGTTGCAGAGGTGCTCTCCCTGGAGGGGGATCGGGCATTCCGGCTGGAACAGAGAATTGAAGACCACACGGCTGCCCGCGCCTGCGGGCGGGAAATCCGAAACAGGGCCGGGGATCTCATCACTGAGGCATACACCCGGCTGGGGCTCAACCATGACTGAGAAGACAGGAAAAGTGTATCTTGTGGGATCCGGACCGGGAGGGTGTGACATGCTCACCATCCGGGCCCGTACCGTCATCGATCAGGCTGACGTAATCCTCTATGACCAGCTCCCCGGGGAAGAGGTGATCGCATCCCTCCCGGCAACCGCTGAACAGATCGATGTCGGAAAGTTCGGGGGACACCACACCCGGGAGCAGGATGAGATTGAGGCCCTGATGATCAGCCGGGCCCGGGAAGGGAAGAAGGTGGTCAGGCTGAAAGGAGGGGATCCGTTCATGTTCGGAAGGGGCGGAGAGGAACTGGAGACCTGCCGCAAGGCCGGGGTTCCGGTTGAGGTGGTACCCGGGGTGACGAGTGCGATTGCGGTCCCGGCTTCAGTCGGCATTCCGATCACCCACCGGAGATGGGCCTCGCAGGTGACGGTCATCACCGGGAACGAGAGTCCGGAGAAGGAGGAGTCAGCCATCGACTGGGAGTGGCTGGCACGGAGTTCGGGGACCATCGTGGTCCTGATGGGGGTCAGGAACCTGCCGGTGATCGCCAGCACCCTGATCCGGTTCGGGCGCAGCCCGGAGACACCAGTTGCCGTGATCGAACGCGGGTTACGCCCTGATCAGCGTGAAACCATCGGTACACTCGCAGATATCGGGGCCAGGGCACGTGCGGCAGGGGTGCAGGCCCCGGCGGTAATTGTCATCGGGGAGGTTGCCCTGATGTACACCCCCGGCGAGGAACGGCTGGTCTGCCCGCCCCTCCCGGATCCTCAGTAAGACCCCTTTCCTTTTTGTAAAATACAATTTACTAATCCTTTTTGTGAAACAGAAGGATTATAATGCACGAACCGGATAGTTACGATCATGGCAGGGTGGTTATGCCCTGTGGGAGAGGTGAGATGTATTCATCACGGTATGTAACCGGTGTAACGGTCTTCTTGACCATTGCCCTCCTTGCAGTGGGTACAGCGGCAGCTTCTTCCCACGTCACCTGGACGCGTTCGGAGTACCTGACCGAAGGCCAGGGGACGGTCCAGGCGATTCAGGTCAGTTGCGGTTCGCAGCTCATCCTGAACTCTCCGTATGGGGCTGCCTTTGATCTCTATGCAATGAGAAATTATGACAGGTACGGATCGTGTCCGGGTGCCTCGTACATCAGGACACATTATGACAGGGTATCCGTGAGCAACGGGGCGGTCAGTTACCTCTACCTCGAACCCGGAGACTGGTGTGTCGCGGTATATGCCAGGTACGGGTCCGGACAGTTCAGGCTGGAGAGCAGCAGCTCCTGCCTCGGACCGGTACCCCCGCCCTATGATCCATGTATCGGGGATCCCTGCTGTGGCGGGAAATGCCAGCCGGCTCCGTCCTGTTCCCCCTATAAGGTTGACGTAAAGAGCGGATACCTCCACCAGGGGCAGAGCAGGACAACCGGGTATTACATCCCGTCCGGAAGGTCGTACATCGAGTGGATCCTCACCGGGCCCTGTGGAGAGGAAGTGATCCCGATGGCGATGATGTCAGGCAGTGAGGTCAGCTCCATGCGGACCCGGTACTGCGGAAACGACTTCGATCTCTACATCTATCGCGGAACCGGTCCACGGCCCTATGGCGGGGTTGCAGACTATGCAGACACCGGAAGGGGTGCCAACGCGTATGTCGGGGTATCCTACCCGCGTGCCGGGTCCACCTACTATGCCCAGGTCTATGCAAAGAGCGGAAGCGGTCAGTATACCCTGACCTGCAGGAGTTATACCTGCACGGAGCCGGTCACGATCATGATGGCACAACCAGACTCATCGGTGATGATGTACACGGCAACCTCGGTTGCCCCGCCATCGTAAGGAACAGACTGTTGAATGCCCTTCCTCTGGTAATTGAGGAAGATTGATTAGCCACCTTGAGTAAGATCATACTGTAAAACCAAGGTAACGGATAGGGGAGAGAAAATGAAACATATTTCAGGATATCTGACGGTTGTGGCGGTCCTTGTGATCATCGCAGCATGTATCGCTCCCGGCTCAGCAAGTGCCGGGTACTACTGGTCCAAGAGTGCCTACCTGAACACCGGCCAGGCAGCCACCTACGAGATCCAGGTGGACTGCGGGGCCCAGCTGGTGATGAACGCTCCATACGGCGCAGACTATGACATCTTCGCCATGAGAAGCCCGATCGGATCCTGGCCGTCTGACAGTTACATCAGGTCACACTATGACAAGTCAGAGCAGTCATACAGCCAGACCAAGTATCTGAACCTTGATCAGGGAAGCTGGTACGTCCAAGTATACGCCTACTCCGGATTCGGACAGTTCACCCTTGACGCCTCCAGCACCTGTACCAGCCCGACCCCGCCATACCCGGACCCGTGCTACGGAAACCCGAACTGCGGGGGAACCAACTGTGTCCCGGCAGCAGACAATGTCAAGACCGGGTACCTGAATGCCGGGGAGTGGAAGACCTACACCTACCAGATCACCGGAGACCGGAACTACATCGAGTGGATACTCACCGGACCATGCGGTGAACAGGTTATTCCGATGTCCATGATGTCCGCGAACGAGGTCAGCACGCTCCGTTCCAGCTATTGCGGACCTGACTTCTCCCTGTATATCTACAAGGACTGTGACCCCCGGTACCGTGGATGCACGGCAACCAAGGCAGACACCAGCAGCGGCTCCTACAAGTATGTCGGCATCACCTACCCGACCACCGGGTCCCGGTACTATGCGGTCGTCTATGCCAAGAGCGGAAGCGGATCCTATAAGCTCCATGCCCGCAGTTACAAGTGCGAAGAAGAGGTCATTGTCATGATGGCACAGCAACCCGAGATGGTCTCGATGATGAGCACCGCAACCGACATCGAAGCCCCGATCAGTATTCTCGGATCTGAATAAGCGACAGGGATGCCACCCTTCGGTGGCCTTCTTTTTTAAAAAATAGTCTTACTCGAGCAGGTGCACGAGCAGCCCGCTCAGAAGTTTGGGTTCAAACCACGTCGATTTCGGGGGCATGATCCCGCCTTCATCCGCTATCTCACAGACGGTCTGGACATCCACCGGCTGCATCGCGATGGCAGCCACAAACTCACCAGAATCAACTTTTTCCATCAGATCCCGGATCGGCCGGGCACCACCCAGGTACTGGAGCCGGGGATCGCCCCGTGAATCCGTTATCCCCAGGAACGGAATGAGGACCTGTTCCTGCAGAACTGAGACATCCAGAGAGTCGATCCGGGTTGCAGAAGATGATACCTGGATGGCACATTCATACCACCGTCCCTGGAGGTAGAGATGGAAGATATGCTGTCCTGCCCGCTTCTCCCGGGGGGTGATGGCATACGCAGAGGCATCCACCCCGTCGAAGGGAGTGACCGTGGCAACCGCCCGCAGGGCTGAGAGGAAAGACCCGGGTTCATAGTCACCCAGGGTGGTAAGAAGCCGGCTGTATCCGTGGACCTTCACCTCGTCCTCGGCAAATATCACGCCCATCACATGGTAGGTCTCTTCCGGGATCTGCATCCCCCGCCCTCTCCTTCGTTCGGTCACATTGACCGCCGACTTGCACCGGTGATGACCGTCGGCGATGTAGAGCGAGGGAATTGTTCCAAAGATGTCAGAGAGGGAGGAGAGGGTCTGCTGATCCCTGATCGGATAGATACGGTGAACAGACCCGTTTGCTGCCGTCACCTCCATGAGCGGGGTACCGGCAGAAGCGGCATGGAGCAGGGCAGCGACCTGTTCATGCTTCCGGTGAAGAAGGACGACCGGACCGGTATTGGCATTCATCTCATCGATATGGCGGGTGCGATCCTCCTCCTTGTCATACCGGGTGAGTTCATGCCGGTGAATCGCCCCGCTCTCGTACTCACGGGTATCCACGCAGCAGTACAGGCCGGTATAGGTCCGTTCACTGTCAAGAACCCGGTATACAAACAGCAGGGGAGACGACTCCTGAATAAAATGCCCGTCCTTTCGGTACTCGTCAAAGATCCTCCGGGAGAGAGAGTAGACCGGATCACTATACGGGTCGGAATCGGGAAGGAGGGCATCTGCCCTGCTGATCCTGAGAAAACTCAGCGGCTGATCCTCAATGATAGCCCGGGCTTCTCCGGCACTGACCACGTCATACGGGACGGCAGCGATCTGCTGGGCCTTCCCGTCAGCAGGCCGCACTGCAGCAAAAGGATATATATGTACCATGACTCTGACACCAGTCCGCTAATACGTATCCCCCTGCCCCTATATCAGGGCAGTGACTAACCTGTATGCGCAGATGGATACCACGACTATGCAGATACGCAGGATGAAGGAGGCTGATATTCCTGCTGTTATGGCGATCGAACAGAGTTCATTCACCGATCCCTGGGGGAGAGAGACCCTGGCCGAGGCCCTGGAGATCTTCCCGGCAACCAATTTTATCGCTGAATCCGCAGGGAGAGTCGCCGGATTCATCATCTGCGGGATGGAGGATACCGGGGAGGAGATCTATGGGCATATCTGCAGTCTGGCGGTATCAGGAGAGCACCGGCACTCAGGGATCGGATCTGCCCTGGTCAGGCGTGCCGAGTACCAGGTCATGATTGCCGGAGCAACCGCAATGCAGCTGGAGGTACGGATCTCCAACCGGACCGCCCAGGAGTTCTATAAAAAAAAGGGATATGAACCGGTGTTCCAGATAGCAGGATATTACGCGAATACCGAGGACGCGATCGTGATGATGCGGTGGTTCCGGTACTGATCAGCTATCCCTGTCCGTTCCGCCTGCAACCGGACCGCGAACTAATTATCCTCTCAACCGGTACCTGACTGAGTACTGATATATCACGCCAGAATCATGACATCCAGAATCATCATCCCCTGTATCCTTCTCAGTATCGTGATCGCCCTTGTTCCGGTGGGAACGGCTGATTCGGGTGAATCCCGGGTGGATCTCGCGTTCACCTCCCTTGCCAGTGCCCCCGCCGGTGCTCCCGGCAGTCCGCTGTACGGATGGTTCAGGATGGAGAATAACGGAGACCAGATCTCCATGACCGAGACGGTCACCCTCTATCTCTCGGTTGATCCGAATATCACCCCTGATGATTACCCGATTGGAACGACCGAGGTCGCGTTTCTCCGGCCCGGAGCATCAGTGGAGAAAGGAATCATCGGGACCGTCCCTGACCGGATCTCACCAGGAACCTACTTCACCGGAGCACGGACCGAGGGGAAGTTCAGACTTCTCAAAGATGCCCGGGAGGAGGATAATGTGATCACCGGAGGCACGATCACCATCGACCGGTCATTCACCCGTCCCCAGGAATGGTATAATGAACGGATCAGTGATCTCGTCACCAGGTACTCCAATGACGAACGGGAGCTCAGAAATCTCGGCCCCCTCAGCCGGGACGGCGCACTGGACATCATCGCCCGGGAGATGAGCGAGGATATGGCAGAGAGGAAATTTTTTGACCATATCAACCCGGACGGGGAAGACCCGGTGGACCGGGCCGGCAGACACGGGTATCCCCAGCTCAGATACCTCCCCGGCGGGGAGGAGTTTGCCGGAATCAGTGAGAACATCGTGAAGATACCCATCGGGGATGTCTTCAGGTTCGGGGAGATCAACCCCGATGATCCCGATCAGATAGCACGGATTGCCGTCCGGTCATTCATGGACAGCCCGTCGCATAAGGCGACCCTGCTGCTGCCCGAATTCGAAGTGATCGGACTCGGTTGTGCATTTGACGGGACTGACTACTACATCACCCAGAACTTCTTCTGATCTACATCCGGAACTTCTGGATCTCTCTCTTCAGGTCCCCGGTGAGGTCATTCACCTCGCTGATGGCACTGTTGATCTCCTCCACCGAGGCGCTCACCTGGGCAGCAAGGGTGGAGACCTCCTCCACCTGGGCGAGATTCTCCGTGGTCAGCCGCATTCCTTCCTGTGCGGTTCTCACCACTGACGAGGATATCGTGGCCTGATCCTCGATCGCCCGGACGATCTCCTGCATATCACGGGTCACTTGAGAGGCACCGTTCACCATCTGGTTCAGAGAACCAATCGTCCGGGTCACACTCTCCACCCCGTGTGCGATCTCAGAGTGGGAAGACCGGATGGCGGTGGAGGTCTTCTCGCTGCTCCGCTGGATGGCAGTGATCACCTCAGATATATGGTCCGTCGCTCTCCGGGCATCAGCAGCAAGGTTCTTGACCTCTCCGGCAACCACCGCAAACCCACGGCCGGCGTCCCCTGCCCGTGCCGCTTCGATAGCCGCGTTCAGGGCGAGGAGATTAATCTGTCCGGCGATATCATTGATCATCTTGACGATCTTGTTGATCTCCCGGATCTGGGTATTGAGCTCATCGATATCCTCCACACTCTCCTGGGCAATCCGTTTGACCGCATCCATCCGAAGGTTCGCTTCATTCCCAAGAGTCTGGGCTTCACTGCCCCTGACCGTCACATCCTGGGCGTGGGTTAAAATCTCCTGGGAGGTGCTGGTAATCTCTTCGTTCGATGCAGAAAGAGTGGATATCTGGTCGGTGATCGCTTCGATATGGGTCATCAAATCCTGGCCGGTCTCTGCAGATCGCTGAACCGTCTCCACGACCCTGACCGCTGCCTGTGCAATGGACTCAGAGCCCCTGCTGATGTCCTCCATCGTATCAGAGACATCGGTCGAGACCCGGTTCGCCTCGAGGAGCGAGGCCCGGAGTGCACCGACCGTCTTCTTCGCATCATTCTTGACGACGAGGAGGGGGTCAGACTCCCGGATCAGAATATGGGTGGTGAGATCTCCCGCCGAAACCGCCTCAAAAGCGACGGCGAGATCCTTTGCGCTCATATCAAGAGCATCCGCATGATCCCGTGACTCCTGCATCATCCGCTGGATTTCTTTCTCCTTCTTTATCTCCCCGGTCTTGTCCTTGTACGTCGACATGACGCTCACAACTTCGGTATGCTTGTCAAGGAGGGGGATGATATCCTGCTCGATATGGTGGACTCCGGTCGGAAATTCCACGACCAGATTACCGGTGACCGCTTTTTTCGTCTTCAGGGCATCCCGCAGACCCATCCCCGACTTTTCAAGTACCTTGAAGTCATGTGCCTTCATGGCCAGGAGCTGGGACTCAGAATACCCGCTCATCCGGAGGAATGAGTCATTTACCTTCAGGATCTGGAGATCAAGGTTCATGAGAAGGAGCGGGAGCGGGTTCTGATTGATCATCGTCATCTCCTGCTGCTGGAGCTCGCGGATCGTCTCCATCTGCTCCTTCATCTCACGCTCCACCCGTTTTCTTTCGGTGATATCACGAAATGTTGCCTGAATACGCTGCCCTTCAGAAAGGGTGAGTGCCTTGAGAGTTACTTCCGCATCGAACTCATGCCCGTCTCCCCTGATGAGAACACATTCAAAATCCTGTGGAATACCACTCATCGCAGCATTCAGCCGTTTCTGAAAGAAGACGAGAGAGTCAGCCCCGTCCGGCTGCATGGGAGGAGAGAAATCCCTGAGATCCTTCCCGATCATGGACTGGCTGTCATGGATTCCGAATATCTCACGGGTGGTTGAGTTCCCTTCCACCAGAACGGATCCATCCAGGAGGGTGATCGCCTCGTAGGCAGAATCGATCATCGCCCGGTACTTCCGTGCTTCCGCCTCCCGGATCCGTTCATTTTCACGGCTCTTCTTCCGGTTCTCCGACTCCCGGATCTCCCGCTGAATGACCGGAACAAGGGGTTTCAAGTTCCCTTTAAAGATGTAATCATGAGCCCCGCTTCTCATGAGAGAGACGGCAGTATCCTCACCAATCTCTCCGGATATGACGATGAACGGGATATCAAGACCACGTCGGGAGAATTCCTGGAGAACATCCATTCCGGTAAACCCGGGAAGGGCATAATCACAGAGGAGGACATCCCACTCCTGCTTCTCCAGAGCCTCCCCCACCGCCTGCATGGTATCGACCCTGACCAGATCAGGAGTGTAGCCTCCTTTCTTCAGTTCATGCAGCACCAGGAATGAATGGTCCTCATTATCTTCAACATAGAGAATTCTCAGGGTGTTCTCTTCCGGCATCATCTCTCCCTCATAAAAAGCGTTTCACAGGCAGGCTGTGCAATTGATATTACTCTCACGCGGTACACCTAAAAGACTTCCATTCGCTCATTTCGACGAGGAGGAGTGCGGCACCATCATCTGCCCGGCATCGTGAGCGGGGAAAAATTGCGCGTGAACCGCCCGGAATAGGATTCATCAATAGAGATTGCCGAATATCCGGCATCAGATATTGAGATGGAATTATTCTAAATTTTGTATTTTTTTAAAAAAATAATACCAATACATCTTTTTCAGGATCCCGGACGCCGGACGCCGGGCCAAGAGGTGCAGGCCGGTAGTCGTCAGTATTTCCCAAAAGATCAGAGATTTCCAGGCCTTTTTCAGAGAGAAACCGAATGGTTTAAATAGTGTTCCAAAAAACCACTATCTCGTCAGGGAAACCATGTGGACATATCAGGCATGAGATATCCGGGGGGTTATGAACA
>CAZSVH010000002.1:31502-41611 GCA_964610235.1 uncultured Methanospirillum sp. | reverse complement strand
GTTCTGCACCAGTATAATATCTTTTTTACGGCCGGTTCCTGTTGCACGGTATATGATGGTTCGGATGAGAAGATAATGCTCCTCTCAGGGGTGCCGGGAAGGGAGCGGCAGTGAGAACCGGTCTGGATCGGTCTCGATATCAACGATGACGGGTTTCTCCTGCTGCATGGCCCACATCAGGGCCCGGCTGAGATCGGCCGGTACCGTGACCTTCTTCCCATCGCCTCCGCAGGACCGGGCAAACTGAACAAAGTCAGGATTGTGCAGGCGGGTCGCGAATGGCTCATAATGCTCAACCATCTGTTCCACCCGGATCATCCCCAGTTCATGATTATTGAGGATGACCACCACCATCGGGAGGTTGTCCCTGACTGCAGTGACGAAGTCTGCCATTGCCATGGCAAATCCGCCATCGCCGGTGATACAGAAGATCTGCCGGTCAGGGGAGGCAATCTTCGCCGCGATCGCGCCCGGCAGGGCAAATCCCATCGTCGCCAGGTACCCGGACATGATAAACCGCTGACGTTTCATCCTGAAGTTTCTGCCAAACCACCATCCGTTCTCCCCCACATCAACGGAGATGACCGCATCTTCAGGGATGACCTCAGAGAGGGTATCCATGATGAACGGAGGCCTCAGCGGGACGGCCTGTGCATCTGCCTCTCTTCTGAGCTGAGCCTGCCAAGGTTCCACCACGGCTTTAACCCTTCTGACCGCAGTCGGACGACCCCGCTGGCGAAGACCGGGAAGCAGCCGGGTCAGGACCTCACCGACATCACCGAAAACCGGCAGTGAACGGTTCCCCTTCCCCAGTTTGAGGGGATCGCGATCGACCTGGAGGAGGGGAACTCCTTCCGGTACCCGGGTCATCTTTGAGAAACCGACACCCAGGGTGACCAGGAGATCCGACTGCTCGACAAGATCCCTGACATACGAGGAGCCGACCGTCCCCAGGATCCCGGCATACTGCGGGTGTCCGTCAGGAACGATCCCTTTTGCCCTGAAGGTTGAGATGATCGGGGCGTCAACCGCCCTGGCAAACGCAAGGACGAGGCTGGCGTACGGGTAAGCCCCCCACCCGGCGAGAATGACCGGTTTTTCCGAGAGATCCAGCATGGCTGATGCCCGCGAGAGGGTATCTTCCTCAGGTGATACCTTCAGGGAAGGGAAACATCCCTGATACGTCAGGATTTCCTCATCAAGGGGCTGTTTCTGGATATCATTCGGCACAGAGATCTGGGCCACCCCGGACCGGGTGATCGCATGCTGCAGGGCAGTCACCAGGATCTTCCGGGTCATGGTCCGATCATAAATGGTGTTGTTATAGACGGATACGGGCCTGAAAAAGGCGTCCTGGTCGATCTCCTGGAATCCACCGGGCCCACAGTACTGCATCTCCACCTGTCCGTTCAGGGAAAGAACCGATGCCCGGTCTTCCCTGGCATCATAGAGGCCGGTAGCAAGGTTGGTCGCCCCGGGTCCGGCGATGGTGACACAGACGGCAATCTTCCCGGTGAGCTTGTTGTATGCGGATGCAGCCATGGCTGCATTCTCCTCATGCCTGAAAAGGGTAAACCGTGCAGCCGGGTTCTTCCGGATCGCATCGATGATACCGAGCGAACTGGTGCCCGGCACCCCGAAGAACTCCGTGATCCCGAAGGCAGTCAGTTGATCGATGAGAACCTCTGATACGGTTCTGCCTGATGACAACGGGAGGTCTTCCCCCATGACAAAGGCACTCTTTCCCGCCTGACAGACCGGGCATCTCCAGTCACCGGGAAGATCAGCGAATGAAGTCCCTGCGGGTGTTCCGGTCCGCGGCTCTCCGGTTGCTTCTACGTACCGGTACGAACAGATTTTACATATCCAGGCAGCCATATTCCCTCTGGTATGATTGAACCGGTTCTATTTATAGGTTCAGACCCGGGGCTGCCCCTCTAGTCCAGAGATGGAGAGATTCTGTTCCATGCCTCCTGCGGGGTGAGGGGGGGGGTCCATGGAGCCATTACCCCGGTGATCTCCTCTGCAGAGCGGATAAATTCCTCCTCCATGCCATTCATATCATATCCGATCTTCATGCGCAGCGCCCGGATCTCTGCCAGGAGATCCGGCGAGCAGGTGGCGGTCTTCAGGGTGAAGACCTTCTTGTTCTTTGTTCCCCCGACATTGGAGACACCATTCATGTCAAGGTAGATAACCTGACAGAGGTATCGAAGAGACTCGGTATCCCTCCCCTCATACCTCCTGATATCTGAAGAGAAGAGAAGATGATATCGGAACTGGCTGAACATCCCTGACTGCCTGCATTCGGAGGACTTCCGGTCATTGATGTACCAGAGGATCTCCTCGACTGTCGGTTCGCCCCCGTATGATGCGATGATCTCATCACAGGCCCGGGAAAGCACGGGTTCAGGATCCTCAGGGATGATGGCAGAGACGATCCTGAGCAGGTGCTGATGACGGTTAAACGCTGCCCATTCCTCCTCTACCAGGAGACTCTCATCATCGTTCAGAAGCACTTTCTTCCGGTCAAGGGGACGGGACCGGGAGTAGATGACCCGGTCGCAGCAGGGGCACTTCGTCTTCCGCTGGGGAAACCGTTTCAACTCCCCGTTGCAGTGGGGACAGTTGAGATTCGCAGATCCGATACCGGAGAAGACCGGTTCCTGAATGATATAGGCAGGCTTTTTCCGGATCGAAGGTGTGGTCTCTGGGTCTGCTGATGCTATTGTCTCTCCTCCGTGAACGCCTTCACCTATTGTCACTGCAGGATTACATAGATTCGGGTCAGGTGATGGAGAACGCACGGGAGACCGGTCACCCGGAGAGGATGCGGGAGAGACTGGTCATCCGCGGGTCAGGACGGGACCTGCCGGTGGCAATCTCCCGGATGGGCAGGTATACGATCTCCCGCATCAGTTCTCCGGTCATCACCCCGCTTCTCCCTTCCAGGAGTCCGGAAACGGCCGAATATCCCAGTTTCGCAGCCAGAACTCGATCCCGTGCCGTGGGACTTCCTCCCCGCTGGGTATGACCAAGGACACATACCCGTGATTCAAGAACAAGCCGTTCTGATACCTGTTTTGCAAGCGAAAAACTGCTGCCCGGTTCATCTCCTTCAGCAACCACCACGATCGCATGCCGTTTTCCCCGGGAGAACATCTCCTCCAGACGGCGGCAGAGGAGATCCACATCCGAACGGTTCTCATCAGTGACCAGGTATTCGGCACCCCCTGCAATCCCACTCTCCAGAGCGATGAAACCACTCGAGTGCCCCATCACCTCGACAAAAAAGAGCCTTCCATGTGAGATGGCAGTATCACGGATTCGATCAATCGACTGCAGGGCAATGTTGACTGCGGTATCAAAACCGATACAGAAGTCAGTTCCCGCGATATCATTATCTATCGTGGCAGGAACCGCCATGACAGCAATCCCGGACTCCCGGGAGAGATGATCCCCGCCTCTGAAGGATCCATCTCCCCCGATGATGATGAGGGCACTGATCTCTGCATCCCTGAGCCGTTCTGCTGCTATCTGTCTCCCTTCCACAGTCCTGAACTCTTCACTGCGCGAGGTTCCAAGGACCGTTCCTCCGAGATGGATGATATTGGCAACATCCCTCCGCTCCAGAGGGTGGAGATCCCCGGAGATAAGACCCGAAA
This sequence comes from uncultured Methanospirillum sp., assembly GCA_964610235.1. Lineage (GTDB taxonomy): Archaea > Halobacteriota > Methanomicrobia > Methanomicrobiales > Methanospirillaceae > Methanospirillum. Next base: position 37,946 of record CAZSVH010000002.1, on the reverse strand, counting down.
ACCCGTCTCTGATCCCGACGACCCCGATACCCTTCGCTGATGCTGCACGGAAGACTGCACGGACACAGGCATTCATCCCGGGTGCGTCGCCACCCGATGTCAGAACCCCGATCCGCCCCATCGACGCCATGATCAGTACCTGATGCACCGGAGGTATAAAACAACCGGGAGAAGAGACCCTCAGCGGGCCAGGGAAGGACGGGTCTCCTGCAGGTGCATAGTATGCTGCACCAGGTAGAGGATGATGATCGCAGGGGGGACGAGCAGATCAATCCAGAGGATCAGTCCTGCATTATTCACCGCCATATTGCCGGCTGAGAAGATCTGCCAGATATGCCCGATTCCTGCACCGATCATGAAGATGGTGTAGGCGATAATCGTTGCAACCCGGAAAGAACCCGCAATCCGGAATGAGAGGAGTCCTAACACACCCAGTGCCAGGTTGGTGAGGGCAACCTCCTGCTGGAACGGATTACCGGGTGGCCAGCCGATACTCAGGGCCACGCGGTCAGCAAAGAGCGTATGCCCGATAAACCCCCATATCCCCCCGAACCCGATGATGATGAGAAATGCCCAGCTGAGGAGAATGCCTGCCCGTTCTGCATGAGAGATCCGGTTCCCCTCCCTGCTTATCTGAAAGGCGGCACCGATGAGTGCGATGATGATGAGGAGAAGAGGTATCAGGTCTGATACAGCCATACCAAGGTGATGGTGGCAGGAGGCATAAATACTCCCCTCAGGAGGAGAACGAGCGTTATGGAAGGTGGTATTAATGGGGATTATGGCACATACTCTTCCATGCGACGATATCCGATAGTCACGGGAATCCTGCTTCTGGCACTGGTTCTCCCCGCCGCTGCGATCAGTCTGGAGGAGTGGGCAGAGACGGCTCAGGGAAATTTTTCTTCCCTGTCACGGGAGCAGGTTGATGCCGTGATCGATCCGCTGATCCGGAATGGAACCTATACCGGGATGGTGGTGGTCCTGGTGGATCAGAACGGGACGGCGATCTATGAGTACGGGGTTGCTGACCGGACACTGATGACACGGCCCGGATCCCGGACCCTCTATGGCATCGGGTCCATCTCAAAGACCTTCACCGGGCTCCTTCTGGCTGAATCATCGATTCAGGGTGATCTCAACCTGACCATACCGGCCGGAGCGTATGCCCCTGAGGGGGTTACGTTTCCGTCTCTGAACGGGCGTGAGATCACCCTGGAAGACCTCGCCACCCACACCTCCGGTCTTCCGAGTGTTCCCGACAGTTTCCTCGACGTCCCTGCGGGTCTCCCAGTGGAAGATGAGGTTGAGGCATTGTTCTCATCCTATACCACGATGAATGCTGATGAGGCATACGCATTCATCGGAAACTATTCACTCACCCGTCAGCCGGGCACTGAATGGGAGTACTCCAACCTCGGTTCTGCCATAACAGGAGAGATCGTCGCCCGGAGAACAGAAGGGACATTCGCAGATTCACTCAGGACGAGAATTCTTGAACCACTCGGGATGAATCATACCACCACGGTGCTGACTGATGAGGACCGGAACACCCTTGCTACCGGGTATCTGGGCCTGACAACACCTCCGGAAGAGATGGAGATCCTGCAGTTCACCGATTTCTGGGCACCTGCCGGAGGAATTTACTCAGATGGAGAGGATATGGCAATATATGCGGCAGCCCAGCTGGGGATCGTGGATACTCCACTTATGACCGCTATTCATGCATCCCACCAGCCCCGGGCGGTCCGATCAGAAGGGCCGCCTGCTATCAGTGAGGGGCTCTTGTGGGATATTGCCGAGAGCCGGGACGGAACCCGGCTGCTTCTGAAGGCAGGTGAGACCAGCGGATACCAGGCAGATATCGGACTCATTCCGGATGAGAAGAAGGGGGTAGTCATTCTCGCCAATACCGCACATCTGGAAACCCGGCATATTGAGTCAGAAGTGGTCACCCTCCTCTCCCTGATGCATGGAGATGCCTTCTCCTGATTCCCCCGGATCCAGGGAGGGGTTATCGGATACTGACACGAATTGATCTGGCCGGATCCCTGAAGAGGGGATACCGGAAGGAACAACAGCAGACTCCCGGGCATGCCCCTTTCGACGGGTATCACTGTCTGACCAGGAGGTATGGTCCGATGATGGGACTGCATCGCGGGAGAAGAGGGAGAGATACGAAGACTCTTGCCAGGTCAGGGAAGGATACCCGGCTGTCACCAGTGACCAGGAGACTGATCCATGCGGGGATATCCGCTGGCCAGTCTCTCCCATTCGAATGGTATACACACTGAAACAATGAGGCTCCTACATACATCTGACTGGCATCTGGGGGGAACGATCTGCGGGAAGAAACGGTACGATGAACATGAGAAGTTCCTCACCTGGCTTGCCGGGAGAATCCGGGACGAGAGGATCGACACCCTGGTTGTGGCAGGGGATATCTTTGATTCAGGAACTCCCTCTAACCGTGCACTGGAGTTATATTACCGGTTCCTGGGTGGAATCGCCGGCAGCGGGTGCCGCCATATCGTAATCATCGCGGGAAACCACGACTCTCCCTCTCTCCTCGGTGCACCCCGCGAACTCCTCTCTGCCCTCCATATCCAGGTAATCGGATCGGTATCTGATGATATCACGGAACAGATCTTCATCCTTGATTCTGCTGAGGGGGAGGAGGAGATCATCATCTGTGCCGTCCCGTACCTGCGGGACCGGGACATCAGGATCGCCCAGGCAGGAGAGAGTATTGATGAGAAACACGACCATCTCCTCAAGGGGATACGCGCCCATTATCACGGGATATGTGCGGCAGCCCTCACCTGGTCACAGGAACGGGGGGGGCACCTGCCCATCGTGGCGACCGGGCACCTCTTTGCTGCGGGCGGCCGCACACCGGGTGATGACGGGGTGCGGGACGTTGCTATCGGAAATCTGCTGCAGGTCGGTACTGATGCATTCCCCCCCTGTATCAGGTACCTGGCTCTGGGCCACCTGCACCAGCCCCAGTTGGTGGGAGGAAGAGAGGATCGCCGGTACTGTGGCGCCCCCCTCCCGATGGGATTCGGGGAGACCGGGTGCAGGAAAGAGGTGATCCTTGTTGAGATCACCAGAGAGGGGAGCGTCAATCCTGAACCGATCCCCGTCCCGGTCTTCCGTGAATTCAGAAGAATATCAGGAGATACCGGAAAAGTTGAGGAGGAACTGACAAACCTGGTCTTCCAGGGGCGTGAAGTCTGTGTGGAGGTCGAGATCACCGGGGCAGGTGCCGGCAGGGGGCTGCGGGAGATGGTACAGCGAATTACCCGCCACTCCCCGGTGGAGGTGCTCAGGGTGAAGAGTTCCCTGAGCCGCCTTTTCATCTCCCCCGGGGATGATGAACCCGGTTCTCTTGATGAACTGACACCGATGGATGTCTTTGAACGGTGCCTGGAGACCGGGAATGTCCCCTGCGAAGGGAGGAAGGAACTGGTTGAGGCGTATCAGGAGATCCTGACCGAGGTACTGGAAGAGGATACGCATGCAGAATAAGAGGAGGGTTCCATGAAGATCCTCTCGATACGGTTCTGTAATCTCAACTCACTTGAAGGAGAGTGGGAGATCGACCTTCAGCATCCGGTATTCGCTTCAGGCGGGATCTTTGCCATCACCGGGCCGACCGGTTCAGGGAAGACGACGATTCTGGATGCCGTCTGCCTGGCCCTGTACGGACAGACACCCAGGCTTGAGAAGATTACCACCGGCTCCAACGAGATCATGACCCGGCATACCGGAGAATGCTGGGCAGAAGTGACATTCGAGTCATCCCTTGGTCTCTTCAGGTGTAACTGGAGGCAGAAAAGGGCGCGGAACAGGCCGGATGGGAGACTGCAGCAGCCGGAACACGAGATCGTGGATGCCCTCACTGACCGGGTACTTGAGAACAGGATCCGTGACGTTGCCCAGAAGGTCAGGGAGACGACCGGGATGGACTATGACCAGTTCACCCGATCGATGCTCCTGGCACAGGGAGGATTCTCTGCCTTCCTTGAGGCAAAACCTGACGAGCGGGCTCCAATCCTCGAACAAATTACCGGAACCGGGATATACAGCGACATCTCGATGAAGGTTCATGAGCGGTACGCCATGGAGCGGGAGAAGTACCGGTCACTGATGGAGAAGGCTGAGTCGTTTCTGGTGATGGCACCTGAAGCGGTGCATGAACTTCAGGAAGAGCTGAGACGGATTGAAGCAGAGAAGATGAATCTTGACGCTGTTATCAGAATACTCCAGGAGAGGGGGGAGAGCAGCGCCAGGACTGAAGCGGCCAGGGAGGAGCTGAACCGCCTTGAGACTGAATATCACCAGCTTCTCACGCACCGCGAAGAGGCTTCCGAACGGTTTCACCGGTATGAGAGGGGGGTGAAGGCGGCAGAGTACGAACAGGAATGGAAGGGCCTTCAGACCCTCCATGAGCAGGTGGAAGGGGAGAAACGGGAGCTCTCTCACCTACAGGAGCTGGATGCGAAGGGAAGGCAGGAGCTGGAGGCTGCAGGGGATGCACTGCAGCAGGCTGAGGAGAAGGCCGGATTGTGCATCTCCCAGAGGGAGGCAACCTTCCAGATGCTGGGAAGGGTCAGGAGTCTGGATACACAGATTGCAGACGTAACGGCTGCTATTACGGCGGATGAAGAGCTGAAACGGGCTGGTTGTGAGAAGCAGTCTGAACTAGCCTCCACCCGGCAGTTACTGACCGGGAGGCGGGATGGGTATACCGCCCAGCGCATGGAGGTTGAGGAGTATCTCAGGAGCCATACCGGAGATGAACGGCTCATCGGGGAATACTCCGGGATTCATACCCGGATTGCGGTATGGGAAGAGAACCTGAAGAGGAGTGAAGAGACTGCAGCCGCCCTTCTTACTGCTGAAGCGGAGGAGAGGGCCGCAGATGAGGAGTTCACCATCAGGCAGAAGAGATGTGATGAACAGGAACGTAAGCTTGAAGGAATAAAAAGCAGGATTGCGATTCTGAACGATTCCCTGGATAAGAAAAAGGGAAGATGCCCGTTATCCGACCTTCGCAGGAGGGAAGGGGCGTGCCATCTCCGCTCAGAAGAGATCCGGAGAATGGGAGATATCCTCCTCGAACTGAGGAGAGAAGAGGCTCTTATCCGAAGACTCATCGGAGATATCAGGGAGGCAGGGCAGCTCATGGACAGGTGGGACCGGTAACGTGCGTCCCTTGCCCAGAAGAGAGAGCAGCAGGAACACCTGACCGGGATTCTGGAGCAGAATCTCCTCCTCGCACGCAGAATTCGCGATCTCGAAGAGGAGAGAGGGCATCTCACCCCGGGAGAGCCGTGTCCCCTCTGCGGGTCACGGGATCACCCGTTCAGGACGACGGCATTCGTATCCCCTGATCCTGGAGAGTCTGAACTTCGCGAGGCGAGAGCAGAACTTTCCCGGATTCAGGCAGAGATATCGGCGCTGGACCTGAAGACCGGAACCACTGGAACCGCTCTGGAAAAGAACCGTGAAGCGCTCCTTGCTGCAGAGGAGCGGTTGGCCCATCTGGAAGAAGGATGGCAGAACAAGGCAGCGGCCTGCGGCCTTGAGGCTGATCGTTCAGACCGGGAGGAGGTGATCCGGGCAGGTCAGGAGGCAGTGGAGGAGGAGATACGCTCGCTGGCAGGAGAGATTCAGGCCATCGAGAGCGGCGAGAAGGAACTGAAGGCTGCACAGGAAGAACTCGGGTCGGGCTCTGATGAGCTGATGAGGCTCATTACAGAGAACCGGGAGGCTGAAGCATTCAGGACGACTGTCAGCGAACGGGTCAGGAGCCTGCGTGAGGACTGTGCCAGACGCAGAGCCGGTGTCCGTGATGAGTTCAGCATGATCAGAAACCTCTTCATATCTCTCTCACTCCCCGAACCGGTTCCTGAGAGGATGAGGGAGGCTGATGAGGGTATCAGGGAGAGACGGGACCGTCTCATGGAATCCCAAAGGCGGTTGGATGAACTCAGGGAGAGTATCACCAGTCTTGAGATCCAGGTAGCAGATATCTCAGCCAGGGAAGAAAGGGTACGGATAACGGATGAAGAGGTGACCCGTCGGATCCTGGAGATGCAGAGAAAGGTGGAACTGCTGAGGAAGGAGCGGTACACCCTGGCAGGGGAGCGGGATCCCGTCATCATTGAACAGGAGGTGAGGGACGTGGGAGCGGCGGCTGAGAAGGAGTGCGATTCTGCACGAAAGACCCTCGAAACCATCAGGGAGGCATCCCATACCCGTGCCGGCCGCATGGAGGGACTGACTGCCTCCCTTGCCAGTCTGAACGAAGAGCTCGGAAGACTCACCCCTGTTTTTCTCAGCCGGATCGCTGATGCCGGCTTTGAAGAGAACCGGGATTTTCTTCTATCCCTCCTCCCTCCGGATGAGTTCGCCAGGATCGGAGCGGAGGTGGAT
>CAZSVH010000002.1:0-31402 GCA_964610235.1 uncultured Methanospirillum sp. | reverse complement strand
GCAGGAGAGCCGGGCCAGGGTCTGGGAGCGCCTCCACAGTCTTATCGGGTCAGCCGATGGCAAAAAATTCAGGGTGTTTGCCCAGGGTCTGACATTCCAGTCGCTGATCGCCCAGGCGAACCATCATCTGATGCAGATGACCGACCGGTACATCCTCCTGCCTGATCCCACCATGGCACTTGACCTGGCGGTCATCGATACCTGGCAGGCAGATGAGGTCCGAAGTACCCGGAACCTCTCCGGAGGGGAGAGCTTCATCGTCAGTCTCGCACTGGCTCTGGGACTGTCAGGGATGGCGAGCAGAAACGTCAGGGTAGACTCCCTCTTCCTTGATGAGGGATTCGGAACCCTTGATGATGAAGCACTCGATACTGCCCTTGATGCCCTTTCAGGACTAAGGCAGCAGGGAAAGCTGATCGGGATCATCTCTCATGTCCCCGCCATCCGGGAGCGTATCCAGGCACAGATCAGGGTTGAAAAGAAGGCTGGCGGAAGGAGTGTCATCCAGGCACCGGGATGCAGACCGGTGCGCCGGTGATTGTGCGTTACCAGACGAAAATCATGCTATTCAAGAGCGTTTCGTCGCAGCCTCATGATATCACGGTACGGGACCACTCCGATGATCTTCTCGTCGGCATCCACCACCGGGAGGGCACGGAAATCATACCGTGCAAACTCTCCTGCGGCCTCCTTGAGGGTACTCTCCGGATTGAGGACGATAATCTCATCGACCATGATCTCCAGCATCGATGCATCATCATCCGCCTGGAGCAGTTCCTTGATATCGACCACCCCGCGGAGGATGTCTGAGTCATCGACGATATACAGGTACATGATGACATCCTTATCCCTGCCGAGACGGGGATAATCATCCCTGACTTCCCGGACCCGGGTATCCGGGGGGACCATGATGAACCGGGAGGTTGTGTAATTGAGGATGTTGTCTTCAGACTTCTCGAGAATAGAGCGGACCTTCTTTGCCTTCTCATCCCTCATGACATCAAGAATCGCATCCGCATCAGCGCAGGAGATGACCGAGAGAATATCGGCAGCCTGACCCGGAGTCATCTCATCGAGAACCTCAACCGCTTTTTCCCGGGTGAGCACTGATACGATCTCGCGCTGGATGGGAGGAGCTATCTCTTCCAGCGTATCTGAAGCGGTCTCGGGATCAAGCTCAGAAAAGACAACGGCCCGTTGATCCTGGTCCATATCCTCGATAATTTCAGCAATATCAACGGGATGCATCCGGGAGAGATTCTCTTTCAGGGTACGGATCGAGAACCTGCTGGGGGTCTCCCCCTCTCCTGACGGGAGGAGCTGGACATCTGCCCAGGGTACCAGACCGGCACCTGCCTCTTCTCCCCCGGGCAGGATGATCGAGAGCCAGGAGAGGCCGTACCGGCGGAGCCGGCCAGCCCTGCTGAAATCAACCTCATAGACCAGAAGCCGGTTGAACATGTTGATGATCAGATGGAGATCACGAACCACCTTGATCTCATGATCCTCAAGGTCGATCACCTTCTTGTCCAGAATATACCTGATGAGGGTGATCTGCCCCTGGACCGGTTCACCGGTACACTCCTCTTCTGCACAATCAGGGACCAGCTCGATGGAGGGGCCGTGAACCGAGAGGATCCGATCCCAGGGAATCAGAAGAGGAGACCGACCCCGCGGGCGGGATACTACAAAATGCGTCACCTCCGGGCACCGGGGGGTCTCGATGATGACGAGGTCGGAGAGGAGTCCGATCCGCGTTCTGCCACGGGTGACCTTCTTTCCCTGCAACTCAGAAAAGAAGATTGAAACATTAATCTGCCGATATTCAGGCAGTCCATCTCCACCGGTATTCATGCCGAAGTACTAGAGGTGTGTCCGGGGATGCAATAATCATGCGCATTCCGCGGTATTGATCGTCTGGAGACCATCTCTCCACCCGGATCCCTCCGCTGGCAGTTCCGGTCCGGAGAGAATCCACCGGTACCGGGACCCGCATCTCCCGGAGAGGTGCCTCATGTTCAGAAGAGTTCATATTCCAGATTCCATCCCCGGATCCCTGTACCTGGCCGCGATGCCGGGGCGATACGAACCGATGGAGACCTTTCTGCAGCGGATGGACTGCCTTGCGATACACACCGTCGTCTGCCTGACACCTCTTGATGAGATCCGCGAGCGATCTCCTGGCTATTACCGGCTGATAACCACAGAAGGGTATTACTGGGAGATGATCCATATTCCGGTTCCTGATTTCGGGGTTCCTGTAGAGAAGGAGAGATATATCTCCGGGATTCGGAGTGTCGCAGAGAACCTTACTGCCGGCAGGAACATTCTGGTGCATTGTGCAGCAGGAATCGGAAGGACCGGAACATTTGCCATGATTCTCCTGTCTGTCCTCGGAATGACAGATGGTGCGGGAGCTGCAGCAGTCAGGATGGCGGGTGCCAGACCGGAAGGGCCGGGCCAGGAGGCATTCATCAGCTGGTGTACCCATTTTCTCAAGGAGGATCGGACCAGTTCAGCCCTCATGGACGATGAAGGAACACCCAATCCGTAGATCACGGTGAAAATTGGCTCAACCCGTCATGAATACCGAGAGGGTTATTTCCCGATGAACTCGTCCACTTCACCAGAATCAAGGATCATCCGAATCACGGGGGTCTTCTCGGTATACTGGAGGGTGAGAAAATCTACCGGGCGAGTCAGGGCGACGTAGAGGAGATGGCGGTCTGCGGTCAGATCCGGGTTTATCAGATATTTATCAAAGTATTCAGCAAAGAGCACCATGACCGCCCGGTACTGCATCCCCTTGATCGTCCTGCTGTCATGGATCTTCACCCCGGGAAGGTGGATCCTCGAATGGGTGTACGAATTCTCTGCCACCCACTGGACCGGGCAGAACCGGCTCAGATCAGCGATCATCCGGATGAGAACCCTGTGGTCCTGTTCATCGGCATACGGGTAGAGGATCGAGATATCGTCCGGCCTCAGCCCGGAGAGGTACTGGGCACTCTTGAGTGAACCGAGAAGCCTTCTGACCAGGAACGTCGCATATTCACCCTGGTTGACATGGGAGGTGTTCCATACCAGCAGTGGTTTGAGACCACTCCGGGGCGTGAGCACAGGGAGAAGGCCTCCCCCTTCAGGGATACCGGATTCCCCGGGACACGTTCCCAGGAATAACCTCGCGATTCCCTGTATCTCCCGCGTATTCCGGTAATTGTTCGCCAGCTCAGGAACCTGATGACTGATCCGTCCCCTGGCATTGATCCCCAGTTCCTTCCAGCTGACGCCCCCGGGGGCAAATCTCCCCTGGTATCCGTCTGATACGATGAGGAGGTCACCATTCTCTGGATCCTTTAATGCCTGATGTGCTGACCGGATCCAGGCGGGATCAAAATCCTGCGCCTCATCGACGAGGACTGCATCATATGCCTGGAAATCTCCGCCCTTCGATGATATCTGTTGATACACCCGGGAACCGAGATCGGTGTCTGACTCGTCTCCTTCAGGATCCCGGTTCCGTGGAACTCCCTGGTGCTCTGCCCACTCATCGAATGAAAAGACGGTGATCCGGGGATGCCCGGAGAGGATCCGTCGAAGCTGTTCTGAGAGGACCGTATTGTAGCAGAGGAGGAGAATCCGGATCTCCGGATTTCGGTGGAGGATCCGCGCCCGGGCAGCCAGGATCGTTGTTTTTCCGGTCCCGGCTGACCCAACAACGATCTGGTGACCCTGTCTCATCTGATAGACCGTCTGTTCCTGCTGGAAATCCAGGAGCCGGATCTTGCCGACATGTGACGGAGACTGGAGGATCTTCTCCTGAACCGAAGGGTGATCAATCAGGATATCAGGATGGATGACCACCCGGAGCAGCCGGATCTGATCCACGGTGAGGGGCTGATCTGTCTGGGGAGGAGTGAGGGACCGGAAAAACGTGACCAGACGATCGGATTCCCACTGTTCCATAGCAAGAAGTTCTTCACGGCAGAGGGTATGTGGAGAGGGGAAGAAGCCTGAGAGATCCCCCAGAGAGTGGCTGGTGAGCTGGGATCTCGAGCAATTTGGCAGGAGGAGGAGGTGGCAGACCGGGAAACAGGGATCGCTTCTGGGATCCTCCGGGTTGGAGAGGAGAGAAGAGAAGAGCGGGGTATCCTGCACTCTCCGGATGATGGCATCCAGGTACTGCCGGGCATGGTGAAGGGGATGGACCCGGGTACACCGGTTCTCATCCCTGACGAGGCAAACCTCCTCATCAGTCACTCCGGCGATCGTGCCGGGATACCAGGAGCGGATCTCAATAGCAATGAGGCCTGTCTCCGGGTTCACCACCAGAAAATCCGGCCGCCTGGGGTCGATGAGAGGTTCATAGTACACCAGGTAATCATCGGGTAATTTCTGGAGACCTGAATATGCCCTTTGCAGCCCCTTTGATGAGACTGATGGTAATTTTTCAGGAATAATCCGTGCCAGAAACTCCACCTCTTCAGATCCTGAAAATATCTGTCAGACCCATAATAAGCAGTTACCGATTCTGTTACAGATTCTAAATGGGCAATAACCGGCAGAACCAGCATTCTGAAGCAGATGTATCTCCTTTTTTATTATCTCAACCCGATAGAACCCGGGGAGAGGGGAAGGAGGAAATGAAGAGTGATTGGAAGGATTTGTTGATCCCGGAGTATCTGCGCCATCACTATCATTCCGTATTCGTCACGGAAGGGTCCTCCCCGCCAGACAGACTTCCCACCGGAACCTGGAGGTACATCCTGAAATAATCCTCAAAATAGTCCGCCTTCTCAAGACCGGCAATCTCGGGAGGAGAAGCCCAGCGAAACTCCTCGTGTTCGGCACTGATAGAGAGACCGCCACTGATGATTGAACCAATCATGATCAGATGGACGATCCGCCATTCATCGGTCTCCTGCATGGCAGTCCCGGCAGCAGTGTGAATGATCACCTCAAACCCGGTCTCTTCCCGGACCTCGCGGAGGAGAGCCTCATCAAAGGATTCATTGCTGTCAATCTTCCCGCCGGGCAGTTCCCATTTCCCCGGGTTCGTCCGTGACCGGGCTGATCGTTTCAGAACAAGAATATGGCCTTGCTGATCAAACAGAACGATTCTCACCGAGAGGGCAAACTTCTTCTGAGTCATCAGCAATAGTCGCCAGTCGTCAGGGATAAGCGTTCCGGCGAGTCAGGTGAGGTCAGAAAACGAAAATTGGGAGGGAACCGGTTCCTTCACCACAGCCCGGTCATCGCCTGACGTGAGACATAATCATCTCCGTTGCCGACGGGCCCGTCTCCTGCAGAGGATTCAGACGAAACCGTCATCGTGTAGAGGGTGACCCCGGGGTACCGGGTTTTGATCCGATCCCAGACCTTCTTTGCGGCGTTGTAGTACTTCGTGGCATCTTCAAAGAGGGGACCGTCCCTGCTGATCGGCGAGTATTCACTCCGTGAGAGACTCATCGCATCATCAAACTCAGAACCGGCCTTAACGGTATAATAGAGGAAGGAGTTGATATCAGCTGCTTCTTCATAGAGTTCCGGACTGATGTTCATCCTGGCCATCTTCTGCTGCAGACTCTGCATGCTCCTCAGTCCGGTCCCGGAAGGAACCGACTGGTTGGAAAGCCCGTAAATCGTCGTGTTTGCCTTCTCCAGGAACTCCTCATCCTGATAGGGCCCGACCTCCGGGGAGGGCCGGAGGGGAAAGCCGACCATCGGAAGGCTTGCTGCGACCATCACCGGGATGATACCGCAGAGGATGAAGCAGAGAAGGATGATGGTTTTTTTATGGATCATCATAACGCTGAGCTGGTTCATCTGGTGAAGAAATAAGGTTTCTTCTCCCTGCTCCAGCGGAATCCGGAATCTGATCAAGATGCGCATTCCGCAGGAGAGAAGGCTGATTCCGGAGAGGAACACGCTCCCTCCCGGCTCTGGTCCGGGAGGTACGGGTGGACCCGGGTTCCCGGGAGATTTTAAATAGAAGGTCGAGCCAGAGTCTCATCTGAGGCAAAAGAATGGACTCATCCGTGCTCCTGATTCCCATCATCCTCGGTATCATCCTTGTCCTTCTCATCGTCGTCCTCTTCTTCTCTGTCGCGGCATGCCTCTGGAGGAAGGGGACCAGGGGACTCCATCATCTCGCCAGTTCCTTCCCTGCAACAGAGACCCCGGAGGGGGCCACCTTCTCCCGGCAGACCGTCATGATTGACGGAGTGCGATACCGGAACTGTACAAAGGTCGTGATCGCACGGGAGGGACTCTCACTCTCGGTCTCCCTCCTCGTCCCAGGGATATCCGGGGGATCAGCCGTCATCCCCTGGGAACGGATCATCGCCAGTGAAGAAGAGCAGGACGGATGGACCCGGGCTGTCAGGCTGACGGTTTCCGCAGAGCCACCGGTCTCCATCACCCTTCCGGCTACCGTTGTCCGTGCCTTTCCAGAGACGATGAACGGACGGATTGCTCAGCAGGATTAATGGAAGAAAACCCCTACGGGTACACCCATGCGGACACTCCCACACCGGCTTGCTGCAGGGTTGATGCAGACCGGGGATCTTCAGAGACAGAGTCTTCTGCACTTCGGGACGAGTGTCACCGTCACCGTCCTGGGTTTCCTCTCCACCATGGCGGTCACTCATCTGACCAAAACACCGGATGTCCCGGGCGGCTATTTTCTCTTTCTCTCATATCTCGGAATCTTCTCGCTCATCAGTAGCGGGGGGCTCGGCGGAGCAGCCGTCAGTCTGATGGGGGATGGTGAGCGGAGGGAGGAGGTCTTCTCCACATACCTTCTGCTCAGGCTGCTCATCCTTGCCGGATCAGTATCTGTTCTCATGGTCGCAGCGCCGGTGATGACCGATCTCTCTGCTGCCGGACTGGTCCCCTGGCTTGTGGGAGCGGTGCTGGTGACATCACTGGGAGATATCGCAGGAACCTGGTTGTATGGGACCGGGAAAGCAGGATATGTGCAGGCCGGGGGACTGGTCAACACCCTCATCCGGATCCCGGTCCAGGTCGCCGCGGTCATCCTGGGGTTTGGGGTGGCTGGACTTGCAGGAGGAGTGGTCGCCGGCCTTCTTGCCGGTGCATGTCTCCTTCTCCCGTTTTGCAGGTTCAGGATGAGACTGACCAGCTGGAAGACATCAGGGGAGATGCTCAGGTTCGCATGCTGGGCATTCCTGGCATCGGGGGGGATGATTCTGTACGGCAATATCGATACCATCCTGCTCGGATACTTCGCCTCCAGCAGTGAGGTGGGATTATACCGGATAGCTCTCCAGCTCGCATCCTTCGCTCTCTTCTCGGCGCTCGCCCTCCAGACGATTCTCTACCCGAAATTCTCTTCCTGGAGACTGGATGAGAGAAGGGAATGGATCGCCGGATCCCTGACCCGGGCGATCTCATACTCCCTCCTCCTTGCTCTCCCGGTCTGTATCGGGGGTGTCCTTCTGGGGGATTCACTCCTGTTCTATCTGTACGGATCCCCGTACCGGTCTGCTTCCCTGGCACTCTCCCTTCTGCTCGCATCCCAGGTGGTGTATGTCTTCGTATACCTCTGGACCATGTCTCTCTCCGCCCTGGGCAGACCGAGAGATGCTGCCGTCTCTGCCTTGATCGCCTGCGGGGTGAATATTTCGGCAAACCTGTATCTCATCCCTCTTGCCGGACTTACGGGTGCTGCCGTGGCGATCCTCGTGACGGTTCTGATCCACGCCGGTTGTGCCGGAGTCCTGCTCTCAAGGGAGATCCCTCTCCGCGTTGATACCCGGGCACTCAGGTCCATCGGCTGTGCCACCCTGATTATGGCCGGGCTGATATGGGGGGTAATCCAGGGAGTTCCCGTGGAGAGCGCCGGTACCCTCGCTCTGATTGTGGTCCTGGGAGCAGGAGTCTACTTTCTCGTCCTCTTCAGGCTGGAGCGTCATATCGATACCGCGATCCGGAAGATGATGAGGGATATGGGAGTTGTCCTCCCTCCCTGGCTCTGAACCTGAATCCCGATGGATTCCGGTTCATATCAGATCGACATTTATATCATTGCCAGATGTGATGACTATCGTATGATATCGCGATCCATCGCTCTTATCCTCATCATGATACTCTTCTCCCTGGGAGCAGGATGCACCCAGCAATATGCGGCTCCGGTACCTGATGCCGGGCAGGTCTCCAGCAGCGGGGCCATTCCCCCGGTTCAGGGAGCAGGGAACGATACCCCGGTATCCGGGCCCTCAAACTCTCCGGTTCCGGTTCAGACGGCCATCATTCCAGACCCTGAACCGGTTTCTCCCGCTGTGTCACCAGGTGTCCCGAACCTTTCCGTGAAACCGGATAAAAATGTTGAGTTCAGGGACCGGATGCTCCTTGCCCTCGATAACCTTCAGGCCTCCAAAGAGGGGATCATCACCTCATACCGCGCCGGAGAGTATGCCCGGGTGACGGAGAAGACCCGCGAGTTGTCAGATCTCATCAGGAACAAGGAGATCATCAGTGATATGCCGTCAAAGATGGATTACGCACGGATGAACTACTTTGAGTACACTGACCAGGCAGGCCAGTTTGCACAGAGTTTCTCAGAAGGAGCAACCCGGTGGCTGGCATCTGACAAGTCATCAGCGAATTCGTTCTTTGAAGCAGGGATTATGGCTTCTGACCGGGCTGATATCGCCGATAAACGAATCCGGAAGTTCTTTGACGAGCACATCAGGCCGATCCAGATCAACCAGAGCTGATTCAGAGACCGTCTGAGAGTATGAGAGATAGGTTTGAGACATGTCTCCTCAAGGGGAGGATCGTCCCGGTCATGCCCGAGTGGGAGACCATTCACGGGATGATCACCGAGGCAGGGGCTGATCTGGAGGCTGCCCGGAGATCCCAGCAGAGCCGGGATGCCAAATGGGCGATCGTTGCGGCATACTCCTCCATGGTCCACTCATACCGGGCACTCATCCAGGTGAAGGGATACCAGGAGAAGAGTGATGCCTGTCTTCGTGAGGCGATCGATGCCCTGTACGTGGAGGAGGGAGCCCTTGATCCGGCACTCCTCGCAGGATTCAGGGAAGCAGAATTCCTCTGCAACCAGGCCGTTTATGATGGCGTGTATAGTGAGCCGGGAGCCCGGTGGGCGGTCTCATCTGCTGAGGCGGTCCTGGAGGCGGTCCGGATGCTGCTCCCGTTCGAGTGATACCCCGTCATCTGTCATCCCCGGTCCGATGGGGTATCTTCCGGGTACCGGTGATGATTCATGCTCCCCGCTATCCGTTCCCTTCCCGGAGATCCGGGTCAGGTTTGTGATAATACCGGGGAAAGAGTTCTTCTTTTCCGGGAATCCGGAGAGCAGCCCAGTATTCATCAATAAAATCAGTGTCAACAAGGAGATCGATGTATGCCATCCTCCCGGCGATCGCCGCTGCCCGCCTTCTCACCTCTTCAGAGACAAGGGCCATGTACGCACCGGTCAGAGATCCGTTTCCCATCCGGTGAAATTCAGCATGCGGGAACTCAGGGAGGATACCGAACTCGGTCATCTTCTCCACTGATCCGTACGTCCCGAAAGCCCCGGCAAGATACACATGCCTGATGTCAGAGATCGTCACCCGGTACTTCCTGAGCAGAACGCCGATGGCTCCACAGACGGCGGCCTTGCTGTCCATCAGGTATGCCATGTCCTGTCTGGTGATGACAATGTCATGCCCGGTTTCAGTCTGCTCAGCCGGGACCAGAACATATTCAGGCCCGTCACTGCTATCCCGGACCCAGGGGGTACCCTCTACCAGTTTTCCTGAAAAGTCCAGAATTCCCGCAGATGCCATTGCAGGGGCTGCTTCGATGATCCCGGAGCCGCAGATGCCTTTCGGATGGGTCTCCCCGATGACATGCACCCGTGCCTGGTGAGTGGCAGGATCGATCTCCACATGATCGATCGCCCCCTGCATCGCCCTGATCCCGCATCGGAGACCAGCCCCCTCAAATGCCGGCCCTGAGGCACACGAGGTGGAGACGAGCCAGTCCTGGTTACCGAGGATGATCTCGCCGTTCGTCCCCAGATCAATCAGAAGGGAGATCTCCGGGCTGGTGTCCATCCCGGCGGTGATCAGGTCCCCCACCGCATCACCCCCGACGAACCTGCTGACCGACGGAAGGCACCAGACCCAGGCACCGGGGTGTATCCGCAGACCCGAGGTGTCTGCACGGATCCGGATCGGGGTGGTATCGATCTCCACATCCACAAAGTCAAGCGGTGCCGGATCGAGGCCGGCAAAGAGCCAGCACATCACGGTGTTCCCACCGAGACAGAGATCGATCACGTCCCCGGGCTCTATTCCTGCATCGGTGAGGAGCCGGCTGATGGCTTCGTTGATACTCCCGATGGCAGCCGTCCGGAGTGTCTCACGGCCCTCTTCATCCCTGCCAAAGGCGATCCTGGTCACCAGTTCCTCACCATGGGTGATCTGTCGGTTGAGCGCAGATGCTTTTGCAACCACCTTCCCATCTTCCAGGTCAACCAGGATGGCAGCGACGGTGGTGGTTCCCAGATCCACCGCCACTCCATATACGGGCCGGTCATCCGGGTGTGCAGCAACTCCGATGATCTCGGGGCAATTCCCTCCCCGGGTGATCAGGAGGGATACCGATCCGGGTGAGGAGGTGATGGTGGCAAGCAGGTCCCGGGAGATAACTGGCCGGGGGCCCGGATACCCGGAGAGCCTGATCGAGGGGCCGAGGAGACCTGCCGGTCCCGGGGTGTCAGTCCTGACCTGATAGCGGCCGGCAACCGGATTGAGCGTACCATTTCCTGCGTCGATGAAGGTGAGGATCTGGGGATGATCGATCCGTGATTCAACCGGGATGGTAAAGACCGCGTCAGACCAGACGCGTGTCAGACAGGCGAGTTTGTATCCCTGTTCCAGTTCTGCTGGGCTGAGGGAGTGTGAGCAGGTATCTGCATCCCCGCTGCACTCGCCCTTCTCCAGGATAACCCGGCACTTCCCGCAGAGACCCTTTCCCCCGCAGATCGCTTCAAACTGGATGCCAGCTTTCCGGATCGCATGGAGTACCGTTGTTCCGGCAGAAACGGTAACAATGCGGCTGACCGGGTTAAAGAGGATCGTGACCGGAGACTCCGGTTCCTGATCCTGATGTTCTGAGATCACGATGGCTGATACAGGCTCAGATCAGGAGTCATCCTTCACCGGCCAGTGTTCACGGAGCATCTTCCCGATCCCTGACGAGTCACGGGGACCAACCAGAACCCTCCAGCCGGTCGCCTCCTCAGTCTCTCCTGAAAGGCGTGCAGCAAGCCCGGGGATGATGACATGCCGGTGACTGACGATCCCTTCGATCCCTGATTCCCGGATCGCCTCGTTGATCTTTTCTGCCGTCAGGTATCTCCCTGCCACGGCAGCCTCCACAGAGAGTCCGCCGGTATCGATGACGATCAGATAACAGTCTGCCTTCGATGCCTTAATGTCGGATTCAACCGTGAAAAATGTCAGTGCATAATTTGAAGTGACCAGTACCGGCGAGTCGGGACCCGGTGATCCGAATGTCCTGAGCCCGGGATCCACGGATACCGGTTTGCGGGGATCGGTATACAGGCCAAACCTCCAGATCAGCTGAGGAAGAAGGGTCCAGCCTTCAAGACTATGCATGATCAGGAGATCGGCATACCGGGTCATCAGCAGGGATGCAGTATACGCCTCCTGCCATTGATTCAGCCCTTCTCCCAGTTCCTGCCCAGTCCAGACAGATATCGGAGTGCCGAGAATCGGCAGCCCGAAGAGGGGATCCCCCTCCCGGCAGGCGGCTTTCCTGATTGCGGTGAAGGAGTGAATGGTACCGGCGAGATACTCGTCTCCAAAGGTCCCGGGATCCAGAACAATATCCGTGATATCACAAGCCTGCAGGGTCCTGACCAGAGAGCGGAGGATGGAGAGATCGCCGGGTGCACTGGCGACCAGGGGGCAGGAGAAGTCTGCTGCTATCTCTGCCATCTCTCGCCAGTTATTCCGGTTGGCCGCATATATGAGCGGCTTTTTGTCAGAGATCTCCTCCAGGGCCGCCCTGATAATCCCGGGATCGTACGAACAGAGGATAAGGGGGAACGACGTCAGGGAGCTGATCCGGGAGACCGTCCCGGCGAACCGGGAGGGATCCCCGGATACCGACCTGACCGCGATCGCATCAAGGGTGAGGGTCCTCCCGATATAACTGTAGGAGAACCCGGCAATCCGCCGAACCCGCTCCTCCAGTGCTCCCGGCTCCACGTCATCGGTAACATCAATCGCGATGGGTGGCGGGAACTGGTACGTGAACTCATGCCGCTGCAGCACATGTTTCCCTCCGATGGTCGCTTTTCCGGTGCCGGTTCCGAAGACGACCGCACGGACCGGGGGGGCCAGGAGTTCTTCCAGGCTCTCCCGGGCACGGGCATGTGCCGGGGTGAGGATGGGGGGGCACTCGTCGATCACCGCCTCTCCGTTCACTACCCGGGTTGCAAACGCCATACAGTTGGGAAGACTGCATTCCCCGCAGTTTGTCCGGGGGAGAAGTTTGTACACGTCTATCGGGCTGATCTCCCGGATGCCCTTCTTCTTCTTCTCGTGCGGGGTCATTCAGATCACCTGCATCCCGGTCGTCACCCAGGCGGCTTCATCCACCGCCGGGGCCGCCTTCCCGCTCTCGAGCCGTGATGAGACATCACGCATGGTTGAGACGGCCAGCGGGTGCATCATCAGGAAGAGATCCACTCCGGCAAGGAGCAGGATAAGGCTCCCCAGAGTCTCCCAGAGGGGGCCCCGGTGATCGCTCCCTCCGTAGAGAGGACCGAGATCCATCCATGCCTCGCGGGCCGACCACGCATTCGTCGCGGCAGAGATCGTCGGATGCCTGAGTTCATCATCCCCCATCAGACCGGCAACCCGTGCCCGTTCATGGATGGTGAAGGAGTACTCAAGTCCGTACCCAAGTGCCACCGAGGTCAGATCATTGAGAATCCGGTCAGCCGGGAAGAACTGATACAATCGCCGGTTCAGTTCCTTTGCACTGTTCAGATCAAGGCCGGTGAACGCAAGGAGGCAGTGACCGTGCGTATCTGCCGCCTTCGCAACCGGTTCAAGGGTCTTCGCATCAGCCATGTCAGCAGTGACCGAGTTGAGGAGGAGCCGCTCCCCTTCAGCCATTGCCGCGATCTCGGCAAACGGTTCTGCATCCCTGCGGGGATCCCCGCATCCTCCGATGATCAGCGGAACCTTCACCGCCTGAAGTACCTCCTCCACGGTCCTGGACGCCTCCCGGGGAGAGGCGTTACTGATGAGTGGATCGGTGCTCAGCAGATGGACCGTGACCATATCGGCTCCGAACTGCTCCACGTTCATCCGGGCCCAGGCGGCCGGATCGTCCAGAACCTCAGACAGATGTCCTTTCAGGGCCCGGGGCATGGGAACCCGGGTATCGAAGACGTCCATCGCAATGACGGGAGGATGGACCGGGGGAACGGAGGGGTGGGTGAAGGGTGGTGCCCGTGAGCCTCCGACCGTCACGGTCCGGGACCGGGTTCCCCCCTCTCCCGGCGTGGCCCCGAGCGTCACTTCCCGGATCGCTTTCGGGTAGAGATCGGGAGATGAGGTGAACGACTCAGGCAGCAGCGCTGAGGGCCAGCGTGACCGGTCCCCTCCGGCCCCTGCCGGCTGCCCGGGCTGCGGCCCGATGGTACCTGCACGGGATGGCAGGAAGAACGGGGAACCACCCAGCGGGAGATGGAGCTCGAGTTCATCGATATCCAGCTCAACATGTTCAAGAACGATCTCCCGCCCTGAGAGGAGACTGGCGAGTTCCGGGCCGAGGAAGCTGAGCAGCCCGGAAATATCAGGCTCACGGGGCATGCCTGCCACCTCCTTCCCGGCTGCGGTCAGCAGGCCTGATGATCACCTTTTCTGCATATATCTTCGCATTTTTCAATATGATCTTCACCCCGCCGACCGACATGGGAATATCCCCCGAGATACAGAACGGCTGACCTGCACCCGGTGAAGCAGCGGAAGAGAATCCGCCCGGTTCATCAGCCCCCGGATCGGACGGTTCCTGCCCGTCACTCCACTTTTTCACCACCGGGTGCTCTTTCTCACTGAGAAATGCCTGAAGGGCAGGGATGTCTGCGGCATCTGAATCCGTGGCAATCCGGTCAGCCAGGTCCTCCGGGATCACCCCGGCAAGCCCGGTCTTGATCTCTTCCGGCATCCAGACGATGGTCTCCCAGCCCCCGTCAGCAGCAAGGAACTTTTTCGACCGCATGTACTCCAGGGAGATCCCGTGGAACCCGTCAACCTGCCGGCCCCCTGCCGTGGAGTCGGCAAGGGTGGAGAAGGGGAGACCATTGACCGTCGGGCCGGCGAACCGGCGGTGGACAATGCCGAATCCCTCAACTTCAGGGATAAAAAACGCGATCGCCTCAAAACACCCGCAGGATGTATGGGGGTACCCGAACGCGGAGTAGAGGTACACCCGCTCCACCTCCCCCATGGATCTCTTCTGTGCATGCTCGTTGATCCCTGAATACTCACCCTTCTCCGGGTCAATACAGGTATCCTTGGCAATGGGGAAGATGGGTCCTTCGGGGTCCATCCGGGCCGCGGCCCTTCCGTCAAACCAGCTGATGGCCCCGCAGTTGGCGTACCGCTCAGGGGTGATGACACAGATATGGGAGGGGGCAAATGACTGGCAGAGGGCACACCCGTAAAAGGTATCGACCTGCTCGTCAGACAAACCACGCGCACGGGCATCACGGGCTTCATACCGGCCCCGGGCCGCCTCATAGAAGGATTCGACATGCTCCTCACCGACCAGGAAGGTGATCTGAATCTTCTCGATGATGGCGAGCTCATTACGGTACAGCTGTTCCATCGCCTTTCCGATGAAGATAAAACTGTTCAGACCCTTTGCATATGATTTCTTTCCAACCCGGATCCAGATATCATACCGCTGGTTGAGATGCATGACCCCCTGGATATAGTTCATGTACTCATGAACCCGCCGTTCAAGAACACCCTCAAGGTCATCCTCGAGCCGCGAACCGGCGACCTCGACCAAAAGGCCGAACGGAACATGGGATCCCTCGGCAAGTTCGGAGAGATCCGGACCTTTCACCGATATCTTCCCGTCTTCCACCTCTCCCGGGTCCCGCACGAGCACGATCTCGAACTTCCTGCCGACCTTCGGACCCCCGAGCTCGACATACATATCCTCTTTCCTGATACGCTCGCCCTCATACACGAGCCCGACCTCTACGGGAATATCTTCAAACATGGTTCACCCATCCTCCAACAGGGAGACGACACCCTCCAGTTGTTCCTTCCACTGATCAAAACCTGCATTTCCGTACGACCAGGAGGCATGCGGCTGGTATCCCCGGTCCAGGGAGACAGTCTTTAATCCGGGCACTCCGTTGCGTATTCCTGAGAAGATCACCCATGCCATGGGATACAGAATACCGGTGATGAAGACCAGATCATACTTCCCCTCCCCGTCAAATCCTCTCCACGAAGGATCACGGAGCCGGTCAGCGATCTCCATGCCACCCATCACGGCATTCACCCCGATCCCCCGGGATGTCAGTTCCCTGACCGCTGATGAGGTCGTCACAATCGTTCCTCCGCGAAGACTGCTCACCCGCCTGATGAGCCCGGTGACCACCTCGCCTTCCGGACCTCTCGCCCCTCCATTTCCAACGATGAAAAGGGGTCTTTTCGCCCGTTTTATCAGGGCTGCAAGAACTTCAGGTCTGGAGATCAGGGAGGCCCGGGTGGTGCCCCCCATCTCTGCCCGTATCCAGGAATCATCTGCTGCCATCGCTATCACTCCTTCTTCGGTCTGATTTGGGATACCAGCAGGGTCGGGTTGGGGACCGGCAGTTCGGTGTATCCTTTCTCTGCAAGAACCGGAAGGATCTCCTCTTTCATGGTCAGGGGGATGTCTGCCGGTGACCTGATGAAGAGGGTGAGATCATCAGGCATCCGATCATAGTACCGTTTGTAGAGATCGATATAATGGGTCAGTTTCATGGATCTTCCCCGGGGGGTGTCATTGGGTCTCATGCAGAGCTTTGCCGCAAGGATAATGGCCTCTTCCCTCGTCTCAGCCGCGATAAAGAGGTGCTCGGGGACGGGACCAACCTGGACCTTCTCCCCGGTCCGGGAGTCGTAGACAAACCAGTCCTCTGGTTTATCCTTCCTGCCAAGAAGCATCCGCCGGTACTTCGCCCCGTGCGGACCGACGATAACCGGAATTCCCAGCCGCCAGAATCCGGCTGCGATCGAGGCTGCCTTCTGGGACATCGCACCCCAGGCGATCCCCACGGCACCGACCCGGTTGTAGACATAATCCGCGATCTCTTCATAATTTCCCCGGAGGTTCCGTTTTGCAAAAATGCTGGCGATCTTTATTGCAGCCCCGGAGATATGGGCATTCGAGACGCAGGAGCCGACATTGACGATGCCACCGGCGTCAAACCTGCCATGAAACTCCTCATACGGGGTCTGACCGTCTTCATTCCGGAACATTCCGATCGCCATTGCCGAGCAGCCCGAAGCCACGGCGATATACCGTCTTCGGGCAAACTCACGGGCCATCTCGGCAACGTCCTCCACCCCGTCCGTGAAGTTGGCACATCCGACGAACGCGATGATACCGGGGATCTCCCCGAGGACGATCGGCCCTCCGACCTCACGAATCTCGATATCCTGAATTGCTCCCCGTCCCGCCCGCACATTAAACCGTTCACTGCGCATCTGTTCATCTGCCGCAGAGAGGATCGCACTATGGACCGGGATCTCCTTACTGCAGGCATCCTCGCACCTCCCACACCCGATACAGGAGTCATACACCATGGCCAGGGATGAGGTGTCACCCTTCCCAGCGAGCTGAATCGATGAGGAGAGGGGTATCCCGGCAGGGCAGACCCGCATGCACTCCTGGCAACCGCCACACCGGGCGGCCATCTCAACCAGTTCATCGTGTCCCGGGATATTCTTCATCTTTCGTCGGTTCCCCATGACCCCGAGAGCAGTCCTGACCGCAATCTCACCAACCTTCTCCTCGTCAAGGATGAGAACCCCGGGGGTCTTTCCGCTCACCAGATCAGCAACAATCTCGTCAGGATCGTCATGACTCCGGTCCGGAAGACCCGAGCAGTTCTTCCCACTCGTCGCAATGAGCGGGGAGTGAACCTTCCCGGCTTCTTCCAGCAGGTCGGTCCGGACACACTGCTCATCCACCACAACGACATCAGGGAGCCCGCTCCTGATATATCGGAGCTGCCAGGAGATCGGACCGATGATCTTTGCATTGGGATCATACCGGGTCAGATCAATTGCCGTACAACAGATGCCGGTGATCTCGATATCGCTGCTCATCTTCTGTTCGCGGGCATATTCTATGATACCCAAAGCCGGGGGGACATTGTGTCCGACGACCAGGATGACCGGTTTTGACGGATCCACCGTGCCGATGCCAAGTTCGACCAGGGCAGCATCTGGATCCGCTCGCGGGAAGTCGAAGGCAGATATCTGTGCCATGTCAGCCACTTCCAGGGCGACATGGTCGATCATGCCGGCATGGAAGACTTTTGATTCGAAGTCAATGGCATCGGACTCCTGCCCGGTATGGGTGGCGGCAAGGAGTTCGGTCACCTGCCGCTCACAGTAGTCCAGCACGATCTCAAGGTCACCGAGGGTTGCGGGTTTTATGCCACATACCAGCCTGACGACCGGGGCTTCAACACTGACCGAGGTACCGCCGACATCGATCGGCTGACGGTGACCATACTGATGGATCAGGTGGGTGACCAGGTGGCGTGCATGGCTGGTGTGGGTTGCTGCACCGATACAGGCAGCCAGCAGGACAATACGTGACTGTTGTGCCTCCATGCCGATACCGCATGCCCCCGTCTTCCCGGCAGAGAGATCGCATTTTCCGTAAGTGCACAGACAGCAGAGGTCACAGAACGGAAGATAGAGCGGTTTATAGCGGGAGAGGAGCAGACGATCCCAGGATCTGAGATCATAATGCGACGGGAAGGGGGTGGGCCCTTCCTGCTCATCCCAGTCCTCTCCGCGCACCAAGCCGACAGAAACCCGCAGGTCCCGAAGGGATCCGGTGGCAGTCTTCGCCTCTCCCAGATGAAGAGTCACATTTTTTCTGTTCACGATAATCAGCCGGAGTGCTATGATGTATACTAGGAGCAGCCGGCATATGTACTATTCACCTGATGGAGAGGGCAGAGGAGTGCACCAGGCTGATGAGGGGGGGAGCGACCGTATTTCCCGGGTTCCTGCTTCACCGGCCATCCCGGAAAACCCGGATAATTGACCCGCATTTCCGCCTGAACCACCCACCCGCACCTATATATCGAAGAAAATGAATAGATCAACATATTATCCACGGCCGGTGTGGTGAATAATTCCAGGGAGAGAGAAAATGAGCAGTGAATCATCAGAAGAGAGCCGGGGTTTTGACAACCCGCTCATCCTGTCAATACTTGACAATGTTCCGGGTCCGGTACTGGTTATGAAGGAGAACCGGTTCTGCGGCTGTAACCTGGCTGCCAGCCGCCTCTTCAGATCACCGGACAAATCGTTTGTGATCGGCCGGGATCTGATCAGCATATCCACCCCCCAGCAACCTGATGGCACCGACTCATCTGTTCATATCAAAGCTCTTTTCTCCCGGATTCAGCCGGGAAAAAACCTGAATATCGAATGGAGATTTTTGCGGGCTGATAATACCTCCTTTGACGGAAAGGGGGCGATCCGGATGAGCGACCCAGCCTATGGTCAGTATTATCTCTTCTCCCTCTCAGACAACAGTGCAGAATCCTGGATGATCCGCGATATCCTCTCATTGTCAGAGGAGATGAAGAAGGGGAACCTTCGTGCCCGGATGAACACGGAGGGATACCACGGTGACCTGAAAGACCTGGTTGAGAAGATCAACGTGATGCTGGACGATATCCTCCACCCATTCAGGGACATGAGCAAGGTACTGGTGAAGGTATCCCAGGGGGAGGTCCACGTCAGGGTTGATCAGCAGCTGCAAGGGGAGCATGAGCGGATCCGGAACGCGGTGAATGGGGTGGCTGATACCATCGAACTCCTGCAGAAGGAGATCCACCGGATGATCACCGCTGCAAAGACCGGAAAACTTGCAGAGCGGGGAGATCCAACGCCGTTCAAAGGGGCGTATGCCGAGACGATCACCGGGATGAACGAGATGCTGGATGCAATCCTGAATCCGATCCGGCACGGGAACATCGTCCTCCAGAAGATCAGGAGAGGGGATCTCAGTCAGCGGATCGATATCGAGTGTGTCGGGGATCATGCAAAACTGAAGGATGCCATCAACGGGGTCCATGACTGGCTGGCAAACCTGATCGTCTATGTGACGCGGATCTCTGAAGGAGATATGACGGCCTCTATTGAGAGAGCCTCTGAAACAGATGAGATATACGGCCCCCTCACCCAGATGCGTGATAATATCCGTTCACTTATCACCGACGTGGAGGAACTCGGGAAAGCCGGAGCCAGGGGAGAACTGACAGTCCGGGCGGACCCTGCCAGGCACAAAGGAGACTACCGGAACATCATCGAAGGGATGAACAGGACCCTGGATTCGGTCATCATCCCGGTGAATGAGGCGATGGAGGTATCGGAAAACTATGCACGGTATAATTTCGCGTACCGGATCAACCCGGAGCTCGCGATGGAAGGGGACTGGTCTGACTTCAAGCAGGCGCTCGACCAGGTGGGATCCAATGTCTCCCAGGCCGTGAAGATCATCAATGAACAGGTCGAGAGCCTCAACTCGCTCGTCACCCAGACTCATGGCAGTATCAACGATGTCAGCCAGGGAACCAATGCCCTCGCAGACATTGCCCAGTCGGTCAGTATCAATGCTGAACGGGGAAGAGACGGGATTTCCCAGATCCTCTCTGCGATGGAGAACCTGGCAGTCAATGTCTCAGCCGTCTCCTCCCGGGCTGACGAGGTAAACCGACTCGCGATTGATACCAGTGATCTCTCGGCGAAAGGGACTGAACTTGCGAAAGGGGCAGAGACCGGGATGGATGAGATTACCGAGTCCACCACCCAGGTGGTCGGTCTCGTCCGCGAGATCATGGAGGAGATGAAGAAGATCAACAAGATCACCAAGGTCATCTCAGATATTGCGAGCCAGACGAACCTGCTCGCCCTGAATGCAGCAATCGAGGCAGCACGGGCCGGAGAGGCGGGACGTGGGTTTGCGGTCGTTGCCAGTGAGGTCAAGTCTCTTGCCCTTGAGTCACGGGAGTCGGCAGAGAATATCACTGGTATGATCGAGAGCCTGCAGAAGAAGACAGAACTGGCATCGGTCACCATGGATCAGAGTGCCCAGTCTGTGCAGAATGGGGGGCAGGCACTTTCAGAGACGCTGAAGGTCTTTAACGAGATCATCACTGCCATCTCAACCATCAGTGAACGGATGGATGACGTGGCGCGTTCAGCCGAGCAGCAGGCTGCAGCAGTGGAAGAGATTACTGCCTCCATCAACGAGGTCAACGATATGGTACTGGATACCTCAAAGGAAGCGGTTGCAGCAGCAGCAGCCAGTCAAGAGGCGGCAGCGGCAACGGATCAGCTGACATCCCAGTCGGACAGTGTCTTTGAGGTTGCCGAACTGCTGAACAAGGAGATGCAGAAGTTCGTCATCCGGTAACCGGGACCCGATGAACCGGGGATTCTTCTCTCCGTTCAGGAGAAGAAGATCCGTTCAGCCCCGGTATACACCGTCATGCACGGCGGCCTGACAAACCCGGCAAGAGTCATGTGTGCCTTCCGGGCAAACGCTATGCCTCCGGCAAATGCCGCATTATTACTGATCACGACCCTTATCCCGGCCCGGTAGGCTTTTGCAACCATATCTACCGGCAGCCGTCCCGAGCAGATAAGATAACACTCTCCGAGATCCGTCCCCTTCTGCAAAGCGATTCCAACCGCCTTATCAACCGTGGTATGCCGTCCCATATCCTCAACCCCGCAGACGATCTCCCCATCCTCCCTCACGATCAGGCTGCAGTGCATCCCGCCGGTCCGCCGCCAGATCACGGAGTACTCGTTGACCGCAGCCATCGATGAGAGAATGGCAGATGCGTTCAGGACCGGGCCGTCAGGGAGCGGCGTGATATCGCCCTGGGGGAGGAGCTCCCGGCACGATCCCCCTGAACTGTTCATGGAGTACCGACAGCAGATGCTCTCATCCGCGACCTTCTCCACGGTGATTCGGATCTCCGGGAGACTGATACGCATATCGGTGATATCCCTGACTGAACCGATATACCCTTCACAAACCAGGTATCCGGCAGCAAATGCCTCCAGATCCGTCGGGGTGAGGGAGAGATCCCCGATGATCCGGTCGTTGAGGATAATAACAGCCCGTGATTCAGTACAGATCTCAACCGTTGTCTCGGAGACCCCATGGTCATCCGCCCGG
Source organism: uncultured Methanospirillum sp. (assembly GCA_964610235.1). Classification (GTDB taxonomy): domain Archaea; phylum Halobacteriota; class Methanomicrobia; order Methanomicrobiales; family Methanospirillaceae; genus Methanospirillum. Next base: position 9,874 of record CAZSVH010000002.1, on the reverse strand, counting down.
ATGACCGGGTACCGGGAGGTGACTCCCGGTACCGACCCGTATTCAGGATTCATCTCGCCCATCCTCTCACTCCCCTCCTCTGATCATATTAGTACCCGGCACTCCTCAGGATCCGCTCCACTGAGGCCGGACCCGGGAGATCAGGGGAGATCCCAAAGAGGGGGAACCCTTCCATCACCCGCCGGGCGACCTCGGGGTCATACTCCACCTTTCCCAGGTACCGGATATCCCCAAAGGCTGCGGCACGACTCCCGAGTTCTTCTGGAAACATGAACCCACCGATACTGCTGAACTCCCCCCAGTGGATTCCGGACTCCCCGGCCACTCTCCGGGCACGCTGGAGGTGAGCGAAGGATTTGCCGGAGGGACCGAGAATGTCAAAAATTTCATCCACATCAGCAGTCACCCGCCGGTTGAGGTGTTCCAGTCCACCCGGGGCATCGATGAGAATATACGCATACTGCCGGGTGATTCGGGAGAGGGCATCACGAAGGGCTGCATCAGGCATGCAGTAGCAGCCTTCTATCCACTTGGTCCCCAGGGCAAGGAAATCAAAGCCCTTCCCCTCGTAGAGTCCGTCACGCCAGATTCTCTCTTCAATCCGCTCTGATGGGGCGAGTCCGGTCATCGTTCCACCCTTTCCGATGAAGGTATCCTCCAGCAGTTCTGCAACCGTCCACCTTCCCTCGGTCTCGAGGTCGACCCCGATCATCTCCCCCAGGTTCTGATCAGGGTCGAGATCCACGAGGAGGAGGGGGGTATGTCCGGTCCTGATGAAATAATCCGCCATCAGACTGACAAAACTCGTCTTCCCGGTCCCTCCCCGGCCCATGGTCACAATCGTCTTCATGAATCCTCTCTGATGATCCGTTCCAGTTCGTCGGCAAGCGCCCTGACGGCACGTACTGCGGAGTAATTCCCATCTCTGACGACAGAGATTCCCTCCATCCCGGCGTTGAGAACCCCGGGATCATAGGGGACTGCTGATATGACCTCCACCCCGTGACCGCGTGCTGCACCCTCAATGCGGGAGAGCATCTCCGGGCCGGTGACCCGGTTGGCGACGAATGCAATCCGGGGAATCCCGGCGGCACCGGCAAGGTCAGCTATCCTTCCTGCCGTGATCAGGGAAGCCTGGTGAGCATCGGTGATGATGAGCATGATATCCACGTTCTTTGCTGTCCCCCGCCCGAGATGCTCAACACCGGCCTCCATGTCAAGAATGACCACCTCATCACGTTCGACGATGAGATGGGACATGAGGGTCCGGATCAGGTTGTGGGCCGGGCAGGCACACCCGGCTCCCATGGTCCTGACCATTCCCATGACCAGCAGCTGAACCCCGCAGGGGGTGGAGACCGCCTGGCGTGACAGGATGTCATCGACCGAGACGCTTATCCTGAATACCCCGGGGTATGCGGTTTTTGTCTTCTCTCCGATGAGCGGGTCATTCTCAGCCACGGGCACGATCCGGAAGGCCTCCTCCGGGCTCATTCCCAGGGTCAGGGCAAGGTTTGGAGATGTATCCGCATCAATGGCAATGGTCTTCAGACCCCGGGCAGCATAGGTGCAGGCGAGGGTACCTGCGATGAAGGTCTTCCCCACGCCTCCTTTTCCGGTAATGGCGATCTTCATGAATCTTCTCCGGTCCGGTCAGCAGTACTTGATCAGATGCGAGTATAGCCTTTCCGAGATAAGGGGGAGGAGCCCCGCTCTCTTACCCGGGCTCCGGAGCGTCACTCCTTCCCGTCAGGGTGGAGCTGATCATCGAGCCAGTCAAACTTCCCCTGGTACGAGATGGCTGAAGCGCCCAGCTGGCAGTGCTCACCGGCACAGTACTCGTTGGAGAAGGGGAGATATGTCCGGGGGCATGTCAGGTGATCGTAGAAGACCGCTGCCTGGCTTCCCATCTTGGAGTCGCTCGCTCCGTCAGAGACGAGAGTAGGGCACCGGATCTCTCCGATGACTCCCTCGAGGGTGTAATCCTGGTAGATGAGCATCACATCGGCGGGGGTGGGTACCCGGAAGACATACATCCCCTGGGTCATCATCCAGTCGGTACTGGTCGAGTTATTCATCCGGGCATACATGTCAGCATTCATGAATCCGCGTTCACTGGCGACATAGGAGAAGACATCCTCACGGGTTAGGTTGTCGGGATCAGGCGAGGTCTGTCTGAACTGGTTCACCATATCAGAGGCCATATCATAGATCCCTGAATCTGCGATGAGTGCGGATATCCGGTTATCGAAGGCTGCCGCCCGGGGAGCGAGGTATCCTCCCATGCTGATCCCCCACAGGGCAATCCGTTCCTGATCCACCTCAGGCCGTGCAACCGCCCAGTCGAGCACCGGGGTGACGACTGCTTCCCAGTCAGGTCTGAACGGGATCTGCTGCACCCTGATGACCTCCCCCTGTCCCGGCCCTTCAAACGTGAGAACATTATACCCACGCCGGATACCTTCACGGGCGTTGGGATAGAGTTCTTCCTGCGTGCCGTCATACCCGGTCTGGATGATCAGGAGGGGACGCTGCTTTCCTGAGTCATCGACCAGGTACAGGTACCCGGGGAGGGTGGTATTCCCGTATGGAATGGCGACCTCACTGACCGGGAACGACTCACGTTCCATCGCTCTTTGGAAGGTATCCCTGCTCTTCTCCCAGGTCTCCACGATACGGGGGTCAGCGGGATCCCGATGCAGGAAGAACTCCGCGGTCCGGTAGTATGTTGAGGCACGGAGCCATGCATCATGAGCAGAGACGGAATGTCCGGCTGCCGAGGCCTCATCACCCACCTCCCGGAAGTGGTCTGCAGTCCGTGTCCACTCCCTAAACCAGGTCTCATAGGTCAGGGGGTCCATCCGTGAAGCGGTCGCGATCACCTCACCGAGATCCGCACATCCGCTGTACATGCTCCCAAGGGTTCGCCTGAACTCGAAGTCAAACTCAGGGTCATTGACCATGAGGGGAGAGCAGGTGGCATTGATCATGAAGAGGGGTGATGTCCCGGGGTCAGAACCGGTCACCGGGCTGAGTGCGGGAATGACCATGATCAGCAGAATAAGCCAGGATATGAGCAGATACGAGCGATAGCCTGAATTCGCCATAGTCATACCTCCACAGGGCAGGATATATCTCTTTGTGATCAGGGTGAGGCGCCGGAGACCGGATGAGAGACGGAGGAATAGGGCCGTGGCTCAGATCTTCCGGCTCTGCTCCCGTGACCGGAGGAGAGGATTCTTCTCAAAGACCTTCCCATAGGGCCTGACGATATACTTCTTCATCTCCGATCGGACCTCCCGGCTGAACCAGGGGACACTGAGCAGAAGTGAGAAGAGCCGGCGGGAGATCCGGTTCCGCCAGGCGTACTGAGGAAAGTCATATATGCCGTGACTGCGGTAATACCGATGGTCTGCCCGGAAAATGGGGCGTAATTCTTCCCAGATCACGTCCCGAAACACCTTTCTCCCACCAATATCAGGGAACATCCGTGGTGCACGGGAACCCGGTCTTCAGGTATGCAACCGCAGGCATGGCAGCGGTATGGATCTGGCGGCTGGTGGCATCAGGATCCGATGATTCATCACTGATCACGGCCACAATGCCCGCACCCCAGATGGTGATAACGGACCCGGGGACCTCACGCAGGATGGGATGATCAGAGAGCGGGCCGTGGATGAGGCAGATTACCTGTTTCCCGTTCATTGCCGGGATGTGGCCATGGTAGAACGACCAGTCCATGAACTGCTTCCACCCGGACGAGAGGAACCGGTCACGGATGGACCCGGCGATGACGATGATATCAGCAGGATCGATCATCTCCTCCCAGAACTGCATGAATCCGTCCCGGTACACACACCGGTTCTCTGCCGCACAATGGAGACATCCGAGACAACCCCCCTTCATTCCGGCCTCGTCCAGATGACGGACCGTCACGGTGCCGGTGAACGCATGTTTCACCAGCCGGACCATCTGATCCGTCCCGGAACCGGGTTCTCCGTCATCCAGGATCAGCACCTGTTTCCCGCCGAGGGATACCGGTTCCCCGAGGACGCCGGAGAATGGACGGGTTTCCCGGCCAGGGACCGGAGGGAACCGGAGGGGAAGCTCCAGCCGGTCCCGGCAGACCGCGGTGATATCATCCCCGAAATCGACCAGGGACTGCTACATCTCAGGGGAGTAGAGATCATTCATCCCGGCAGAGTATGACCCGGCCCATCGCATCCCGAGATCCTCGCTGATCGCCTGAAGGTACTCATGCGCATGATGATCCAGGAACTTCACCGAGGTCGTGATGGAGCCGGCATACTTCCCCTTGAACCACCCGGCTGCACCCTGCTCACCTCATCCGTCCTTCAGCCTGCTCCAGAAAAGATCTGACAACCTGCAGGTACTCATCCTCCTGCTCCAGGTGATGCGAGTGAGATGCCCCGGGAAAGACCACCAGTTCTGAACCCGGGAGCAATTGCTGGTAATACCTGCAGGTGGCAGGAGCTGCTTCATCCCATTCCCCACAGGTAAAGAGGGCGGGAACTGAAAGCATACCCAGATCACGGCTCCGATCGTACCTCCTGAGTGTCCCGGTGATGGTGCATTCACTCGGCCCCCACATCCGGGTGTAGATTTCCTGGGATAACTGCTCTATTGAACGGGAGAGGCAGTCAGGCCAGGGGTCCAGCCGGCAGACATGACGGTGATAGAAGACGTCAACCGCCTCCAGGTATTCAGGTGAATCATACGACCCGCCTGCCTCATGCCTGATGAATGCATCACGGAGGAGAGGGGGGAGCAGTTCCCGGTACTGGATCTGATCTGCTTCCCAACGGGAAGCACTCAGGCAGGGACCTGAGAAGACCAGGGAGACGATCCCTGAAGGTTTGCGGGTCAGCAGGTACTCGGTCGCGAGCATTGTCCCCCAGGATTGCCCGAGGATATGAACCGGGCCAGGGCAGAGTGCTTCCCTTATCAGGGTCAGTTCTTCCACATAATCCTCGAGCGAGTAGGGATACGGGGCCAACGGCCTCTCAGACCTGCCGCACCCGAACTGATCATACAGGATAACCGGGCGGGTATCCGCCAGCCGCACCAGGGGGAGCAGGTAATCATGGGAGAGACCCGGGCCCCCGTGAATCACAAGAAGCGGGATACCACCGGTATCTGCCCCGTCTATCCGGTACCAGATATCCCGTCCCAGTACCGGAACCGTCCCTTCAACCGTGGCTCTGGACATACCCAAGGATCGGACGGGCAGGAGATAAAGGATCTGAAAGGCACCCGGATTCAGGCTGCAGGGCAGAGGAGAAAGCAGCGGGAGAGGGAGGAGACCGTGAGATCAGTCATGGAAGCGTTCCCCGGGGAGCCGGGAGTGTATCGCAGGGTCCAGCCTGCGTGCCATACCCATCGCCCGGTATGCCTGCTGCTTCTGGCCCAGCTCATCGAGAACCCGGGCTTTCCATACGAGTGCCTTCGCATGATCAGGGGTGATCCGCAGCACCTGATCCAGGCAGGTGAGTGCTTCAGGGAGCCGGACCAGACCGGTGTAGATCTGGCACAGAGAGAACCAGGCATCGGCACTCCCGGGGTCGCGGCTGATGACCTCTTTGAATGCCTCCACCGCCGGCCTCGTCTCATGGAGTGCCTGATGAGCCCGCCCTTTGTTCAGCAGGGCATGCACGTCTCCGGCGGTGATGGAGAGGACGGTCTGGTAGCAGTCAATCGCTTCCCTGAACCTTCCTGCCCGATGAAGGAGGAGCCCTTTATTGTACCAGGCTGAAGGATTGCGGGGTTCCTCTTCGGTCAGGTACTCATAATACTGGAGGAGATCCCCATAGCGTTTGAGTCGTCTGAGTGCAGAGAGCCGGTAGGACCGGGCCACCGGATCTGAGGGAGATATCCGGAGGGCTTTCTCCAGCGGTGCCAGGGCTTCCTGAAAGCGTTCCAGCCGGATCAGGGAGAGCCCTTTGAGGGTCCATCCGGTACTCTGGAGGGGGTACTCCCGGATCAGGTTCGTGGCTGCGGTGAGAGCCTCCTCGTCCCGCCCCATCTTCAGGAGCGAGTAGCATACGATCATCAGACCCTGGAGACTGCGGGGTTCGGTCCGGAGAAGCCGGCGGGCTGAGGAGAGGGATTCGGCATACCGGCCTGCATCAAGCAGAGCTCGGGATTTCCATTCCCAGGATGATACCCGGGTATCATCGAGTTCGAGGAGGTGATCCAGGTATCCGATCGCGGTATGGGGGCTGCCCATTCTGATATGACAGTACCCGGCAAGGAGGAGGGCACGATCATGATCCGGGTTCGTTGCGAGGATGGCTTCAAACTCATGAACCGCGGAGGAATACTGGGTCAGCCTGACCAGACAGAGACCCAGCAGGAACCGGGTGCGGATATTTTCGGGATCGAGGGCGACGAGCCTGATTAGATGATCCCGTGACCGGTGATACTCACCGGTCCGGTAGAGGCCGAGTGCAAGGAAGAAGAGTGCGGTCTTTGCGGTCTTTTCAGACCGGGATGCGGTGGTGAGCGGGGGAATGGCAGCGGAGATCTCCCCGGTGGAGAGCAGGGTAATCCCGAGATAGAGTGATCCGAACGGGTTGTCCGGGTCCTGCCTGAGGACCTGGTGGATGAACGGCAGGGCCTTCTCCCACTCGTGGTCCTTCATCAGCTGGCGGATGATGGCCAGGTAGGGGATGAGAGAGGAGTCAGCGGGGCCGGGTTCATAGATGATGCAGGAGAGTTCATCATCCTCATCACAGACGATTGACCGGTCATCCGGGAGATCCGGCACCTCTGAGAGATCCTGCACCCTCTCATCACCGGACAGGGCAGGGATCGAACCGGATGCATCACCCGGCAGGTCAGTATTCCGGGGGATATCAGGCTCCATGAATACCTATACGAACCAGGATGACATCAATCCATTGGTGAAGCCGGATGGTGCAGCAGGAGGGGGATCATGGACCCGCCTCAGCGGGGTCTTCTTCTCTGCCAGAACAAGATCCCCCTGCCTCTTGGGATATCAGGTCGTGGCCAGTCCGGAGTGAGGGGGACAGGAGATAATCCTCCATATGAGTATAAATCTTTTTTGCGGGATGGCTGTGACCACCGTCCGGTCATTGAGCCAGGGGGGTTCCGGCTGATCACGGATCCGAAGGGTCATATCCAGGAGGCGACAGGTGATGCAAAGATGCAATACAGAAGAGGGAGAAGCAGATTCAATCCGGATTGGGCCGGCCGGGGGTCGTTTTTGACCATGAACCTATTACTCTCTCCCATCCAAACAGAAGACGCGGAACCGGTACAGTGGCGGGAGAGATATGAGACATCACAGGGCAGGTTCAGGATGATTTCAATCAGGGAGACTCCTCTCAGGGAGGTAGGAATGATGAGAGAAGACCATCTCAATTCACTCATGCAGGTGCAGGACCTCTTTCTGGAACTACAGATCCCTGGTTCCCGGGTTGTTGAGATCGCTGAGGACGGGGTTAGGATCGGTTATGCGATCCTGAACGGGAGCGTGATGCTGGAACTCCATCTCATAGGCATTTCTCAGCCGGATATCAGCATGCATCTTCCGAAGATCGTGAAGGCCTGCGGGGTTGAGACGATCCTGGTCCAGTCATTTGATGAAAGACTGATGACCTGCTGTTCCCGGTTGTATCCGTGCCAGGCGACCGGTCTCCTGTATCGTGACCGCTTCCCGGAAAAACGCCCACAAAACCCGGAGGTCTCATACAGACCCGCGACACCGTACGACCTCCCGTTTCTCCTGGACCAGGAGGATGAGGTCTTTGAGCCGAAGAGTCTGATCCCATCCGCTGTTTCTGAGGGAGGGATCATCCTCTGTATCAGGGATCGCCAGTATGTGGGATGCGGGTTCATCACCCGGATTCACCCGCTCCGGAAGTATCGTGATGTCGGGGTCTGGGTCGCTCCGGCATACCGGGACCAGGGGTATGGTACCGGGATCATCTCCCGGCTCACGGAGATCTGCGATGAACACGGCTGGATTCCCGTCTGCGGGTGTGGGATGGATAATCATGGCTCCCGGCGAGTTCTGGAGAAGAACGGGTTTGTCAGTCATCACCGGCTCTGTGTGTGTGATGTGACAGGATGAGGAAGATGAGCCGGGCAGTATTCAGAAGGTGCCCGTGCCTTTGATTTCGGTTTTTTCCTTCTTTAACTCTCCTGCACCACTGAGCGTGAACTCCTCTTCACCTCCCACACGGATCCTGGAGAGATTCGGGAAGTGATGACCGGAAAATGCAGGTTCAATCCCAAAGAGAAAGGGGTTATGAGAACCGGTAGAGCAGAGGGATGATCAGCAGGAGGTACAGCGTCAGAGAGACCGGTTGGATATACTACGAAGTGACCAGGTGTGAATCTTTGCAGCCAGTTCCGGATTTTTCGTCGGTGCATGAGAGCATCAGAATACCGGAAACGAGAACCATGACCAGTGTCGCATAGGTGATGAGCATGAAAAGATCCAGAAAGGTCGCATACCCGACAACCGGGATAGTATCTGATATCCGCCAGTGATACAGTACCGCAGCAAGAAACATCGATGCATTGACCGCCAGCCGGGAAGATATCTTCATGAGAAGCGATGAGAGAGAGAGAGAGAGAGAGAGAGAGACGATCACAATCAGGATCAGGGGAATGAAGAACCTGAGGCTCGTTGACATTGCATCCCGCTCTATCCAGTACTCATGGACGATGCGGGAGAAGGGAACCTCTCCTGGCAGGTAGGTCATATTGGTCACGCTGCACCCGGAGCCCGTGATCCTCCATCCAGGAATGTCAGCATCAGGATTGATCCCGTTTTCTGACGCATCATTGACAACCACCATCCGGTCCTCATGGTTTTCCCGGGGTTCCAGTTTCACGGGAAGGGTATGCTTGTCAAAGGGGTACCGGCTCAGGTCAGGTTCAGCGGTGAGGACGGCAATGATCCGGTACTCCTTCTGGTGGGGAGTCTCATGTACCAGAGTTGAAGCAGTGATCATCCCGTTCATCAGATCAATATCGCTCATCGAGATGTGCCGAACGGATTACCAGGTAACAATCAATCCCAAAGGTCCCGGCATTGATATCAACCCGGTTGATATCAACAACATACAGAGAGATAAACACCTGCTCCGGACCGGTTGAAGGGGATAAACGGGTTATTTGAGAGACGGGTTCTGACAGGGTGGGAGTTATCACCATGAGAAACGCGAGGGCGATGAGGATACACCGTCCACTCTCAGATATCCTGCCTGAATCCGGAGGGGATTTCCCATCCGCTCATCCGGTTGTTTGCCCTGACGGGAAATGGTAACACCAAAAGAAGAATTGAGCGCCGGAGGTTAAGAAACCATTCTCCCCATTCGCTCCTTTCATCGGGGTTTGCATTGATCATGAGCATTCAGACCGGGCCGGCATTCTTCCCCGGTGAACGGTTACACAGGCTGGTTTGCGGATAATGCCCTGCCCGCCCTCACCTGATACTTCAAGAGTCACGGTATATCGTCCGATGCCGGTGTAAGTATGGACCGGACTTTGCTCTGAAGAACCGGAACCGTCACCAAATGTCCATTTCCAGGAGTCCGGATATCCAATAGAGAGATCAGAGAACCGGACCGTGAGCGGCGGCACTCCGGATACCGGTTCTATGGCGAAACGTGCGATGATCTCATCTGAAGGGATGGCCAGGGGGAGATGGTCGGTATTCTCAGGATTGATGACAGAGGAAGCGTTGCATATCCCGTCCCCCCGGTCTGCATGAACCTCTGAAAAACCCTGTCCATCAGGAGAAGCCCAGAAGTTCCCACCCAGGGTTGGTCCATGAACCACATTGTCCCCGGGAGTCAGGGTTGTGTTCCAGACATAAGGT
>CAZSVH010000001.1:18841-41895 GCA_964610235.1 uncultured Methanospirillum sp. | reverse complement strand
CCCGGGGGACGGATTTGGTCCGGGTGGGCATCCATTTCATGAACGGGGACTCGTATCACCTCTCTGATACCAGTCTTGCCCCGAGCCGCGAGATCACGGGAACCGTGACACCGGTTCCTGAAAAGACCATGAGCATCAATGAAGAAGGGCTGTACCCGGGCCCGGTGACGATTCCTCCCAACAGCCTCTCAGTCTCGGTCGAGGTGGAGAAAGAACCCATATACCGGGTGATCACCGGGACGTTCAGGGGAGGACATGGTCAGTTCCTGGTCAGCAGGATTGACATGAATGCCGTGCTTGGAACCGGGGAGGCAGTGACAAAGGAGATCCCACATAACATCGGGGGCATGGCTGAGATCCAGGGGACCGACGGGGTTGACCGGGTGCAGGTTGTGGTCAGATTCAAAAACGGAGAGGTTCATAAGATCCTCGAGACGGCTCTCGGCCCCCGGGGATAACCCCGGGTTCTACTCTTTTTTCTGCCAGGAGGCCAGAGCGATGGCACAGCCTGTAATAATAACGCCGGCCGGGAGTCCGGCCCGGGTCGGTTCAGGGGTCGGAACCGGGGTCGCCGGTGTCGGGGTGGGAGTCGGAACAGGCTGCATCGCTGCCGGAACGATCACGGACTGGCCGGGTACCAGGATGACCTGATTGAGGAACGGCTGGTATCCGGGGAGTGAATATCCGACAATATACGTCCCCTGATTCAGGCCGGTAACCGTGAGCGGGGTCACCCCGTACGGGGTATCGTTGATGGTCACGGCTGCCCCTGAGGGTTCGGACGTGATCTCAAGGGTCCCGGTGGTCTGAGGGACGAGGATGATCCGCTTCTTCGTCTCCATATTCGCTTCCACCCGGACCATCTCGGTATACTCCTCATATCCGGGGAGAGAGACCTGAAGGTTCCGGTTCCCGGCCTTCACGGTCCGTAATGCAAGGATCCCGGAGTACGGGATGACACCGGACGGGGTACCGTCAATCCGGACCTCTCCTCCCGGCGGGCTTACCGCGAGGGAGAGGGTGCCGGTCTGGTTAAACGGGAGAATCTTAAGGTTCCCCCTGATGATCAGCGTCTCCCCGGCCTTCGGGCTGGTGAGGATCGTCTCGGTGTAGGTGCTGTATCCGGGGGCCTCCATCAGGAGCTGGCGCCGGAACGGCTGGGTGTAGACCGGAACCCTGACGAGGAGGGAGCCGTTGGTGATCGCTCCGAGAGAGGTCCCGTCAAGGGATACCCCGGCACCCTCGATATTGCACCTGAACTCAAAGTACCCCTCACCCACCGGGACCGGCGGTTCACCGGTTGCAGGAACCGGGATCGGTTCAGCCCCGCAGACTCCGGCCGGGATCAGAACCGCTGAGACGAGGAGGATCATCAGGATGATACCAGATCGCATCCCTGCCCCTCCCTCACTCCTTCCTTCTCCCTGAGATCATCACGCCACCTGCCATGGCGGCCGCCAGGACCAGGACGAGAAGAACCGGACTGAGGCCGGCAGCCGGCTGAGTGGCCTGCGGCTGGCCGGTGGCGGATACGGGCTCAAGGGTCCCGGTCACCACCTGACGGTCTCCGGAGACGACCGTCACCGGGGATGACCAGTCTGTGTATCCTGCCAGTCTGAGGGAGACGGTGTGATCACCGGGAGCGACATCAGCGAGAGTGATCGGGGTCACCCCGCGGTACGCGTCGTCAAGGAAGACCATCACCCCGGGCGGGACCGACTGGACCTCCAGGGTACCGGCCGGGACCGGGGCCAGCTCCACCCGGATCCGGGTCATCTGTCCCTCAGGAATGGTGACCGGGGTATCCCGGGACTCATATCCCTGATGGCTGGCACCGATTATGTGGTCCCCGGCAGGCATGGCAGGGAGTTCGAAGACGCCGGTTTCAGGGAGATTTCCATAGGGAATCCCGTCAAACGAGATGGCCATCCCTCTGGGTATGCCGTCAACCTGCACCCCTCCGATCGGTCCGGCTGGAGTCGGTTCCGCGACCATCGCAACGGCGGTGACGGACCAGGAACCGGCTCCCAGTACCAGGGAGAGGAGGAGGAGGAAGGAGAGAGCGTGACGCATTACTCCTCCTTCTTCTGGATCAGCCAGAGTGCGATGGCGATGCAGGCGACCAGCCCTGCCAGGGCGATGAACCCGGCCATCAGGAGGAACTGGGGGGGAAGAGACATCTGTCCGTCCCCTCCGGTACCAGCGAAGGGCAGGGGTGCTGCCGTGACCGGCGGACAGTCAGGGAGAGGAGTGGGGGGGAGTGAGACGAGGACCACATCCAGGGGATTCCCGACTCCTCCGGTAACGGTGAGATTTCCGGTCCAGTCCTGGAATCCCTCACGGACGACCCGGACCGAGAGGTTGCCTGCCTGAACCCCGGGGATAATGAGCGGGGAGACTCCTTCATACCGGTTCTCAATATACACTCCTGACCCCTCGGGAGTGGTATTGATCGTAACCGAACCGGTGAGGGCAGGGGGGAGCTGCACCCGGTATGTGGTGATCGCATTCGATGCAACATACTGTTCAGAGACGACCGTCTCGTTTCCAGGTCTGGCCACCGTGAAGGTGTACAGACCCCCGGGGATCGTCTGGATCATCAGGGAGCCTGAGTCCGGGGTGATCCCTTTCTCCTCCCCGTTCAGCAGCAGTACAGTCCCCGGAAGGCCGCTCTCAAACCTGATGATGCCAAACCGGTCGTACCCGGCTGGATTCAGCTCGACATGGACACCCACGGTCTTCCCCGGAACGATCTCAGGTACCGGGCCGATGAAAGTCCTGTACCCGGTATATTCCATGATCAGATTGGTATACCGGGGGTCGCGGTGACATCAATCGGAACCGTGCAGATACCGTTCTGGATAAAACCGATGAATATCCGATCAAGATAGACCCGCGCCCCTTCATTCGGGGACTGGATCTGCAGGTACCCTACCGAGTCGAGCCCGATAATTCCTTTCTCTCCATCTGCCACGGTCCCGGGAGCGGGAAAAACCGCGAGCAGCAGGAGCACTACAAGTATGGTGAACCGTTTCACAACACATCAACCCTTCGTTCGTTGAGGATGGATCTTCTGCGTTCATAACCCTTTTGAAAGGGTGGGGATATCGCTCCCGGCCCGCCGGAACGGGTTTTTTACCCGCTTCCAGCGTTCCGGTCAGGAGAGACGATCCGGAAGGGGATGCAGCAGAACCCCCATTGGATATAGCATCATGAAGTATATTAAAAAAAAGAGAGTTACTCTTCAAGGGTTGAGATGTCTCCGGGGTCGACCCCCATCTCCCGTGCCTTGAGGACACGCCGCATGATCTTCCCGGACCGCGTCTTGGGGAGGGTGTCCATGAACTCGATGGCTGACGGCATGGCAATCGGTCCGATCGTCATCCTGACATGATATATCAGTTCGGAGACGAGTTTCGGGCCTGGCTCATACCCCCTGATGAGGGTGACGAATGCCTTGACGGTCTGCCCCTTGATCTCGTCAGGTATCCCGATAACGGCCGCTTCTGCAACCGCTTCATGCTCCACCAGGGCTGATTCCACCTCTGCAGTGCCGAGATTGTGCCCTGAGACGATGATGATATCATCGGCACGCCCCAGTACCATGATGTATCCGTCCTCGTCCCTGACCGCGAGATCCCCGACGGTGTAATAGTTCCGGATCTGGTTCCAGTAGGACCGGTACCGCTCATCGTTGTTGTATACGGTACGCATCATCGACGGCCAGGGGCGTTTGATGACCAGAAGGCCGCCCTGGCCCGCAGGAACCGGTTCACCCTGCCGGTCCACGACATCAGCAACCACCCCGGGAATGGGCAGACCGGCGAATCCCGGTTTCATCGGCTGGCCGAGGGGGGTGGTAATCATATGCATTCCGGTCTCGGTCTGCCACCAGGTATCAAGGATGGGACAGCGGTTCCTGCCGATGACCCGGTAGTACCACTCGAACGCCTCAGGATTGAGGGGTTCTCCAACAGACCCGAGGATCCGGAGTGAACTCAGATCATACCGCTCCGGCCACTCCTCGCCCACCCGCATGAACATCCTGATCGCGGTGGGTGCGGTGTAGAAGATCGTGACCCCGAGATCCTCGACGATGCTCCAGTGCACCCCCGGGTCAGGGTAGTCAGGGACCGTCTCGGTGATGACGACCGTGGCACCGACCGAGAGGGGACCGTAGACGATGTAGGAGTGGCCGGTGATCCATCCAGGGTCTGCCGTGCACCAGTGAACATCATTCTCCCTGATATCAAAAATGTACTTGCAGGTGTAATGGACGCCGACCATGTACCCCCCACAGGTATGAACGATGCCCTTTGGCTGACCCGTCGTTCCGCTGGTGTAGAGGATGAACAACGGATCTTCCGAGTCCATCTCTTCAGGCGGACAGAAATCATCAACCCCTTCCTGGATGGCATAATAGTCCACCTCCATCTCAGAGTAGAGTTCCAGGGGGGAACGGTCCCGGCTCAGCACCACGATTCGCTCGACACTAGGGGCGTTTCTCACGGCCTCATCGACGATACTCTTGAGTGCGATGGATTTTCCCCGCCGGTACCCGACATCAGCCGTGATCACGACCTTCGCTTCCGCATCCCGGATTCGGGAGTGGAGGGCCTCGGCCCCGAACCCTGCATAGATGACGGAATGGACCGCACCTATCCGTGCACAGGCGAGGAGGGCGACGACATGCTCAGGGACCAGCGGCATGTACAGGCACACACGGTCTCCCTTCGTAACACCGAGTCTCTTCAGCCCGTTCGCCAGCCGCATGACGGCCCGCAGCAGCTGCCGGTAGGTGAAGACCTCCTCACTGCCGTCTTCACCCCTCCAGATCAGGGCCAGTTTGTTCCTCCTTCCGTTCTTCACATGCCGGTCAAGGCAGTTCGCCGTGATGTTGAGGCGGCCGCCGGAGAACCAGCGGGCATAGGGGTGGTTCCAGGAGAGAACCCCGTCCCAGGGTTTCATCCAGTCAAGTTCGCGTGCCTTCTCATCCCAGAACCGGTCCGGGTCATCCATGAACCGCTGGTAGGCCTCCCGGTAATCCCCCAGTGCAGTCTTCTGCAGGGAGGAGGGATCAGGAAGGTAGGTCTTTGTACCAAGTCTGACATCAAAATCTTCAGCCATCGCGCACCACCTACATGATTAATCATGTAGATTATCCCCCGTTCCTTCCTCTATATGAGAGAAAGAAGGAAGAACAGGATGATCACCCACCCCCCGGGGAGTTGATGATCAGATATGAACAGGGTTGCCTTTCCGGCATTTATAGGAGAGCCTGTGATGAGCAAATTTGTCGATCATAATGCCCATCCACTGCCGGGACCACTTTAACAGCGGACAGACCGGATTTCAGGGAAGGAGAGAGACGGAGTGATAATTGCCGGGCACAGGGTCTCTCTCATGACCAGTATCTTCATCAGGAATCTCGGCATAGAGTATGATACCACCCGCCACCCATCAGTTCCATGATATCCCTCTCAGATCAACTGACGCTTCTCAACCTCCTCTCCTGCATAATCCTCCTGCTGATCAGTGTGTACGGGTTCGTGAAGATCGGAAATCCCACCCCCCTCTTCATCGGAGCCGGGTTTTCCGCGTTCGCCATCTCCCATATCATCTCCCTGATGCACCTGACCGATCTCCTGCAGATTCCCCTTGCCGTCATCAGAAGCCTGGGATATATTCTGGTTGCGATCGGAATATCCCTCATCATCAGGGAGGTGATCATGAGGTACACCGCAGAACAGGCCCTGACCATCTCACATGAACGGCTGGAGGAACGGGTTGCAGAGCGGACAGCGGAGCTTCAACGCAAGAATGAGGAGCAGGTGATGCTCCTGGATACCATGGATGCCCAGGTCTGGTATCTCACGGATCCGGCCACGTACGGCGCCGTGAACCGTGCCCATGCTGAGTTCTTCGGGGTCACCCGGTCTGATATCGAGTACCACCCGGTCAGCAGGGTGCTTTCAGGAGATTTCCTCGCATTCTGCTCGGAGCGGAACCGGGAGGTCTTCTCATCAGGGGTGCGGATCACGTTTGATCGGTGGGTGCCGGACCGGGAAGGGGTTCCCCGCCTCTTCACAGTCTCGAAGACGCCCAAGGTCTCCCGTTCCGGGAGCGTTGAGTATGTCGTCTGTGTGGCGGTGGATACCACCGAGCGGAGACGCGAGGAGGAGCGGCTGATCCTCGCGAACAGAAAACTGAATATGCTCTCCTCGGTCACCAGGCATGATATCCTCAATGATATCCAGATCCTCTACACCTACCTTGACCTTGCCGGGAAGAAGATCACGGATCCGATCCTCGCCGGGTATCACGAGAAGCAGCTCCAGGCTGTAGAAGCCATTGAGACCCAGATCGCATTCACCCGGTTCTACCAGGATATCGGTGTTCAAACCCCGGTATGGCAGGATATCGCGGAGGTTATCAGGAATGCTGCCCGGAAGGTCCCGGATCTCCGTGCCACGATTGATGTCCGGTTCTCCGGGTGCAGGATGCTCGCGGATCCCCTCTTTGAAAAAGCGATATACAACCTGATCGAGAACGCGGTGAGGCACGGGGGCCAGGTCACCACGATCACCTTTACCCTTGAACAGGAGAACGGGGCGGTCACCCTCATCTGTGCTGATGACGGGGTCGGTATCCCGGATCATGAAAAGAAGGCAATATTCGAGAAAGGTTACGGAAAAAATACCGGATTCGGGCTCTTTTTGATCCGGGAGATCCTCTCTATCACCCAGGTCTCCATCACTGAGACCGGGGTTGCCGGAGCAGGAGCCGTGTTCAGGATCCGGATCCCGGGATGGGCCTTCTCAGCAGAACCACGGTCATGAACCCCGGGTCAGCCCTCTTCCCACCGGTGTGAGAGGTTCTCACTCGCAGAGATGACATAATGAGGGATATCTGAGATGATCACCAGAAGGATCCGGTGACCGCAGTACGGGCAGCTGCCTTTCCTGAGCGACTGCATCTCCATCATCTCCTCGGTGGAGAGGGACCTGAGATCGACCACATCACTACTGGTCTGGGGGAGGTTCATCAGGACCCCGGGGCTGAACTCATGGTGGCACTTCTGGCAGAACCCCCATATCCCGTACTGGATGATGATCCGGGATATCCCCTGCTCCTCAAGGGCTTTGATGACCGGATGATTCTGGTAGAAGAGATAGAATTTCCGAATCGCAACCGGAAGTGCCGCATAGACCTTCAGGGTCGGGATTTCGGATCCGGTCCGGTATCCGCCGGGAACATGAAAGATGACCTGACAGTCCTGGCACATCGGTTCCCCGCCGAGGAGTTCGTGGAGCTCTTCAGACTGAACCGTGTTCAGAGAGTCACAGATCGGGCAGGAGAAGATGATCCGCCCCCGATCCCTCCTGACATCGGTAGTCGTCTTATTCAGGGGGATCCGGATCTTCTTCTGCCCTGCCCCGCCCGTCTGATCCGGAGCGGGTGCAGCCGGGCGCCCTCCGGAAGGAGGCTCAGCGGGTGACTCCTCTGATCGTGATGTGAAGAACCGTCTGAAAACCCCCATACTCCCTCCTGCACAAAAGCTGACAGAGAGTAGGATCCATGGGCAATGAATTTACCTATTCTGAACGGATCGCATTATATTCCGCCCCGGAGCATAGGTACCCATGATCCGACCCGTTCTCCTTCTCATCGTCTGCAGCCTCCTGATCCTGATCCCGATCTCCTCAGGAGATGAACTGTCCAATACCACTCCTCCCGCCGCCAGCCCGGGTGATGGGAACCAATCCCTCCCTGATCCGGATGAGACCCTGATGGACGGTAACGCTACATTGATGAACCTGAGCGCCAATGCCACCGCATACGATGCCAGTCTCTCTCCTAACCTGACCGTCAACGGGACGAACGCCACGGTCCGGCCCTCCCAAACACCCGTGTATACGCTCAGCATCGGGAGCGTCTATGAGTCTGATTACACCGAGCCGCAGCCCCGGACATTCTCCTACTCAGGGTGCGGAGCCAGTTAACCGGCCCATTGTTCTCCCCCCGGCCCGGCAGGCGGGCGAAGGGTAAATGGACAGCCTATCAGGCGAACAAATATATAAGAACAAACCAAATCCCTCCTATCCTTAGGTGAGAACTATGGGTATTGGAGAAAATTTACGAGATTCGTTTGATTACGCCCTGGAAGGGGTTATCGGGAAATGGATGCGATGGATCATTCTCTTAATCTGTACGATCATCTTCCCCCTGATATACGGATATACCCTCAGGATCATGAAAGGGACCACCCCCGCCCCGGAGGTAGAAGGGTACCTCTCCCTCTTCATTGACGGTATCAAGATGATGATCATCAGCCTGGTGTACATGATCATACCGCTGATCATCCTCTTCCTATCAGGGGGCTCGGCACTTCTGGGAATGGTTGCAGACGGGGGGGCAGGGTCCATGGCACTCCTCGGAGCCGCACTCGGGGGACTCATCATCTTCTTCATCGTGGCCTTCATCTTCAGCCTCATCACCACCATCGCCATGGTCAGGTTCGCACGGACCGGGGCCATGGGAGAGGCGTTCAACTTTGGCGAGATCTTCGGGACCATCGGACGGATCGGGTGGATCAGTTATATCATCGCCCTGATCGTCCTCTGGGTGGTCATCGCGGTCATTGAGATGGTCCTGATGTGGATCCCGGTCGTCGGAGGGATCATCCTCTTCATCGTGATGCCGATCCTGGTCATCTTCTCTGCACGCTACTTCTCCCTCCTCTACGATGAGGGGGCAGCATAATCCTTTTTTTCAGGTTCATATCATTCGTTCATCCTGATACCCGGAAACCGGAGAAGATAGCGGGACCAGGGATTTCAGGCCGGATTCTGGCGTTCCCACGGGAATGATTATAACGCCGTCCGTGCAACGACTATACCACTGATACCATGAGTTTCCACGGGTTTTTCTGCACGGGCAGATCGATCATCCTCATCCTCCTCATCGCCGCCATCCTCTGCATCA
Source organism: uncultured Methanospirillum sp. (assembly GCA_964610235.1). Taxonomy (GTDB): domain Archaea; phylum Halobacteriota; class Methanomicrobia; order Methanomicrobiales; family Methanospirillaceae; genus Methanospirillum. The sequence continues at coordinate 32,910 of CAZSVH010000001.1, read as the reverse complement.
CCACAGGGGCAGACCTCCCGGGGCAGAGGAATGCATCATCTGAACCCTTCTCCTTTCTCGGAGACATCCCCGCAGTCCTCACCGGCCAGGGAACAGACCCGGTCGTCATCCATTTCTTCTATAATCCCGGATGCGGTGCCTGTGAGAAGATCCATCCGGTGATCGATGAGTATGAGGCAGGCCATCCTGAGGTTGAGATAGTACGGCACAGCCTTGCCGGAAACCGGACCAGTGTCGAACTCTTCACGGCTTTCCAGGAGGCATACAATATCACCCACGCCCATGTCCCCATCCTCTTCCTGGGAAGGACAACCCTCATGGGAGACGAGGATATCGCCGCATCCCTTGATCAGACGGTCAGGGAGACCAGGTCATCCGGTCCCCGGGACGGACTCCTCCCCCAGTATCACCCCTCGGGACAGGCCACCGGACCATCCTCCATCAATCTCCCCGTCCTCCTCCTCGCTGCCATCGGGGAGGGACTCAATCCCTGTGGTCTCCTGGTCCTCGCCCTCCTCCTGGTATCCCTCTTCTCCTCTGCGTCGAGACGGACAGCCCTCTTCATCGGACTGGCGTACATCGTGGCATTCTTTGCTGTCAGGCTCCTCTCAGGCTTTGCCATCTTCTCGGTGATCCAGATCCCCGGGATCTCAGAGACCTTCATCTTCGTCGCTGCAGCAGTCGCGATCGTCGCCGGGATCATCCAGGTAGCGGACGGTCTGGCAAAGAAGAAGCATGCCCTCCTCTCCATCCCGGAGTCCAAAAAGGGGATCATCTCTGTATACATGAAGAAGGCGAGTGTCCCGGCGGGTCTCGTCGTCGGGGCACTCGTCGGCATCTACGGGATGGCCTGCACCGCCGGGATCTATATCAGCATCCTGGGGATGATCTACCAGGAACCGGTCACCGGGCTGTTGTACCTCATCCTCTACAATCTGGTGGTCATCATCCCCCTGCTCGCTATCCTGCTCCTGGTCTTCTTCGGGATTCCCCCTGAGAAGATCAACTCATGGAGGGATGAGCAGAAGAGCATGCTCCGGGTGATGATCGGCGTGGTGATGATCGTGATGGGGATCATCATCCTCATCCCGGTCCTCTGATCCCTCCATCACCCCTCCCGGCAAGAAGAGCCGGCGGTATATCACAATCCTTCTCCGGTACAGGAACGAAACTCTTCGTATGAGCATGAAGGTGGAGGGGAGCCGGGTGCAGACCGGGACGGATCCGGCCGGGAGACGGGTAGTCATCTTCATCGCGATTCTCGCCGGGTTTCTGACCCCGTTCGACGGATCCTCGGTCAATATCGCCCTCCCGGCAATCGGCGGGGAGCTGGGGATGGATGCCCTCTCGCTCTCCTGGATCACCACGGCGTACCTCCTCGCCTCAGCGGTCTTTCTCGTTCCGTTCGGGAAGATCGCTGACATCCACGGAAGAAAGAAGATATTCCTCATCGGGATCTCCCTCTTCACCCTCACCTCGCTTCTGATGACCCTGGTCACGTCTGCCCCGCTCCTGATAGCCGTCAGGATCTTCCAGGGGATTGGAAGTGCCATGATATTCGGGACCGGGGTCGCCCTGCTGACCAGTATCTTCCCTCCCGGGGAACGGGGGGCTGCTCTGGGGATATACATCACCTCTGTCTATCTCGGACTCTCCCTCGGTCCGATCCTGGGGGGGATCCTGACCACGGAACTGGGATGGCGGAGCATCTTCCTCGTGAACATCCCCATCGGGATCATCGCCGTGCTCCTCATCACCACCCGGCTCAGGGGGGAGTGGGCAGAGTGCCGGGGCGAGCGGCTGGACCTGCCCGGCTCCGTAATGTACGGGGTCTCACTGGTCCTGATCATGTACGGGTTCTCTCTCCTCCCCGGGGCCGGGGGAGTCCTCCTGATCCTCAGCGGAGCCGGGATGGGCCTGCTCTTCGCCTGGTATGAGGCACGGATCCCCACCCCGGTCCTCGATGTCCGGCTCTTCTCAGGGAACCGGGTCTTCCTCTTCTCAAACCTGGCTGCCCTGATCAACTACAGCGCCACCTACGCCGTGTCGTTCCTGCTCAGCCTCTATCTCCAGTACACCCGGGGCTTCATCCCGGTTCAGGCAGGACTGATCCTCATCGCCCAGCCGGTGATGCAGGCGGTCTTCGCATCCTGTGCCGGACGGCTCTCTGACCGGATGGACCCGGGGAGGGTGGCTTCGGCAGGGATGGCACTGACCATGGCCGGGCTCTTCTTCCTGGTATTCCTGACCGCGGAGACGTCGGTGGAGTACATCATCCTCAGCCTGATCCTGCTCGGGACCGGATTCGGGTTCTTCACCTCCCCGAACACGAACGCGGTGATGAGCTCGGTGGATAAGAGGGTGTACGGGGTTGCTTCCGGTATCCTTGCCACGATGCGGCTGCTGGGACAGATGTTCTCGATGGGGTGCGTCATGATGCTCTTTGCGATATTCATCGGTCCGGTTCAGATCACCCCTGCGTATTACTCGCCGTTCATCGGGAGTCTGCATGCAGGGTTCATCTTCTTTGCCGTTCTCTGCGGGATCGGCCTCATCTTCTCCCTGATCAGGGAGAAGAAGAACCCGGACACCTGACGATCAGGCGCAGAACCGGCCCCGGGTACCGGCATCTATATGTCCCACCAGCACATGTTCTGATTCATGCCACCGGGATCGTCCCTGATCCTCTATGTTGATGACGAACCGATGCTGCTTGAGATCGGGAAACTCTTCCTGGAGCGGTCCGGGGAGTGCACGGTTGAGACTCATGAGTCTGCCACCAGCGCACTCAGCCGGTTACACCGGTCCCGGTTCGATGCGATCATTTCAGACTACCAGATGCCGGGAATGGACGGGCTGGAATTTCTCAAAGCAGTGAGGAGCGATCCTGACCTGCATGACATCCCGTTCATCCTCTTCACCGGAAAGGGGCGGGAGGAGGTCGTCATATCCGCGATAAGCAGCGGGGCTGATTTCTACCTGCAGAAAGGAGGGGATGTGGGATCGCAGTTCGCCGAACTGCTCCACAAGATACACCAGGCGATCCGGCGACGGGAGAGCGAACGGGCGGTGACTGAGAACCAGTCACTCCTCTCGCTGGCTGAGAAACTCACCGGAAGCGGGAGCTGGATCCATGATCTCTCGACCGGGAGAACGATCTTTTCAGACGGTTTTTTCGCGGTCTTCGGTGTTGAAAAGACCGATGTATCCGATTTTTTCTCATTTCATGACCAGATCCATCCTGATGACCGGGTACGGGTCAGAAAGGAGCAGGAGCGGCTCCTCAGGGGAGAGGAAGGCGCCTCGGAAGATGAATACCGGATCATTCACCCGGACGGGTCGATCCATTACATCCATGCCGTCAGGAGGGTCACCACCGGGCCGGAAGGGGATCAGCATCTCTTCGCATCGGTCCAGGATATCACGGACCGGAAGCAGGATCAGTACGAGATAAACCACGCCCATGATCTGTACCAGTCCCTGATCAACGCGTCCCCAGATGCGATCATCATCGCGGACCTGAGCGGGGAGATCATCTTCGCCTCTCCCCGGGTTGCCGGACTCTTCCGCCTCCAGTCCGGTGACAGCGCCACCGGAGAGAATATCCTCTCCTGGATCTTTCCCGAGGACCGGCCCCTCGCCATCTCCTGCATCACCCGGCACCAGCAGGGAGAGGAGGCTCCCCCGGTCATCTACCGGCTCCTCAGATCAGACTGCAGTATCTTCTCGGCAGAGGTCCATTCAGCCCCGGTTCATGACGATACCGGGACCGTGACAGGATTTGTTGCGGTCATCAGGGATAACTCAGAGAAGGTCTCGCAGAACGAGGCGCTCAGACGGGCAAACACCAAGCACAACCTCCTCTCCTCCATCACGCGTCATGATATCCTGAACAAGATCACCGCTCTCAGGCTCTACTGTTCCCTGATCCGGGAAGAGGAGGATCCTGCTGAAAACCAGGCCATGCTCGAGAAAGTCGAGGATATGGCCGGGATCATCTCCACTCTCGTGGCGTTTACCGGGCATTACCAGAATCTCGGGATCAATACTGCCCAGTGGATATCCCCGGGAGAGGTGCTCGAAAAGACGCGTGAGTTGATCGATAGCGGGGATGTCAGGATGAACAACGGCTTCTCTTCGGTCAGGATCGTTGCCGATCCCCTTTTTGAGAAGGTGATATACAATCTTCTGGACAATGCCGTCAGGTACGGAGAGGGGCTGACGACCATCAGGACCGGGTATGACCTGACCGCCGGGGAGCTGATCCTCTTCATCGAAGATGACGGGGGAGGCATTGAACCTGCCCTCAAGGAGAAGATCTTTGAGCGGAACGTCGGGCACGGTACCGGCCTGGGTCTCTACCTGAGCCGGGAGATCCTGAGTGTGACCGACCTCCGGATCCGGGAGACCGGAACCTTCGGGATCGGGGCCAGGTTTGAGATCCTGGTGCCGGTCCAGATGTTTGAGATACCGGGAATGAAAAAGGGGAGGGGATCAGGCCTTTCCGGCTGCGAAAAGCCGTGTTATCCCCAGAACCAGGGCAAGGGTGACGAAGATGCCCAGGATCACGGCGATGATCCCGCCGGTGATGCCGGACTCCTCACCGAGTGAATAATCTGGAAGCGGTGATGAGTAGACCGATACACCGGTTCCAACAGCCTCGGGATCGGCATCGTCCGGGGACGGACCGGTGAGACTCTTCTCTCCCTGAACCACCAGGGCCGCACTCTCCAGGCCGTCAGGCTCCCCGGAGGCGAAGAAGACGGCCAGGATCGCGATCACCACCGCAACCGCAACCCCGAGGAGAATGAACGACCGGTTATCCAGCTGGTTCATGGTGACACCACCCGGGATGAGGAGGCGATCAGGTCCGGACGGGACGTGGCGAGGAGGGAGAGGATGACCGCGGTGATCACCCCTTCGATGAGACCGATGACCGCATGGTACACCCCCATCGCCACGATACCGGGAACAAGCGGAAATGTTCCGGCAATCGCCATCTCAACGGCACAGGCGAGTGCCGAGATGAGGCAGGCAAGCCAGGCAGCGATTCCGGCAGACAGATAGGGGTTTTTCACGAGGGAGAGGACTGCGTGGTACGAGTAGTACCCGACGAACCCCCCGATGATCCCCATGTTCAGGATGTTTGCACCCATCACCGTGATCCCGCCGTCTCCAAAGAGGAGGGCCTGAACGATGAGGACCAGGGTCAGGATGAAGACCGCAGCAAACGGGGATCCGAGGACGATCGCCGCGAGGGCTCCCCCCACCAGGTGCCCGCTCGTTCCCATGGCAACCGGGAGATTGAAGGCCTGGATGGCAAATATACCGGCAGCAAGGACGGCGATGACCGGAATCTTATCCTCATTCATCTCCCGCTGTGCCCAGCGGACCGAGATTCCGATGAAGATTAGCGCAATGATCCAGTACACCGCACCCTGCCAGAGAGGGATGAACGCATCAGGAATATGCATACTATCAGGATGTTGTTGTGACTAAACAGGGATAAGTGTTACTTTTTGATCTCTCTCTCGGACTTGTTGAGAAAGAGAAGGCTCCTGACCGGACCCGGGCCTCCCTCCCTCTCCCAAACAGAGAGATTTGCAGACGATCCTGGAGGAAGGAGCAGGAGGGGGATACAAACACCTAATTGTCCGGGTGGAGATTAGGTATATAGACAGGTGATCAGGGTTACGGATTTCGGGTCTGAAGCCGGATCGATCCCTTCCATTCACCCGGCAGAGGAGGAATCCTGAAGAAAGAGGCGAAGAACCGCAGGAGCGAGGAGTGGCTGTGGGAGGAACAACGGAACGCACAAATGGGAGTGTCTGAGTACACCCCGGCTACGGACGACCTGACCTGTTCTCCTGAAACCCTGCAGGGTCTGGGCCTGCATCCTGATGAAGCCGGATTCCTCGCAGAATCCCTCCGGACGACCCTGCGTAGTGCCATCAGGGGGGAGGGGGGCCGGGTGATCACCGCTCCTGAGAACAATGCCAGAGGCATTATTGTCAGACTGGCCGGAGAACGGGGGGATACCCGGTGGATCAATCTCATCGGGAGGCCGGGTGAGGATAATGGCGTGACCCTGATCCAGGGATCATTCAGGATATCACCAGACTGCACGAGAGCCAGGAGATGATGAGGAAAGAGGAGGAGCGACTCAGGCTTTTGATGAGGAACTCATCAGATGTCGTGACCGTCATCGATAAGGACCGCATCTTCCGGTACGTGAGTGAGTCGGTGCAGCGGGTCACCGGGTACGCCCCTGACGAGGTGATCAACCAGCCGCTGACCCCCCAGATGATCTACCCTGATGACTATGCCATGGTATCAGCGACGATCGATGAGATCTTCTCCACCCCGGGAGCCCAGCGGAGGATGGTCTACCGGCACCGCCACCGGACCGACGGGTACGTGTACCTGGAGACGATCGGAACAAACCTCCTTGATGATCCGATCATCAGCGGGGTCATCCTCAACAGCCGGGATTTCAGCGAGATCAAGAAGGCAGAGGACCGGCTTCTCACGTCCCTGGATGAGATCAGGGAGCGGAACCGGGATCTTGAAGAGATCAGGGCAGAGATGATCCGGACAAAGGATCTCCTTGAAGAACGGGTACGTGAGCGTACCCGTGACCTTGAGGAGAGTAAGGAGCAGATCGAACAACTGCTGATCCAGAAAGACCAGTTCATCTACCAGCTCGCCCATGATCTCAGGACCCCCCTCACCCCGGTGGTTGCCATGCTCCCGCTCCTCATTGTCGGGATCACGGACCCTGATTCCCGGTCCCTGCTTGAGATATTCAGCAGGAGCATCCAGTATCTGCAGAAGATGGTGGAGGATATCGTCCTCTACTCCCAGCTCAACCGCCAGTGCTCGATCACCGATTATGCAGAGTATCCCCTCGTGGATCTGATCGACGATGCCATTGATGCAAACTCGTTTCCTGCCGAAGAGAAAGAGATATCCTTCATCAGGGAGATCCCGGGAGATATTATCGTCAGGCTCTCAAAGAGCCATGCCCGGCAGCTCTTCCGTAACCTGGTGAACAATGCCGTGAAGTTCAATATCTTCAAGGGGACGGTCACCATCAGCGGAAGGAATGAAGCGGGAGGAGTGAGTATCTCGATCCGGGATACCGGCGTCGGGATCGATGAGGGGATGCTGGAGAAGATATGGGACGAGTTCACTACCGGAGACTCCTCCCGGAGGGACCCTGAGTCAAAAGGGCTGGGCCTGCCGATCGTCAGGCGGATCGTTCTCCTTCACGGGGGGACGATCACGTGCCGGAGCCAGGGAACCGGGAAGGGAACAACCTTCTCCCTCTTCCTGCCCTATGAACCTGATCAGGACAGGGCAGCGTAACCAGGAGGAACCGGCAGTGTGTCAGCCTGATGAGGGGTGATCCCCGGATCAGGCAGTATATTCAAGGGTGAACGGCTGGCTCTCGTATATCTTCTCGCCTTTTTTTGCGTCCGCATCCGATGATGTGGGAGCATAAATCCTGAAGAGGAGGGTGTGAGCACCGGGTTTGCGCATACCGGCAGGCAGATCAAAGAAGAAGGTCTCCTTCCCGTCCTTACTCAGCCAGTCATGCACATCAGTCACGGGTTTCTCATCCAGCAGAATCTCAACGATCACCTTCTGCCTGGCCGATGCATCATGGACAATGCTGTAAAAGAACCGGCTGTCAGAGACCGGGGTCGTCAGGCTGGTCCGGGGATCATAATCAGATGCACGGGTTGTCCAGAACCCGTCGATTGTTATGTTCATTTCACTCATTCTCCTGTATTATACGCATATCCGTCTGCCCGGGCATAAGAATGCCGATCCTGACCCGGCCGGGGAAAACCCAACCAGTACGCGACTCTTTTATAGAAGCAGGATCATTCATCAATTTACCGATCCTGGTGAGGTCAGGGAGCGTGGAATTATGAAGAACTCATGGATGGATTTCTCCTCAATACAGCAGAAGATCCTCTTCTTCGGAGGAATAGCCCTCCTGCTGGTCGCGATTGGTATCATCGGATACGCTGCATTCGCCCTCAATACCACGGCAGTCTCGTCTGCCAGGAGCGAGCTGATGAGCACGGCAGAACATGAGAGTGAGCGTGTCGCATCCGTTCTCGATGAACCATATACCACCTCCTCCGCAGCTGCTGCACTGCTCGCCGGGGTCAGAAGTTCCAATGCCGGGTTTCCCAGGTCTGAGGTGATCCCGATGATCCGGGGGATCCTTGCTGACCGGCCGATCTACAACGGGGTCTATACCATATGGGAGCCCGGGATCTTTGACGGGCGTGATGAGGAGTACAGACTCAAAGACGGGTATGACCGGACCGGGAGGATGCGGATATACTGGTACCGTGACGCCGCAGGGACCCTGGTCAGGAAGATATACGACGAGAAGAGCGCTGATCCCGGGAGCTATTATGACCTGCCGAAGAAGAGTCTGAAAGGCTCGGTGATCGATCCCTACATCGAGACGATGCAGGGAGCACCGGTGCTGATGGCCTCGCTGGTCGCACCGATCATCAGGGACGGGGCCTTCAACGGGATCGTCGCGGTAGACGTCGCCATCTCTGATATTGAGGAGATCGCTGACACCCTGGCGATCTACTCAGGGACCGGGAAGATGGTCGTGGTGAGTAACGGAGGCCTGGTTGCCGGAGCCACGGGTGAGGAGGATGTGGCAGGAAAACCCCTGGAAGAGGTTGCAGGAGCGTTCGGTCTTGACCCGGCGATGATCACCCGGGTGATCGCATCCGGGGAGGCAGAGGAGTTCGATGACGGGACCCTTATCGGATCGGTCGTTCCGGTCAGGATCGGTGATACCGAGACACCCTGGGCGGTGGTGGTCTTCGCACCGACCAGCGTGGTCACCGCGGATGCCACCACCCAGACCGTCACCCTGATCATCATCGGTCTGATCATCTCCCTGATCGGGATGGGGGTCCTGGTCTTCGTCGCCCGGACGATCACCCAGCCGATCACCCATATCACCCGGGTCTCCCAGGCGATCGCCGAAGGGGATCTGAATACCCATATCGGCATTCACCAGCGGGATGAGATCGGCAGGCTTGCCGATGCATTCAGGGACATGCGGGAGGGGATGCGCAGGAAGGCAGAGGCTGCCGCCGAGATCGCCCAGGGGAACCTCAATGTCATGGTCCCGGTTTCAGGGGATAAGGACATCCTGGGTTCTTCGATGAAGGATATGAAGATTGCAATCGCGGAGGTGACCCGGACCATGACCCGGCTCTCTGACAGTGCATCCTCCGGGGATCTCTCGGTCAGGGGAGACGCTTCCGCGTTTACCGGGGAGTATGCCAGGATCGTTGCCGGGGTGAACTCAACCCTGGATTCCGTTATCGGACCGGTTAATGAGGCGATGCGGCTTGCCGGGGAGTATTCGGGAAACAACTTCAGGGCACGGTTTGATCCCCGAATCCCGGTATCCGGGGACTTCATCAGGTTCAGGGACGCAATGAACGAGATAGGGATCCAGGTCTCAGGGACCCTGCAGATCATCACCACGAAGATGGCCGAACTGGCCGCCAGTGCAGAGGAGGCTCAGGCATCGGCTGACGAGGTCTCGCGCGGAGCCTCAGAGGCGGCGCAGAACGCCGAAGCAGTCTCGCAGAATGCTGACCGGGGAAGTGAAGGGACGAACCAGGTGCTCAGGGCGATGGAGGATCTCTCGATCGCGGTCTCTGACATCTCAGAGAAGACAGAGCAGGTCTCCCGCCTGGCTGATGACGGGAACCAGCTCAGCAACGAGGGGCAGGCACTCGCGAAGAAGGCCGGGGAAGGGATGGAAGGGATCAAGGCGGCAACCTCAGACATCGGCACCCTCATCCAGTCGATCAAGGGGCAGATGGAGCAGATCACCAGCGTGATCGCGATCATCACCTCCATCTCTGACGAGACGAATCTTCTCGCCCTGAACGCAGCGATCGAGGCAGCACGGGCAGGAGAGGCAGGAAGGGGATTCGCGGTCGTCGCCGAGGAGGTGAAGCAGCTCGCGACCGAGAGCCACCGCTCAGCAGAGAAGATCGAGGAGATGATCCGTGAACTCAGCCGGGAGTCGGCACGTGCCACCGGGATCATGGAGAAGGCACAGGTTCAGGTCTCCACCGGGTATACCGATGTCCAGCAGACCCTGGAGATATTCAGCAGGATCGTGGGGATGCTCCAGGATATCGCGAGGAACATATCTGACGTCGCGGCAGCATCCGAGGAGGAGGCTGCCTCGGTCGAGGAGATCACGGCGAGCATCAGCGAGGTGCACCATATGATCCGGAAGACTGCAGAGAACGCGGTCTCGAACGCTGCCATATCAGAGGAGTCTTCCGCGGCCGTGGATCAGATCCAGCACGTGGTGGAGACGGTGAACGGTATCATCACCACCCTCCAGAAAGAGATCGACCGGTTTACGATCTGAACCCCTGTGGGCTGCCCGGCCTCCTGATCTCAACCTGAATCACCAGGAGCCGCCGGGAGCCGATGTCCGTCCCTTTTTTCGCCGGATACCTGAGGGCCGGATTCATCTCCTGACCCGGACACCACGATGCGACTTTTAATACCTTAAGATCATTTTCAGTACCAGCACTATGAGCATTCTGGTTCTGTACGTGGATGATGAAGCACCACTCCGCGATCTGGCAGACACCTTCCTATCCCGGGAACCGGACCTGGAGGTGATCAGCGCCTCCTCAGCAACGGAGGGGCTTGCCATCCTCAAAAAGACGCGGGTTGACATCATCGTGTCAGATTACCAGATGCCCGGGATGGACGGACTTGCGTTCCTCTCCGAGATCAATGCCAGGGGGCTTGATATTCCGGTCATCCTCTTCACCGGGAGGGGGCGGGAGGAGGTTGCGGTTGAGGCATTCAACCGGGGAGCAATCTTTTATGTCCAGAAGGGAGTCCCGGTCCGGGTCCAGTTCTCAGAGCTCATCCACAAGATCCGGATCGCGGTTGATCGGGATCGAACGAAGAAGGCACTCATCGAGAGTGAGCAGCGGTACCGGAGTTTCTTCTCCCATACCCTGATGGGGAGTGCCATTCTTGATCCGGCCTTCGTCATCACCGAGGTGAATGATCATCTCTGCAGCATCCTCGGGTATCCCCGGGAGGACCTGATCGCAGCACCCTGGGCAAGGATATGCCCGGAGGAGGAGAGACCGGGAGAGAACACCACCCTCCCCTCTGCAGGGCAGTCTGAGGGGATCTGTTACCGGAAGGACGGTACCGCCATTCACACCCGGACTGCCATCTCGCCGGTGTATGAAGGCGGGATCGTGACCGGATACAGTCTCCTCATCAGTGATATCACACAAGAGGTCCGGGCTGCTGAGGTCAGGCGGATGAACGAGCTGCGGCTGGTCGTCCTCCATGACCTGTACATGATGAAGGAGGCGTCTGAGGATGAGATTAACCGGTTTATTCTCAGGATGTCCCTGCAGATCACCCGGAGCCCGTCAGGGTTTCTCATCGCCGGGGAGCCGGGATCCTTATGCCGGAAGGTATACACCCTTGGGGAAGACGGGGCGATCGGGATCCGGGAGACCGGAGAGGATATCGTCTTTGGGGAACTGGAGCCGTACCTGCCGCCCGGGGAGCATGAGATAACCGAGTGTCCCCGCCATCCGGTCACCCTCCCCGGGATCCTCCCGGGGATCGCGGTATCCCGTATCCTCTGTATCCCTCACACAGAGGAGACGTTCCCGGTCCTCGTATCAGGGTCCGTCAACCGGCGGGACCCGTATACCCGCACCGAGATACGGCAGATCTCCCTCTTCCTCCATGACTGTTCCGAGTTCATAACCCGGATCCGTGCGGAGAGGGAACTGAACAGCCGGTATACAGAACTGGTCGAGAGCTGGAACCTGGTGGCAGAGCATGAGAACAGCACCCGGACACTCCTCAATGCCCTCGGGGACAGCAGTCTCCTCGTCGAACCGGGGGGAACGATCCTGGATTATAACCGGACCGCCGGGGAGGTCTTCTCCATCCCGGGGCGGGAGAATCAGCCGGCAATCTCAGAGGTACTCCCGGATATCATGGACCGGGGGGTCAGGGAGGGGATCCGGTCTGCCCGTGAGAGCGGGACGGATCAGCGGGTCACGGCAGAGTGGAACAACCGAACCTACGAGTGGAGCATTCACCCGATCAAGGGATTGAAACAGAACTGCGGAAGGATGGTCCTCTTCTGTCGTGATATCACATCAATCAGGGAGATCGAGGAGGAACTGGAGCAGAGCAGGGAACGGTACCGGCAGTTCACCGAGTTCCTCCCCCAGTCTCTCTTTGAAACCAATGCGGAGGGGGAGATCGTCTATCTCAACCCGCATGCCTGTTCTGCCTTCCAAATCACCCCACAAGACCTGAAGGCCGGGATATCCTACCTCAGGTTCATCGCTGATCCGGATCGGGAAGCGGTGCAGAGACGGTTTGAACTGAGGCTCCGTGATGAGGGGGAAGACAGGTCTGAGGTCGGGATGGTCCGCAGCACCGGGGAGGTCTTCCCTGCCCTCATCCAGGCGATACCGGTCAGAAAAAAGGGGGAGATATCCGGCCTGCGGGGAATCGTCATCGATCTCTCTCCCATCAGGGAGGAGGAGAAGGCCCGGCGTGAGCTGGAAGAGAAGTACCGGACCCTCATCGAGAATGCCAGGGAGATCATCATCGTCTCGCAGGAAGGCAATCTCCGGTACATCAATCCGCTCGGAAGGGACCTGACCGGGTTTACACAGGAGGAACTGATTGACAAGCCCTTTACCCGGTTCATCCACCCTGATGACCAGGAACTGGTCTTCCGGAATTACCTCAGACGGCTCGAGAGCCGGGACTTCCGGGATGATTACATCTTCAGATTCCTCGACCGGGAAGGAGGGGTGCACTGGGTGAAGACGAATGCGATCCGGATCGAATGGGAGGGAAAGCCGGCGACCCTGAATATGCTGAGCGAGATAACCGACCTTATCCGGGCCCAGGAGGCGCTGGCTGCCTCAGAGTCCCAGCTCGCAGCGGTCTTCAATTTCCTTCCTGATCCGGCCTTCGCCATCGATCGCGGGGGGAAGGTGATATTCTGGAACCAGGAGCTGGCCCGGCTGCTCAGGGTTCCCCCTGAGCGGTTGGAAGGGATACACAAACAGGAGATCGCCACCCTCCTGTATGGAAGAGACCGCCCCCTCCTGGTGGATCTCCTCGATGACCCGGAGGCCCCGGTCCCTGACAACTACCAGATCCAGATGAGCGGGAAGGATCTCCTCATCGGAGACATCTTCATCCCATCTCTCCACGGGAGACCGGCATATCTCTGGGCGAAGGCCGTGCATCTCTACAACTCAGGCCATGAGATCACCGGGTCTGTCGAGTCTATCCGTGATGTGACAGACCGCAGGCGTACCGAAGAGAACCTGCGGACACTCAACCGGAAACTGAATCTCTTCAGTTCCATCACCCGGCACGATATCAGAAACCAGTTGTCCATCATCCTTCTTGCCGTTGACCGCCTGCAGCACGAGCATGAGAGCGGGGATGTGATCCGCATTGCACGGGAGATAGACCGAACCGTCAGCCGTATCGACGAGTTTATCGGAATTGCACGGGAGTTCCAGGAGATCGGATCCTCGGATCCTGAGTGGAGGCCGGTGATGCAGATGCTGAAGAGGGTCATGAACGGGACCACTATCCCCCTTGTCGTGGAGGAGACCGGCAGTGCATGTCCGGATCTCGAAATTTACACGGATCCACTCCTTGAGAAGGTCTTCTACAATATCATCGACAATGCGAAGAAGTATGCGACCGGCCTTTCCGCGATCACCGCCGGGTGCGCCAGAAAGGAGAAGGGTATGGTCATCTTCATCGGGGATGACGGGCCGGGGGTGCCTGCTGATGAGAAGGAGGAGATCTTCACGAAAGGATACGGGGAGGGGACCGGGCTGGGTCTCTTCCTGGTCAGGGAGATCCTCAGCATCACCGGGATGGAGATCGCTGAGACCGGGGAGCCGGGGAAGGGGGCCAGGTTTGAGATAACCGTGCCGAACGGGAAGTGGCGG
>CAZSVH010000001.1:0-18831 GCA_964610235.1 uncultured Methanospirillum sp. | reverse complement strand
GGCCAGGTTCGAGATCTTCATCCCTGATGAGCGCTACCGGATACGGCACCAGGAGTGAGGATACCGGCCATCAACCGCCGCTCCGTGGAGCAGTCGCGGAAGGGAGACAGATATATATGGGGCAGGGAGAAAGAGTTCGATACTCATGAGACTCAGGTCAAAGGTCCTGCTTCTCTATATCTGCATCATGATGCTGGTCCTCATCGGCATCGGGGTGGTTCTCCCATCCTCTCTCAATGAGAAGAATCTGGAGTCGATACGGGAGGATACCATCAGCCACCTCAGGCAGATGGACTTTGCTCTCTCCTCCTATATGAGCGAGGTGGAGTATGATATCCGTGAGATCGCGATAGATCCCGATCTCAGGTATGCAGATGACTCAGCATTCACCTCATTCCTCAACGTAACCGAGAGTACCTTCCGGTATTCTGTCGGGGATAAGGAACAGGCGATCATCGACGAGCTGAATGCCCTGCGGATCACGCACCCCTCAGTCAACTCGGTGTACATGGGGCGGGAAACCGGGACGTTCGTCAGGTCGCACCCCCGGGCACGGCCGACGGCATACGATCCCCGGGACCGGCCCTGGTACATCCTCGGAACGGGCAATCCCGGGAAGGTGATGCGGACCGATCCCTACCCGTCCCTGACGACTGCTGATGTGAACATCGGGATCGTCACCACGATTCCGGATTCGAACGGGTCGGTGATCGGCGTCCTCGGGGCCGATATTACCCTTGAGAACCTGACCGGTTACATCACCGGGATCGATGTCGGGAGAGAGGGGGAGATCATTCTCACCAATGAGACCGGGACGATTCTCGCCTCCCGTGACCCGGTACTCAGGTTCACCGATGTCCGGGGAGTGGTGGGAGAACAGGCACCGGTGCTCTTCACCTCATCAGAGGGATTCCTGACCATCCCCGGGAAATACCTGGTCTTTTATACCTCCCCGAAGCTGGGATGGAAATACCTGATGATCATCCCGTTCACCCAGATTGAGAAGGAGATGTCAGAGTCGATCGTCACGATCCTCCTCTTCGTGATCCTCTCCCTCATCCTGCTCAGCATCATCACCCTGATTGCAGTGGACCGCACCATCATCCTCCCGATCACCCGTCTGACCGGTATTGCTCGGGAGATATCAGAGACCGGGGATCTGAACCAGAAGATACCGGAGGAGGATCCGGGAGAGATAGGAGAACTCTCCCGGTCATTCAGCTCCATGTTATCCACCATCAGGGACCAGGATGAGAGGTCCAGGCTGACAAACCAGGAACTCTCCCGGTACCGCGATCATCTCACTGACCTTGTCGCTGAACGGACGCAGCAGCTGGAGGATGCGAACCATGATCTCAGGGTGGCCAAAGAGCGGGCTGAGGATGCGGACCGGATAAAATCTGCGTTCCTGGCAACCATGTCGCATGAACTCCGGACCCCCCTGAACTCCATCATCGGCTTTACCGGGATCATTCTCCAGGGTCTTGCCGGACCCCTCAGCAGTGAGCAGGAGAAGCAGCTCGGCATGGTCCGGCAGAGTGCCAGCCATCTCCTGGCCCTCATCAACGATGTCCTGGACATCTCAAAGATTGAGGCAGGAGAACTGAAGATCAGTTCAGAAGAGATCGATATTTCAGCCTCCCTCCTCTCGGTCGCACGGACGATGCAGCCTGCAGCCGAGGCGAAGGGCCTGAGGCTTGTGACTGATGTGGATCCCCGGACCGGGGTCATCACCGGGGACCGGAGAAGACTGGAACAGGTGATCATGAACCTGCTCAGCAATGCCATCAAGTTCACCGAGGAGGGGGCCGTCTCCCTGAAGTCAGAACGAAAGGAGGGGAGGGTGGTGATATCGGTCAGTGACTCAGGGATCGGGATTGCGCCTGAAAATATCTCCGATCTCTACACTCCGTTCCACCAGATCGATTCAGGGACGACACGAAAGCATGAGGGTACCGGGCTTGGCCTTTCTATCTGTAAAAAACTCGTTGAAATGCACGGAGGAACCATAGCCGTTGAGAGTGAGGCGGGAGTGGGGAGCACCTTCACGGTGACCATCCCTGCCCCGGGAGGGTAAGAAGATGGGATACAGAATTCTGGTGATCGAGGATAATGAGCAGAACATGTACCTGATGCAGTTTCTGCTGACAGCAAAGGATCATGTGGTTATTCAGGCCATGAACGGAGAAGAGGGGATCGCCCGGGCACAGGACTCAGACCCGGACATCATCCTCCTTGATATCCAGCTTCCGGGGATGGACGGGTATGAGATCGCCCGGGTCATCAGGGCCACCCCGGGGCTTGCGGAGATCCCCATCATCGCGGTCACCTCCTATGCGATGGCGGGTGACCGGGAGAAGATCCTGGCTGCGGGGGCGACAGATTATATCGAGAAACCGATAAACCCGGCGACCTTCACCGATCAGATCAGTGTCCATTTCCCGGCATCAGGGGGATAACCACCAAGGGCAGGGGGCGGATCAGGAGAGGTCAGAATTGCGCCCCATACGGATGAATACCGGGGCACAGAGGAGACTGATGATCCCGGCTGCGAAGAAGACCACCGCCAGGCCTGAAGCGTCCATCACCCCCCCTGAGACGAGGGGAGCGATGATCAGACCGATGGCAAGGACGGTGTTCACCATCCCCGAGGCCCTGCCATGACCGACCTCCCGTCCGACCCCGGCGACCACCCCGTACATCGCCGGAAGCGATAATCCTCTGCCGATACCCATGAGGAGGGAAGAGAAGAGGAAGGGGAGAAGCCCGGTAAGCCAGGGGACGATGATCAGCGAAGAGGCGATCAGGCCCGAGCCGGTGGCTATCAGCTGGTACCGGCCAAACCGGTTGGATATCCTGCTGAAGAAGTGCTGAAATACCGTGGTGGAGAGGATAGAGACCAGGATGACCAGACCGGTCTCGGTTGCAGAGAGGCTCCCGGACTGGATCGCGATAACCGGGATGAAGACCATGAACGTCCCGTTCGCAAAGGCGTACATGAGTTGGTAGAGGACCGGTCCCCGGAGCCCGGCATGCAGGAGGAGAGAGCAGGAGGGGTTCCGGACTGCCGGGCGGGGAGGTACATCAGGGAGGAAGACCACGGTCGTCCCCAGGGCAAGGAGCGAGAGGAGCGTCATGGAGAGGAAGACCACGTTCATCGAGGCAAGGTCGAGGATCACCCCGCCGAGGAGGGGGCCGAAACTGAGACCAAGGCAGGTTGAGCTGGTGAACGAGCCGATATACCTCCCTTCCTCACCGGCAGGTGAGATATCACAGATGTAGGCGATGGCAACCGGCAGAACCATCGCCGAGGCCATTCCATGGAAGAACCGGAGGAGGGTGATCTCAGTCACCGAGGTGGCACAGAGGTACAGGGCAGAGATCCCGGTGTATGCACACAGGCCTGCCAGGATGAGCTGTCGTCTCCCGTGCCGGTCTGAGAGCCGCCCGAAGACCGGGAGGAAGAGGGCCTTTGAGAGGGCAAACGAGGAGAATATCGCACCGATCCAGATCCCGCTGGCCCCAAGGGTCGCCACGTACCGGGGGAGGAGGGGGATGACGATCCCGACCCCTATCATGGTGGAGAAGACGGCAGCGTAGAGCGTGTAAAAGATCCGGTTGCGGATCGTCTGATCCAAAGCCCGGCGGGGAGGAAGGGACATAACAACACCAGTCTCCGGGAGGTGCGGCGGGCGGAGGGACCAGACCCGCATGTACCTTCCCTATTGGAGAGGGAGGGATAAGTGTCTCTCCTTTTATTCTCCCCGGATTCTCCGGTTGGATGCAGAGCGGATGAGAGAGATGACCGCAGGGAGAGGAGACAGCCGGGAGAGCGGAAGGGATCGCAGAACTCTTGATATTTGCCCGGTTTTGAATTTGATCGCGAAAAATCCGGCAAACCAGAGCCCCTTCTTCCGGGAGATATTTTATATGTATACCGGGTTATCATAGTATAGCTCATGGCCCCCATGCCTGGAACGTTAACGCAAATCATGGACATGATCGTCGGACTTCCGGAAGAGGACCGTACCTACCTCTACGAGACGATGGGGAGGCAGGTCCTTGATATCCGTCGCCGTCGTCTGGAAGTCCGGGCGTGCGAAGCTGACGAGAACTACCGGTCAGGAGACGTGAAGAGGGGCAGTCCTGAAGAGCTCTTCGCATCGCTGGCCGACTGATGTACCCGCTCATCTGGGATGAACCGTTCAGGGAGGGATACCAGGAGTGGATGAAGGCGCATCCCCGGTATGCCGGGATCTCCAGGGAGAGGATCCGGCTGCTCGCCTCTGATCCGTTCCATCCTTCCCTGAAGACGCATCAGTTGTCTGGAAGACTTACCGGCATGTATGCGGCCCGTATCACTCTTGAACTCAGAATTATCTTCCGTCTTACTCCCGACCCTGATCCATCCCTGATACTCATCGGTTTTGCGGATCATACCGAGGTCTTCTGATCGGTTCAGGGAGCCGTGGTGCCGTACAAAAGAGAATGAAGAGAGTGAAACGGCTACTCAGCCCGCTTCAGTATCTGCCGGAAGGCGAAGGCATACCCGGATTCTTCCTTCCGGTCACCCGTGTTCAGGTACTGCACCAGAAGGGTATCGTCACCGGTCAGGGTGGCAGTATAGGTCCCGCCACTCGAGTCCACCAGACTCAGGACCGTTCCTTCCGGACTGACGACGCCGGCGACCGGCTCCTCGACCACCTCACCACCCGGAGTGGTGAAGAAGTTCGTCCCGGTGATGAGACCGTCCTGCTGGGTGATGATCCAGTAATCGCCGGCCGAGATCGTGTTGAACCGCTCACCCGAATGCATATATCCGTCTACCATCTCTTCGATCCACGTTCCTGAGAGGTCAGGGGCTGGTCCGGCACTGACCAGCCCGGTCCCCAGGAAGAGGAGGATTCCCGCTACGAGAAGCATAACCGGCTTCATATGAGTTGGTTTCTCTTTCTCCCGGATATCTCTTCTGATCTCCCGGTCCGGGGCCTGGCCAGGGGATCCATCAGCCCGGCGGAACCCTTATCGCTCTTCCTGCCAGAGAGGCATCATCAGAGAGGGGGGGAGGATACGGAAACGGAAAGGCCGGATCCTGAAGAGGAGGAGTTCCTTGTGGATCTGCTCTCAGAATGGACCGGCGGGCTGGACCCGCTGCAGCAGAGGATCAGCATATTCACCCATATCAGGGATATTCCGTATGCCATCGTCCCTGAGTGGAGGGACGGGACGCAGATCATCAGGCGGATGATCGAAGAGAACCGGGGGTGGTGCGGACCCAAGCACCACCTGCTCGCACGCCTCTTCCAGCGAACCGGGATTGAGACCCGGATGGTCTTCATCCCGTTCAGGTGGCAGGATCAGCAGGTCCGGTACCCGGCAGAGCTGACCGCTGCCCTGCCGCTCCTTCCTGATACCCTCCATCTCTGCTGCCGGGCACGCCTGGGTGAGTCGTGGCCGCTCATCGATGCAACCTGGGATCCCCCCCTCCAGACAGCAGGCTTTCCGGTCAATACGGACTGGGACGGTCTCTCAGGAACCCTCCCGGCGGTCAGAACCCGGGATGGGATCACCGGAGGGTGCCGGCAGGTCCGGGTATCCCCGGAGATTCACCGGTTGCGTGCCGGTTTTGTCCCGTCTCTCAACGCCTGGCTGGAGGAACTCAGGAATGGGAAGAGGAAAGGGAATTCAGGCAGGTCTCCGCAGCAGGATCGTATATGAGAAGATGGTCGGATACAGCCCCAGCTCGACAAACCCGTGCCTTCCGGCCAGCTCACGGACTGTTGCCCGGGTCTGGAAATGCGGATCGCGGATCGTCTCCTCGATCAGCAGGATCCCCCCGGGTTTCAGGGCACGGAAGATCTCATCAGCCGCCTGATCCCGGTCAGGAATCTCCCCCAGGACCGTGACAAGGATCACCCGGTCAAACCGGTTTTCCGGGATCCGGCCTTCACCAATGCCCCCCCTGAGAAGAGAGATGTTCTCGAGGCCTTTCTTTGCTGCACGACTGCGGACCAGATCCAGCATCCCCTCCTGCATATCCATCGCGGTGACATGGCCTGCAGGGCCGACCTGCTCTGCTGCCGGGACGGTCAGCCTCCCCGGACCGCACCCGGCATCCAGGATCTCCATCCCGGGCTGCAGGTCCAGCAGGCTGATCGTCCGGCGGGTCCGGGGAGCGGGACCACCCGGGAAGGGGGGATCAAGCAGCCATCTCATCCAGACCGGGCAGGGGAGGGATCGCTGCTCTGAACAGAACCGCCATGCAAGCGAGATGAGGAGGATCATCAGGACCAGGATGATCACCAGGAGAAGGATCATACGCTTCTATGGAACCGGGAAGATGATAGAGATCGCCAGGCGGGTACCGGGGAGGGGGACCACCCCCCGGAAGTCCGGCATCAGTGCTCTGAATCCGGATTCCGGCAAATCTGCATGTTTTTTATATTCTCAGGTGGTATAAACAGTCACCCACAGACAGGTGAGAGGTTTGGCAGTCATCATTCCGGAGAATATTCCATCATCAGCGCCCCGGGGGGCTCATCGCATTCTGTCCCTTCTCCAGCGTCTTCCGGATGACTACCTCGTCTATTACGAACCCCTGATCAACCCTCACCGCCCGGACTGCATCATCATCAGCCCTTACCTGGGTCTCCTCATCGTCACGATCCGACACTGGTATCCCCGTCAGATCAGAGAAGTCTCTGAGACAGAAGTCCGTATCGGAGAAGAGAACGGGTATCCTGAGGAGAACCCGATCCATCGCGCAGACCGGTACCTGGAAGAGATCCTCAGAAAAGCAAAGAGGAGCCCCCTCTGTTCGGAGATCCTGGAGGCGAAGACGAACATTTCCGGGTTCCGGTTTCCGACCGGAAACCTCCTCGTTCTCCCTAACTGCACAGATAAAGGGATTGCGGATCACCCTTTCAAAACCCTTTTTGAGAACCACCCGGCCCATGAGGTTATGACCAGGGAGACGATGATCCAGCTCGAACACGGCGGGGTGGTGGATCTGCTCATCCTCCTCAAATCCCTCGTTCATCCGCACGGGGTGAATATCCCCCTCTCCTGTGAGCAGATCCACTCACTGCGTGCGGTCATTCACGATGAGATCGTCGTGGGTCTCCCCACGTCAATGGAGATCGCTGACTCTGTCAGAACGGTGGCGTCCCTGAAGATTCTGGACTGTGACCAGGAACGGATTCTCCACCGGATCACCTCCGGCCATCACCTGATCTGCGGTCCGGCTGGATCAGGGAAGACAAGCCTGCTGATCGCACGGGGTGCGGTCAGGCATATGCAGCAGGAGGAGGAGAGGATCCTGGTTCTCTGTTCCAGCCAGGCTCTGCTGACCCGTCTCACGAATGCATGGAAGCGGTATCCCCGGATCCGGGTCAGCACCTTCCCGGGCTGGGTCAGAGAGCAGGGATTTTGGGAGGATATTCCGGATTCGTCCCCTGATTCGGAACATGAGTTAGGAGAAGCCTGTTTCCGGCGGATGTCAGGAGGGGAGGGGGATGTTCACCGGTACGATGCTGTCTTCATCGAAGAGGCACATCTCTTTCCGGCCGGCTGGCTCAGGTCTGCACGCCTGGCTCTCAGGGATCCGGACCACGGGGACCTCATCCTCGTGGCAGACGGAGAAGAGGGATGCCACGGGCCGGAAGGGATCAACTGGCGGGAACTCGGGATCCATATCCACGGTCATATCCATCATCTGGGGATCACGATCGGAAAGGCGTTCCAGAACACCCGGGAGATCCTCTGCCTGGCACGCCTGTTTCTCCTCCCTGAGGCGGGTTCTGATGAAGATTTCAAACGGCTTGCATTCCTCTGTGACTGCCAGACGCGGAGCGGGCTGAGACCCCTCCTCGTCTGGAACACATCACATGAGCACCAGGTGGAGTATGCGGTCTACCTGGTACAGCGGCTGCTCAGCTCTATCAAGAGTGTTCACTACCTCTCAGGGCTGAAACCTGACGATATCGCCATCCTCTACCCGTATGCCGAAGGGACAGAGAAGAATTATATCAGCGCCATGATCCCGGCGCTCAGCCGGATATGTCCGGTCCAGTGGGTGGCCGAGGAGTCATCCACCTATGACCGGGCCGGACTCCCGGGGCTGAAGGTTCATGACTGCCATTCGATCGGGGACCGGCAGTACCGGGTTGTCATGATCCTCTTTGCAGAGAATTTTGAGCGATTTTTCACCGATTCTGATTACTTCTCGGGGAGAAACCTCTTTTACACCTCCCTGACCCGGCCACTGGACTTCCTCACGATCCAGTACACTGAGAAGACACCCATCATCGCAAAGATCATCGCCTCCGGGTACGCGGACGAATTTCTCGGCAAATAGCCAGGGGCCGGGAAAGGAGACGCTGATGCCGGTATTTTTCCCGAATCCCGCCAGCCGGATGCGGTGGCAGGTGCCGGCACAGAGATTCCGTAACCAATGACCAATACCGGAATGCCCGGGGAGTCTGAGCGGTTACCGGTCATCATAATTCCGGGAGATACGGTATAAGAAGAGGATGAGATAGCATGATATCACCACTATGAGACCCGGAAGGAGGAGAAACGACCAGGAAACAGGCCGGCACCCACCGGCACCAGACCTCCCCCGCTGAAGAGATATCCTCCCTGGTGATGGGTTCTTCTCCCGTTCTCCTCATCACGCAGCGTCCAGGGGAGCCGGATGCCGATGGGGGTATTCGGTCTGAGCCGGGTGAGGACGGCACCGAAGACCACGAAGAGCAGCCCGATCAGCACCAGAAAGAGGCCGGGGATCGGAATTTTCACCCCTGATCCGATGAGCAGCAGCCCTGCCTGGAGGCAGAAGAACATGCAGACCCTGGCACAGACAACGATCGGATACATCCCCCTGTTCTCTTCAAACCCCTCCCGGTTCCGGTCAGACCGGGGCAGAGCCAGGAGAGGCGGGAGCAGAAGAGAGCCCGTGCCTGATCTCCTGCCCCTCTCCGGCCCCTGCTGACGTGGCAACCCCTGTCCACTCCGGAATCCTCTCTCTGATCACCGGACCCCGCCTGTACATGCAGAACCTCTGATAAGAGACCGGATATCCCTGCCGGTATCCTCCGGCCCTCTGGTGATGGGCATGCTACAGGCGGAAAAAAAGGGGGAGTCGGATTATACCTTCGGGGCGACTGCCCAGGCCGGGAGATCGAAGGATATCCCCAGGGCCCAGAGGATGACCGAGTACATGAAGACCACGATGAGAAAGACACCGATGAAGTTCAGGATGAACCCGGTCCTGAGCATGTCCCGCATCTGGAAGTACCCGGTACTGTAGGCGACCGCATTGGGAGGGGTGGCGACCGGGAACATGAAGGCCAGGGATGCGGTCATGGCAGCGGTGAGCATCAGGATGACCGGGTTTATCATCAGGCTCACCGAGGCGACCGCGAGGATCGGCATCATCACCGAGGCGATGGCCGTATTAGAGGTCACCTCGGTCAGGAGGGAGACCAGGACCGCGACCAGAATGATGAGGATGATGACATCAAGGGCCTTGAGGGAGGTGAGATGGTTCACCAGTTCATTGGCGAGGCCGGATGAGATGAATGCCTTGGAGAGGCAGATCCCGCCCCCGAAGAGGAGGAGGATCCCCCACGGTATCCTGACTGCGGTCTCCCAGTCCATGGTGTACTCCCGGGAACTGAGGTTTACCGGGAGGAGAAAGAGGAGAATGGCCCCGAACATCGCGATCGTGGAGTCATCTATCCCGGGGATGAGCATATCCAGTCCCGGGATGGTGATATCCCCGATCTTCTTTGTGACCGAGAAGATCCACATCAGGGCGGTCATCACGAAGACGATGAGGGTCCAGCGTTCCCCGGGCGTGATCGGGCCGAGCCGGGAGATTTCTGACCGGATCACCTCCATCGAATGGGGCAGGGCCCGGGGAAGGTTGCGGAACGGACCGTAGATCAGCCAGAGCCAGGTCAGGGGGATGAAGATCGCCACCAGCGGCACACCGAACATCATCCAGTCCATGAACCCGATCGTGGGGGCGTCGGGGAAGAGGGCCTTAATCTGGGCGATGAATATCCCGTTCGGGGGTGAGCCGATGATGGTGCCCAGTCCTCCTATCGAGGCGGCATACGCGATGGAGATGACCAGGGCCCGGGCGAAGTCCATCTCTTCAGGATTCTCCCCGTCTTCCCTGACGGCACCAAAACCCAGGGTGCCGATGATCGCGACCGCGATCGGGATCATCATCATGGCGGTCGCGGTATTGGATATCCACATGGATATAAAGGCGGTCGCGATCATGAACCCGAGGATGATCATCTTCGGGCTGCTCCCGGTCCTGAGGATCATGGTAAGAGCGATCCTCCGGTGAAGATTCCATTTCTGCATGGCTGATGCGATGATGAATCCCCCGAGGAAGAGAAAGATGGTCTTGTCTGCATAGGGGGCAGAGGCTTCAGCCGGAGTCAGGACCCCGAAGAGAGGAAACCCGACGAGCGGGATCAGGGCTGTCGCGGGTATCGGGATAGCCTCAGTGATCCACCAGACAACCATGAGGAGGGTAACTGCAGCAGTGGCCTGGATCTCCCATGTCCCGAAGATTGAGAGGGGGAGGAGCAGCACCAGACCGCTGATGACCAGTCCGAGGATCAGGAAGACGAGTCGTTTCATCCTCTCAGTACTGAGCCATGAGATTAATTATGATGATTGGTTTGTTCCACCCCGTATCGTCCCGAATCACGGCCAGAGCCGGGAGCAGCCATGATGGCAGGGAGGATCAAACCGGGAGGAAGGGTACAAACGGACACCTCCCCATACGTATGAGAGAGAGACCGGACGCAGGAGCAGAACCTGATGGCGGGAGCGTGGGAGAGGGAGTCATGACCGGGGCCTGCAGGCAGTGCGGATACTGCTGCAGTTTTATGGGCGAGATCTTCGGGATCGCGGAACAGACCGGGAGGTATGAGTTCAGGATCCGGTATCTTCCGACCGGGGTGGAGCAGGCTGTCAGGATCGATCCGGATAAACAGGACCTCTTTGAGAGATCATCCATGCATGATACCCGTCCATTGGCCTGCCCGTTCCTGCGGGAGAGGGGGGATGGCTGCTGTGTCTGCACCATCCACCAGACCCGGCCGGATCTCTGCCGGATGTACCTCTGCGACCGTCAGCAGAGACCCTGATCCGGTGAGGTACCCCCGGAGCAGTGGCCCTGAGAAAGCCACTCCTCCCATGACCGAATATTGATATGAACTGAAACAGAATAGATCCTGATCACAATATGAATCTGAAAGGCAGCATGACCGAAAAGAATCTCCTTGCATCATTTGCCGGAGAGTCTCAGGCCCGAACCCGGTACACCTACTTCGCCAGCGTTGCAAAGAAGGAGGGATACGAACAGATCTCAGCAATCTTCATGGAGACGGCAGAAAACGAGAAGGAGCATGCAAAACTCTTCTTCAAACAGCTCCCCGGCGGGGAGGCAGAGATCACCGCGTCATTCCCGTCAGGAGTCATCGGGACCACTGCCGAGAACCTGAAAGCGGCAGCAGACGGTGAGCACCATGAATGGGGCGTCCTCTACCCGGAGGCGGCAGAGACTGCAGAGAAGGAAGGATTCCCGGAGATCGCCAACATCTTCAGACAGATCGCCAGGGTTGAGGCATCCCACGAGGAGCGGTACCGCCGGCTCCTGGCCAGGGTGGAGCAGAAGACGGTCTTTACCCGGGACAACGAGACCCGGTGGAAGTGCCGGAACTGCGGGTTCGTCCATTCAGGCAGTTCTGCACCGGACCCCTGCCCGGCCTGTGCCCACCCGCAGGCGTACTTTGAGATCTGGTGCGACAACTACTGACGAGGCCAAACGGCCCGGCCTTTCTTTTTTTTCACACATCCCGCTCATGACCCCGCTGGCGATACCGGGAGACCGGGAGTCTATTTTACCGAAAACCACCACCACGCCAGCAGGAGCGTGAGACATGGAAGGAAAGCACAACTACGAGTTCTCATGGGATTTCATCGGGAACATCACCGAAAACGGCCGAATCCCGGCCCCATGACCCGGCTTGAGCTCGACCGGCTGATGCAGTACTGCTTCAGGAATGCGATAGAACGCCGGTGCGGGACAGCAGCATCGGAGAAGAACACGGATGATGCCGGGTATATCGCCGGCCGGGCACCCTATGGCCAGGTTGTCACCGAATCCCTCTCGATCACCGGCTTCATCCCCAAACTACAGCGGATTCTCGAGAGATGGGGATCGGGATCATGAAGGGTGAGAAGGCGGACCATGAGAAGAGGCAGCTGATCATCACCATATCAGAGGATCCCGACTGCCCGGGCCTCCCTGACCTGGAGACGACGGTCTGTTCCGATGATGTCGGATTCACATCTGCCGTCATCGAGAAGAAGACCGGAAAGAAAGCCCTGGTCGAAGAGAAGGACTGCGGGGCTTCAGGTTCCAAGACCTGCCGGTTCTTCAAACAGATACAGGACAGGGAGAACGGAGAGGACGCCTGAAGGCGGTTTTTTCTCTCTCAACCACATACCATCCGTATGAATTCCGGCACCGGTCTGCAGACCCGGCTTGGCACCCTGAACCTGGTAAATCCGTTCATCCTGGCATCAGGACCGCCGACGGCGTCAGGAGAGATGATCCGGCGGGCCTTTGCAGCAGGATGGGGAGGGGCGGTGATCAAGACCATCCGGCCGGACGGCATGGTTATCCGCGACCTCTCCCCCCGGTTCGGTGCATGGCGGGGGGAGAAGGGGGAGCTCCTCGGGTTTGAGAATTATGAGCTCCTCAGCCGGAAGACTGTCTCTTACTGGACGGCTGAGATCGGGGCGATCCGGCAGGAGTTCCCGGACCGGATTCTCATCGCCAGCATCATGGGTGACACTGACCCTGCCACCTGGCAGAACCTTGCCTGCCAGGTCCGGGAGGCAGGGGCTGACGCAATCGAACTGAACATGTCCTGCCCCCACGGCATGCCCGAGGCCGGGGTCGGATCCGCCATCGGGCAGAATCCGGCCATGGTCAGGGAACTGACCCGGGTGGTCGTATCGGTTGTGGATATCCCGGTTTATGTCAAACTCACCCCCAACATCACTGATATCGCTCCTGCCGCCGTGGCTGCAGCAGAAGGGGGTGCAGGAGGAATATCGGCCATCAATACGATACAGTGCCTGATCGGGGTTGACCTGGAGACGCTGGTCCCCCTCCCTGCCGCCGGGGGATACTCGACACCGGGGGGCTATTCCGGTCCTGCGGTCAGGCCGGTCGGGCTGCTGATGGTCTCCCGGATCGCCCGGGCCGTACCACTCCCGATCATGGGGATCGGGGGGATATCCCGGTGGCAGGATGCAGCAGAATACCTGCTTTTGGGCGCTTCTGCGGTCCAGGTCTGCACGGCTGTCATGTGGAACGGGTACGGGATCATCAGGGATTTCACTGACGGACTCTCTGAATACCTTGCCCTGAAGGGATGGGCGTCACCTGATGCGATGCGGGGGAGATCCCTGACCCGGCTTGCCAGCCACCAGGAGATGGACAGGACCAGCCGGGTTCACCCGGTGGCTGCGGATCCGGCATCCTGCAGACGGTGCGGCAGCTGCGTGACCGCCTGCCGGGACGGCGGGTATCAGGCGATCACCCTCACCCGTGACGGGCCGGCGATCGATCTCTCCCGCTGCGACGGCTGCGGCCTCTGCCTGCTCGTCTGCGGGGAGGGATGCCTGCAGGCCGTGGAGGAGGTTCATCCCCGGGAGAGGTGATCAGCCAGCCGGTGGCCGAGATCGTCCGGGTCTGCCTCATGCAGGTCTCCGGCCAGGTCCAGAAGGCCGGTGAGGGAGTATTGGTCCCCGGCCCGATCCCGGATGAGTGATGCATACCTGAGGAAGATCCGCTGGTTCATATTCCACCGGTGGACCCGGGCATACGCCCCGAAGACTCCGGGGTCTATCTTCTCCCCATTTCTGACCGCGGTGATGTATGCCATATTCCTGGCCACGAGATCCCGGCCTGCCACCCCGGAGTGGGCGGTGAGGAGGATCTCTGCCTCATCCGTGAGGATCGCTTCCAGGGTCGCCAGGTACCGGTCAAGGTCACCGTCATCAAGGTAGGGGATGGGATCCTCGACAAGATCACCGAGGAAGAGAACCCGGCCCGGACGATCAGCACAGACTGCCGAGTCACGGGTATGGCCTGGTGCATGCCGGAAGACGATCCCCTCATCCTCCAGTACCAGCCGCTCTGAGAAGGTGACCTGTGGAGGGGTTATCCTGACGCCCCCGCGTGTCTGGTGCCGGTTCTCCCTGAGATCCCATTCTCCCCGCTCGATCATCCGCTCCCGGCAGAACTCATGGCCGATGATGGGTGAGCCGGAACACCGGCAGTTCCCCCAGATATGATCCCAGTCTGAGTGGGAGTTGAAGATCACCAGGGAGTCGGGCAGATGCCGGCTCCTGATGTAGGAGATGACCTCGTCCATCGAGTCAGGGCCGAGATGGGTGTCACAGAGGAGGCAGAACCGGGAGCATGGTACCAGGTACAGGGTGATGCCGTCATCGAACTGCAGGGCGGTTCCCCGTCCTCCGATCTGGCAGGGTATCATCGCATATCTTTGGATCGGCAGGGGATGAAACGGTACCGGTCCCGGAGGGGAGAGACGGGGGCCGGATACACGAGGAGAAGAGTGTCAGGGCCGGGTCATCAGACCAGGCGGAGTGTCCCGATGAGTGCTTCACGGGTCTGGTTCTGGCTTTCTGCCCGTTCCGGACTGTCATAGATGAAGTTGATATTGTAGATGGCACCGGGCTCTGAGAGGAGGTAGGTGACAGCGGTCCCCTTCTCTGAGTTCTCTGCGCTCACCTTCACGGCTCCGGTCCCGTCAGGAAGGGTCAGCTTCTCCACCTCATACCGGGTGAAGGTCATCGATATCACGTTCGCTGATCCGTTCACGGCAACCTCGTTGGCTATCGCCATCTTCTCGTTGAAGATCCCTTCTATCGAGGACTCTGCAGTCTGGCGGGTGACCTGTATCGAATCCTTGCTGTCCCCTGCTGTCAGGATGGTGAGGATCTCAATCCCCTGGGGCCGGGCAACCTCCCGCATCTTCTCCAGCGATGTGTTCCCGAGCGGGGCGAACCGATCAGGGTACGAGAGGGAGATATCTCCGGTCCCGAACGGGATCATCCCGGGCGATGCATCCGGGAGGGAGAGAACGGTCACTTCTTCAGGCTCCTCCTCAGGGGTCTGACCGGCGGCCGGGATGACCGGTTCCGGTGTCTCCTCCGGTACCGGGACAGGGGTCTTTTCTGCATGGGCGGTGACAGGCAGGCGGGACGGGGCCGGATCGGACGAAGGAGACGTGCAACCGGCAATCATCACCGAGATGACGACCAATACTGCGAGGATTGGACAGAGAGACCGTACCGTTATCATAAGCTCTGCACTACGTACGAGAGAGGAAAATATCTCTTTTCCGGTATGGCATACCCGGGCCGCGGCCTGTGACCGGGCAGGGTTGCAGGCAGGATCTGCGGGAAGAAGGCCGACGGTTCCGGGGGAGGCTTGATCAATTTAAATAGAATTAATTCAAAATATTTTTCCTGTCTGATCCTGTCTGGTATCAGAGGAAGTATACATGCACGTAATGGAAGGATTTTTACCCCCGCTCTGGTGTGTTTTCTGGTGGATACTCTCGTTGCCCTGTGTTGTGTACGGACTGATCAGGATCCGTGCCCTCATCAGCCGGGAGCGGCAGATGCTCCCGCTTCTCGGGGTCTGCGGGGCGTTCATCTTCATCCTCTCAGCCCTCAAACTCCCGTCCGTGACCGGGAGCTGTTCCCACCCGACCGGTACCGGTCTCTCGGCGATCTGCTTCGGTCCGTTCGTCACCGCGGTGATAGGTTCTCTTGTTCTCCTCTTTCAGGCCCTTTTCCTGGCCCACGGAGGACTGAGCACGCTGGGAGCGAACATCTTCTCGATGGGCATCTGCGGCCCGTTTGCGGGGTACGCGGTGTACCGCCTGATGAAGAATACCCGGATCAACATCTTCATCACCGTCTTCGCGGCTGCGTTCGCTGCAGATATCATCACCTATGTCGTCACTTCCCTGGAGATTGCCCTGGCGTATCCTGCCGGGACAGGAGGGTTCATCACCTCGTTCATTGCATTCCTCTCCATCTTCGCCCTCACCCAGCTCCCCCTGGCAGTCATGGAAGGATGCATCATCACCCTGGTGTTCAAGTACATCATGCAACTCAGGCCGGAGATCCTGGTCTCACTGGATATCTTCTCCCCTGACCAGATCCGTTCTGCAGAGGAGGTGGCATAATGGCCGGGCACCGGCTTGAGCTGATCGTCGGTCTGGTCCTGGCCGTCTTCATCGGCCTCTTCCTCCTGACGAGTATGACCACCAGCTCTGAGTTTGCCGGGACTGATTCCGTGGCCTCAGGGGTGATAGCAGAGATCAGCGGAGTGCCGGAGGAGGAGTTCACCCCGGTCGTCGCCCAGTGGGAACCCCCAAGTGGTGAGATAGAATCGCTCCTCTTCTCCCTGCAGACCGCAGCAGGGGGGATCATCCTGGGACTGGTCTTCGGATACTGGCTGGGCCTGGGAAAGAGAGAGACCAGGGGCTAATCCCTCCCTCTCCGGACACGACCGGGGGAGGCAGGACTCAGGACAGGGATGAGATACGTCTCTCAGGCAGCCCTGAGATTATCCCCTTCAATCCCTGATCATCGGTGAAAACCCTGACTAATTCTCATGGATCAGATCTTTCCTGCTGTTTTTCCTGATGAAATCCCATCCAGGGGACACGTCCGTCCCTCAGGCAACCCATAAAACCCGCCGGGATCACCAAAGGTTCGGAGCGGAAGAGGCATCCGTGACCCCTTCTCCCGATCCTGCCTTCATGAGTGAATCCAGGGTGACCATTGCTCAGCAGGAGGTCTCGTCATGGTGGGTCAGGGATGAGTACTGGGCCCCGGGAATGGCATCGATGCCCGGGATATACGGCTTGATATCAATCACCGGGGAACCGTCAAGGGCCTCCAGCCCTGATACGGTAATATCACCAGAATCGATGGAGACGATCTTCCCGACCGAGAGGGCGATCGGGTTCGGCCGGGCAGGGGACCGGATGGTAAAGACCGGGCGGGCCTCTTTCCAGTCAGGCCTCCGGGAGAAGAGGGTATCGCGTTCAGCCCGGTCCATCCAGTAGAGAACCCAGATATGGGAGATTCCTATCATCTCCCCCAATCCCTCCCGGTACTCCGGAAAGAGGGAGATGGTTGAACGGACCTCGGTCAGTCTCCCCTGGCGGGGAGCATCTCCCCGTCTGGTGAAGGGTGAGTGTATCACCCCGATGGGGACGATTTCAATCATGGAAGAGAATGGATACTCTCTCCTGATAAAGATCTGGATATCATGAGCAGTCTCCTGTCGGGGCGGATGAGACGAAAAATTATGAGGAGCCGGCTGCACCGACGACGACCGGCAGGGCCTCGACGATGGAAGGGAGCATCTCGGCAGGAATGCCCATCACCATCTCCTCCTCCTGAATCCCGGACATCTTCCGTGACCCGTCACACCCGAGGGAGAAGTTCACCTGACCGGTGAGATACACCTGGGCAGAGGCATCGGCACAGACCGACTGGATCCCGGCAAAGTTGCAGGTGATCCTCCCTCCAAGGAAGTAGAGGCTGCTCTGTGCCAGTTTGAGCATCATCTTCGGGGTGGTGATGATCAGCACGATGGTGGGGTCGAAGGGGGTCTTCTCAAGGGGGGCGTACACGGTCGCATAGGTCGCACCTGATTCAACATGGGGGATCCGGTCAATCGTCCGCTTACATGAGGGCCAGCTGTCATACTTTCCGAGTTTATAGTAGAACTCCCCGGATTTAAGGGAAGCCGTTATCTCCCGCAGGCCGAGGGCATACGCTCCTCCCATGCAGGCGTGGTTGTCCCGGGTTGCATAGAATATCTCCCCGTTCTTGCGGGCCCGGTTCACCATCTGGCAGTGAGGAACCGTCTCACTGATACCGCCAACCCCTTCAGGGAGGTGTTCCGCACTGGTGATGAACTTAACCGCTACCGGTGATCCTTCCAGGTGAAGGAGTTCTTTCATGAGACTGGCCACTTTCGGGTAGTCTATTTTTGTCCGTATGACATCCTGCATGGGTATTCACCAGCTAGAACTTCGCATCAGGCACCTTAAACATATCGAACCGTACCGGTGCGGTGATGAGGAGATTCCGGCAGGAACCCGGTCAGGGCAGAAGAGAGAGGATAGTAATAGAAGTTATACAATTATAAAACTTAGTATATAATAAAAATTTAATACAGATCTGCGAATTTTTTTATTTTCAGGAACCGGGAGTTATCCTGATACATCCGGATCGAAATATAATTGAATCCGGGCATCATTGATGAACCTATTCTATATTTCTCAGAGGATATCTGATCTGATCGGGATTGTGCGACAACAGGCAGACAATTGTCTGACAATTTTTTTCATTTATATGGATCCGGACCTTCCAGAAAACGCCGGAATCCGGACCCAATTGCCATATTCAGGAGACATATGCCCGAAAAACAGGGAACCGGGAGAGGATGTCCCGGCTCCGGGATCATCCTCCGGACCGGCCTGGAGAGGGGGGAAGGGGGCGGACGGGTAACCGGTTTCCCACGCTCCCCGGAGGGGGACCGAGTGATTACCGGGGGGTGGTAAAAGCCCCTCTGCCGGCATACAGGGCAGAAGTGCCGATCAGCTCAGATATCCGCAGCAGCTGGTTATACTTCTCGACCCGCTCCCCACGGCAGGGGGCACCGGTCTT